>NZ_CP012898.1:3280000-3636250 GCF_001310225.1 Pseudalgibacter alginicilyticus | reverse complement strand
TACATTATAACAGTACTGGTATAACAAACTAAAATGATCTTTCATTTTTTGCTTAGCCAATACAGGATCCTGCTTCTTTATAGCTTCATATATTTCTTTATGTTCTTCAATACCTATAACAGAAAGTCTTTTATCACAAACATGATATTTTTCAAAATTCATAATTATTTGAGGTGTAATACTCAACATAAAAGTATTTATTGTACTATTACCACATGCTTTTGCTATAGCTAAATGAAATAGTAAATCTTCCTGAACAGCATCTTCACCTGAGATTACTTTCTTTTCGTAGGCATCCAATGCTTCTTTAATATTTTTCAAATCATTTTCAGAACGCCTTAAAGAAGCTAATTTTACTGTTTTTAATTCCAATAAAATCCTAGTTTCAACTAAAGATTTAAAATCAGGTGTTTCTAATCTTAAAATATCTTCAATCATACCATTCATAGCAATAACTCCTATATTTGCTACAAAAGTCCCACTTTGAGGAATGGATTTTAACAAACCGTACTTCTCTAATCTCTGAATAGCCTCTCTAACATTACTTCTGCTTACTTCAAATTTGTCAGACAACATTCTTTCTGACGGTAACTTATCTCCAGGTTCTAAATTTTTGTAATTTATTAAATCCCTGATTTTACTAATTATAACATTTTGCAATTCTTGATTTTCACTAGTTGTGGTTGCTTCTAATTTCATCTAATCCCTTTTAAATAGTTAATAATTTAAGAACACAAAAATAGTATGTATTAGTTAATAAACCCCATTTTTTAATGAGTTACCTCTAACTCATAATACTTTACTTTTGCAAAAGATCCCTCATCTCTTGATTGAAAATAGTTTCCTGCTTTAAAGTAGTTTTCAAAAATTCCCCATCTTCGCATGCTAACACCTTCATAAACTTTATATTCCGCATTATTTAATACTATTACCATCTTTCCTTCAGACACTCTTACTTCTAAAGTGAAAGTTCTAAAGCCTACTTCTTGTTCAAAATTAAACCCATTGTCATCATCCCAAGCATCTTCATGCAATAACTCTTCGTCAGTAACACTTATATTTTTAAGAACTTTGGTTTTAACACGCACTTTGCCATCTTGCCAATAAATTTTTAAAATTGGTGGTGCATTGTTATCTTTTTGACCAATCAAATCTCGCTGTTCATTAGTTAACCTACCATGAATTTGCATGATGATAACTTTATGATATTTACCATCTGAAGCCCTACTAACCTGTTCCATGGCTAATTTACCTTTCATCACGCCCCCTTGAGCAAAGGTCCAATTAGTATTATTATCACCAGGAACCATTTGTTCTCTTAATTCAGATCTTGTATATTTTGTATTTGCTGTTGTTGCATCACTTGGATACGAATAAAATACCAATGCTCCACTAGTAGAATCATTATACATATACGGTATTAACCTTTCATCAGTAGCATAATTCAAAATTTCCGGTGGCTCAATATTCATAGCACCTCCTTTATCATTTAATTCTGGTGTTGTAACACTCCAATGGTTTAAATCGATATTAGGCAACTTATATTTCTTTCTTTTTTTCTTCTTTTCTTTTTTATCAATCTTAATATCCTCTCCAGACTTGTTACTTGATTTATCTTGACAAGTGGCACTAATAGCTAAAAAAGCTATTAAAATAATTGATAAAATTTCTCTTCGGAAAACCTTATATCTTTTCATTATAAATTTGTGTTTAAAAAAACGAGTAAAGCTGCCATTTTATATTTTGTTTTCTAATTATACCCTGGATTCTGATTGATTTCAATTTTATTATTAGTATCTAATTCTATTTGTGGAATAGGCAACAACAGAGTGTTCTCATTAACTCTTTCTTTTAAAATTTCTAAAGTGACATCTTCTGTATTTTGATTATAAAAAGAATATAATAATGGCACCATTATTTCAAAATGATTTTCCATGATATCAACGGCATTAAGAGTGGGTAACGTGGTACTATATCTTAAAATATCAAACCACCTGTGATTTTCAGCTGCTAATTCCCAACGTCTTTCATTAGCTACAGCAAGATCAAATTTTTCAGGTGTATTAATATCTGTAGATGTAAGCGCATTTGCCCCTGTTAAACCAGCTCTTGCTCTAACCCTATTAATATAAGTTAACGTATTTGGGTCTGCACTTCCAGCTGCTTCAGCATACATCAACAATACATCTGCAAAACGGATAATTGGAAAATCAAATTCAGAATCATCTCGAACAGTTAAAAAATACCAAAATTTAGTGTAAAACAATTTTCGAGGTACACTTGCATCTCGAGAGGGTAAAATAAAATCCCTACGAGCATCTGCTGTATTATAGGTATCATATAACTCTTGACCAGGAGCATTATCCCCTTGACTTGACACTACAAAAATAGTTTCTCCATTTGTATTACTACTTGGTGTTGCTGGCGCAAAACTAGTAGTAAATGGAGACCCTAAATTACCTTCACCTGATTTATAGCGAATAGTAAATAAAATTTCTTTATTTAGCTCATTTGTTATCGAAAAAACATCCTCATATGTACTTTCTAAACCATACCCACTGTTAGCTATTATATCTGTCAACAATGGTAAAGCATCTGATTTACGTCCTAACGTTAAATATACTTTTGCCAACAAAGCTTTTGCAGACCATGCATTTGCCTTACCTGCATTTGCTGAAGTGATATCGGCATACTTTGCTGAGTTTCCGTTAGAAATTGTATTTAAAAGGTCGGCAATTATCAAATCATAAACTAAGCTTTTATCAACTCTATTGATTACAGAAGCATCAACTGGAGATATTGGTTCAGTTACTAAAAACACATCTCCAAAAAGACGCACTAAATTAAAATAATGGTACGCCCTTAAAAAACTAGCTTGAGATGCAACATCTTTGATATCTTGCTCCGTAGCATTAATAGAATTACCATCATAAACAATAGTACCTTCTCTATAATTAACATTCATTTTGTCCAAAAGAATGTTATTATTTTTAATATTTACATAAGTATAATACCAAAAGTTTTTCAAGTTATCATCATTAGTCCCTATAAAAAATCCATCATATGATAAATAGAAAATATTATCTGGAGAGGTAGTTCCTATTTGATTCATTACAGTATTATCAGAACGCAACTCTGTAAATTTCCATTCTTCTGCTGCGGGCGCTCTCATACCTCCATAACAAGCATTTAAAGCAATATTCAATTCCTCTGTATTTGAGAAATAAATCTCTTCGGTAATATAAGATTGCGGATCAACAGTTATAAAATCTTCACTACAACTAACAACACTTAAAAATAATGTGCCAATTAAAAATTTATATATATATTTCATAAGACTTATTTTAATAATTAAAATTTAACATCAAAACCTAACACCATAGTTTTAGGTACTGGGTACCCGCCTCTATCATATCCAGTATATAATGCACCACTATAAACACCACTTGTTCTTCTACTCTCAGGATTCAATCCCCTAAAGCTTTTAGCAGTTAAATAAAGTAAATTTTGCCCCGTAAAATAAACTCGTAATTGATCTAAGCCTATTTGTTTACACCATCTTTCATCTAAGTTATAACCTAAAGTTACCTCTCTTAAAGCAACGTATGATGCATCATCAATACCATAATCAGTCAACACCCAATGTATCCCACCATTATTTTCGTAAGGTGTTTGACCATCTCCAGGGTTGGATGGGCTTACCCAACGGTTCTTGGTGTAATTTGTTACCTGGCTTTTGGTTTCTGTATAACCTGTATCTCCTTCGTACATTTCTATACCTTGAACCCCTTGAAAAGAGAATGATAAATCAACACTCTTATATTCAAAAGTATTTGTCATACCCCAAGTAAAATCTGCATATGGATCGCCTATTACAGTTCTATCATCTATAGTTATTTTACCATCATTATTGTAATCTACAAGTTTTAAAGCTCCAGGTGTTAAAGTACCAATACTAACGTCATTAGTGGTATAACCAGATGCATCTATTTCTTCTTGCGACAACCAAATACCATCCGTTTTATATCCATAAAATTGAACCAATGGGCTACCTACTTGTGAAATATATTGTTCACCTCTTTCTCCAGTTTGAGGAGTTTCTGCATTACCTCCAAAATCAGTCAATTTAAGTCTGTTTGATGCATAATTTGCAGAAGTTGTCCATCTAAAATTTTCTGTTGCAATATTAGTTGTTGACAACTCAATTTCATGTCCCTGATTGCGAAGACTTCCAACATTATTCCAAGAAAATGCTATCCCTGAAAATAATTGATTATTAGTTGTTAAAAGTAGTTTATCTGTATTTGACTCATAAAACTCAGCAGATAAATTGACTCTATTTCTAAACAGCCCCAAATCAAAACCTAAATTTGTTGACACTGTAGTTTCCCAAGTAAGATCTGCATTAAACTGAGCATCTAAAAAATCATATAGGGTAGCTTGACCATTAGCAACAATTCCATTGCCACTACCTGAAACATAATTTTGTACATCTAAAGTACTTATGTAAGGATTGTATGAATTATTCCCTCCTAATTGATCTGTACGGTTGTTTCCCGTTTCACCATAAGCAGCTCTAAAGTTTAACCTACTGATTACATCGGATGATTCTAAAAAATTCAATTTTGCTAAATTAACACCTCCAGAAACTGATGGGAATGTACCCCACTTATTCCCTGGTCCAAATTGTGAAGCTCCATCTGTTCTAATAGTACCTGTAAGATTAAACAAACCATCATAAGAATACACTAATCTACCATAGTATGACAACAAGGCCGTTGCATTTTTAATTTCTCCTCCATCATCCCCTGATGAATTTAAATTTGCTTTAACTATAGACCCTGCACTATTCCATGTTCTAATATTCTCATTTGGATAATCTGTACCAGTGAAACTTGAATTATAATAATCTGTTCTTTGGGCGGAAAAACCAGCTAAAACATTAAACGAATGTTTTTTAAAATCTTTTATATAATTTAAAGTATTCTCTGTTAAGTAATCTCTATAATTTCTTCTTAAGTATACTGCATAATTTGTATTTGTTGCTGATTGTGCATTGGTGCCTACCCATTGTACTCTATCTGAAAATCTATAATAAGCACTTGCTGAAGTCTTAAATGTTAAGTCTCTATTTATTTTATAAGACAAATCAAAAGTTGCTTGAACCCTGAATTGTTCTTCAGTATCGTCTTGTAAATTTAAAACCTTAAACGGATTGATACTACTAGTGGTCCAAGGATTAGAAAGATTAGTACTTGTATATATTGACCCATCGGGCATTGGAAAATTAGTATTCTCAAACGATAAACTTTCAAAGTGTTGTGGATTAGCATAATCCCCAACTGCTACATCTAAATTATTACCACCTGATTGAATAAGCGCTATAGTTTCAGCGGTATGCGTAATAGGAATAAAACTAGGAAACCTAAAATAATCTCTATAATCATTAGCTGGTCTTTCAGTTTCAGAATAAGTTGGTGCCACATTAACTCCAACTGATATTTTGTCACTCAAATCAGCATCCAATTTCACTCTAAATTGATACTTTTCATAATTACTTTTTTTCATCATACTTTCGTCACCATTGTAAGCACCAGATATTCTATACCTTAATCCTTTATTTCCTCCAGAAGCACTCAATCCTATATTTCTAAAAACACCATTTCTCATAAATTCATCTTGATAAAGAGTACCTTCACCACCTGAAAATAATTGCTCAGCTATATATTGTTTTTGATCACCTATTGGGATAGTTGGAACAGCTCCGGTCCACAGTGGGTCATTCAATCTTAATTCTTGCTCAGCATATAATTGTCTAACATACTCTGAAGACGTTTGAACATCATATAACTTGTAAGCACTTTTAAAACCAACGGAATGATTAAAACTATATGAAGTCTTTCTATCACTACCACTTTTAGTTGTTACTAAAATAACACCATTGGCTCCTCTAGAACCATAAATAGCAGCAGATGAAGCATCTTTTAATACAGAAATATCAGCAACATCTGCCATGTTTAATGATTCTAAACCATCCTCAATGGCTTGACCATCTACAACAACCAAAGGATCTGGACTAGCATTAATTGAAGCTTGTCCTCTAATTCTAATTTGTGGAGCTTCTCCTGCAGCAGATGATGTGTTTTGAATTTGAACACCAGCAATCTTTCCTTGTAGTGCTTGATCTACTCTAGATACTGGCAATTGATCCATGTTTTCATTTTTATAAGTAGAAATAGCACTTGTTATATTAGATTTTTTTAAAGAACCATAACCAACAACCACCACCTCATCTAAGGTTGCTAAATCTTCTGATAAAGCAATATTAATAGACGTTTGCGATTCTATAATAACTGTTTGAGTGGTAAATCCAACATATGAAAATTGCAATATATCGCCTTTATTTACTTTAATTTGATAATTTCCATCAAAATCAGTTGTTACTCCTTTAGTCGTTTTTAAAACTATAACGTTAACACCTGGAATTGGAATATTATCCGTTGCAGACACAACAGTACCACTTACGGTCATACCATTTTGTGCAAATAAAGTAATATTGAATATCAATAATACCGTTAAAAATAGCTTAGTTTTCAAGTTCATAATTAGTCATTTATGTTTTAATCATTAGTAGTATACTACCTTTTAGTTTAGCCTTTTACAACAATTATATTTTCAAAATAATTGTTCAATCTATATGTCTATAAGTTTTCTCCCTCGTTTAAAATGTAAATTAACTAAGGCAAGTTATTTTCCAACCTTATTGATTCATTTTTTAACTCATAAATAAAAATATTTTTTTCAAAATTATACTTACAACTATACCATTTGACATCAGCTCAAAACTGGTTAACCAAATTGGTTATCCAAATATATGTTAATTTTTACTTAAAACAAATTATTTTTAAACTTTAACACATAATTCGTTAAAAACAACACCTAATTATAATAAGAAATCAATACTTTGTTAGAAAGAATAGAATAATGCATGACTAATTCGTGAAGTGTATTTTATAAAATACACTTCATATGTTTTATTTAATGGACAAGCTTGTTTTAGATATTTTTATACCATTTTGTATTCATCAAATAACACATAAACTGTCATAAAAAATGTATACTTATGTTGGTTTAAGAAGTTTTATTTTTAGCACTTTGCTTCAATAAAAAACCGATGCAAAAAACAATTAATGCACAACAAAAAAAGAGTATTTTCCCCCAATTCGGGTTTGGAATTAAAGTCATCATCAAAAGGCTAACGCTAATGACTATTACCATATTTCCTAATTTCCGTCTTTGTTGACAGTCAAATTCATCTTGTAAAATATCTGCAATGACAGGTGTTTTTAGATTATTAAAAAAACGATTGGTCTCAAGTTTGTTTTTATCATTTGACTCGTTATAAAACAATGAAGTTGCCCAGAAAAACCCAGAGGTAACAAAAACATGTCCAGCAATAGTTAGAATTATATTCATATCAATAATTTCTCGATTACTAAGCGTTTCAACTCCAAATATTGACACAAAAACTTCTGCTGTTATCACGTTTGCAACAAGCCAAGAAACAAACAATCCAACGGCAATAGTAGCCCAAGGCGCCCACTGCGGTGTTTTTTTTACTACAATCCCTAATAATAAAGGCACCATCATTGGCATCTGGATCATGGTAGAAACTGACATCATAAGTTCAAACAAACTAAGTTCCTTTAACGATGCAAAATAAAGTGCTGCAATAACAACCCCAATTCCACTAACCAAACTAACTAACTGACTGATTCGCAACAATTTTTTATCGCTTGTGTGTTTATTCCTTTTAGCTAAAAAAGGTTGATAAATGCTTCTAACAAAAATTCCTGCATTTTTATTTAGGGCCGAGTCCATGGAAGACATGGAAGCAGCAAAAAGTCCAGCCATAAGTAATCCAACTGTACCTATAGGCATCGCATTTCGTGCAAACACTAAATAAACAGCATCTGCCGCTTTGTTTCCTAATTGCACATAATCTGCTGCTGCATCTGGATACAAAGTAGCAGCTGCCCAAGGTGGAATAAACCAAATGATGGTACCTACCCCCATAAGAGTCATGGCTAATAAGGCAGCTTTACGAGCATTAATAGAGTCTTTTGCATTTAGAAATCGAAAAGAATCATGAAGATTCATCATGGTTATTATTTGCTTAGGTAAAAAAAAGATGAAAGTACCTAATAATATTATGGGGTAATTCATATTTGGCCCTATAATAAAACCTCCTGGAAAATTGGTAACTAAATTAACCGGACCTCCGACTTTTACTAATGCCACCACTGCGCAAGCTATAGAAACCACAGCCACGACTAAAGTCTGAACAAAGTCTGAGGCAACTACCCCCCAAGCACCTGATAATACTGAAACAAAAAGTACAGTGAGACCAATTGAAATAATGGTTAAAGAAATATCTGCATCAAAAACAGCACTGGTAAAAACACCTAATGCGTTCAACCAAACACCAGCATTCAGGAATGAAAACACAATTAATGCCCAAGAAAAAAAAGTCTCATTCTGTTTACCAAATCTTGCTTTTATAGCTTCTGTAGGAGTATCCACTCTCATTTGTCTAAAGCGATGTGCAAAAAATGCCCATCCACAAAAAAATGCAAAAGTATTACCAATATATACAGCACTAATTGCAAAACCGTCAGTAAATGCTTTACCTGCCGCTCCTGTGAAAGTTACTGCTGAAAACTGAGCCATAAAAGCAGTCGATCCAACCATCCACCATAACATTCTACCTCCCCCACGAAAATAATCACTAGTGGATTTACTTGCCATTCGTGAAAACACAACACCAATAGCAAGGATTATAATAAAATAAAGTGCAATAACAAGATAGTCATAAAACATAATTCGACTTTTATTGCAGATGAGAAACATCTGTCCAATTATTATTCTTCCTAATTAAGTCGATAAGTTTCTGATATAAACTACCTTCTTTGAAAGTTTGATAAGGCTCTGCAGTTTCTCCTTTAATATCTTTTACAAATTCCCTAACTAAGTAATGCCAATTTCGTTCAGTATCACCTACAATTTTTGGCTGATTAGCAACAATATCATTTGGGAGTGCCAAGGTTTTCCATGTATTATTTTTATCCCATATATAAAGAGGCCCCATGCCGTAATGCCCTTTAATATAAATGGCTCCTTTTGTTCCATAAAACACAATATGATCTTCATTAAATCTTGGGGTTAACCCGCCATGTTTAAAAAGCACAGAAACTGGTTTAAATGCCATTGCACTTTCCAATTGTGCTAACACAGTATAAGACCACTCCACATTGCTTTGACCCCATTTTAACGCAGGATCATTTAAATCTTTAGGAATAAAGTCCCTTCGTGTTTTAAAATTATGCACCCCTTCAACAATAGGCGCTTTCCCCATATCATCACGCACTTCTCCAATAATAGACAGAATTTTTTCACCAATTACAGATGTTACAATAGACATCATGTGAGTAAAATTATTATTTAAACGTCCCCCACCTTCCTCTTTACGATGCGACCAACCAAAAGGAATATCTCGCTCCAAATTAAAATGAGAAATACATTCAACTTCAGTAGGTTCTCCAATAGCACCATCAGCTATTAGCTGTTTGGCATGCTGAATATGTGGCATATATCGAAAGCTAGAAGCAAAGGCCGTTTTTACTTTTTTATTTTTAGCAAGTTCGTATAACTCTAATGCAGAATTACCACTATCAGTTAAGGGTTTATCACTAAACACATGGCAGCCAAACTCAATAGCTTGTTTTATTGGCTCAAAATGAGCCCCACCAGGCGTAGCTATAGAAACAATATCTGGTTGACAATCCTCTAATGCTTGCAACCAGTCTGTTCCTGAATATGGAATACCCATTTTATCAGCTACTTTACTTACTACATTTGCTGTTCTACCAACAATACCAACCACATCAACGTCAAAAGCCCGAAAAGCATCTGCATGCCCTTGACCAGCAAATCCGGATCCAAAAACTAATACCTTTATTTTTTTTTCCATTTTAAACTTATTTTTAGTTGTTCTATTGTTACATAGTCAACATTATCAATATTATCGCAGAGCTACAAGGATTGATATTCTTCATAAATATGAAAACAACTTTCATTATATTAAAATAAAGAATTTCAAATTGCTAAAAATTTCTTTCTTCAGCCATTTTCACAACTCCAACAGTTAAAATTAAATTTGCATAGCGACGCTGTTCACCAGTTTGTATAATTAAAGTAGTGGCAGGTTCTCTTATTTTATCATAAAAAGCCCAACGCTCCATTTCATTCCAGGTTACATTACCAAGCATTTTTTTGTAAGCATCATGTATCTCTGCATTTGCTTCAGCTGGCTTTTCCATAACAATACCCCCCTGAATAGGACAGACTTGCAAAACACCTTCCAGTACTGTTATAGCATCTAAAATCCCTGGGCGAAAATTAAGGTGTACCGTAGTAGAATTAGGCCCTGTCATAGCTGCAACTGGCAAATTACCGTCTGCAATAACAACTTGTGCAAAATGGCCTGAACGCGCGAGCACTTCCAAAATTGTTGGGTGTATAACCTGAGTCTTTAACATAAACGTATTATTAAATAAGATTAAACATAAAAACACTATGAGCAAAGTAAGGCTTAGCTCTTTATCGGCTCTAATTCAGCAAGGTATTACATATTATAAACACCTCCATTGATGTCTAAAGTAGCACCTGTAATAAAACCATCGTATTCAGACGCTAAGTACAACACCGCTCTCGCAACATCATCTGCATTCCCTGCTCGTTGGATTGGAATACTTGCCGTTGTTGCTGCTGCTGATTCTTTTGTTGTATGCGTATTGTGAAATGACGTACCAAGAATTAGCCCTGGAGCCACAGCATTTACTCGAACACCTTGAGGTCCTAATTCCGATGAAAGAGCTCGTGTAAATGTTAAGATAGCCCCCTTACTTGTAGAATAAACTAATGATCCTGGATGACCTCCTTTTCTACCTGCGAGCGAAGCCAAATTAACAATACTACTATTATTATTTTTTACCAAAAAAGGAGTTGCAGCTTTAGTAACCAACATCATAGATGTAAGGTTTATATCCATAACTTTATGCCAAAAATCATCTTCCATTTCACTCAGCATTTTTCGAGCAACAAGCGAACCTGCGTTGTTAATTAATATATCCAGCCCCTCAAAAGCTTCTGCCGCTTTTTCTACTACTGCATTGGCATCAATTTCTTTAGTTAAATCACCACGTAACGCAACTGCTTTTTGCCCTTTACTGATTGCATATTCCTTTAATTGGTTTGCGGTATCAGCACTGGAAAAATAATGGATAGCAACATTTGCACCACTATCGATAAAATGTCTGGTAATAGCCTCCCCTATTCCTTGAGCACCAGCGGTAATAAGAATATTCTTCCCTATTAATTTCGTGTTATTTTTCATGTTTATATATCTGTTATTAATTATGCAGTTTGAACTTAAAATTAATAAATTCAAATTATTAACTTCCTGTTTTTGGAAAGCAAACAAAACAAAAAAGTTATACTGATTTGAAAATCAAACCAGCATAACTTAAAACTAAACAACCTCAAATTACTTTTTTAATTTTATTTGTTTTTTTAGTTGTATCCATCATTTTGAGTAATTACACCATTGGTAGCAAGAATTTCTGAATTTGGAATTGGAAACACATAATAATCACTATCAATTGTCATACCCATTTCTGCATCAACAGTACCTGTTCTTACTAAATCAAACCATCTATGTCCTTCTAATGCCAACTCTAACCTTCTTTCTTTAGCTATTGCAGTTCTAACAGTAGCTTGTGTAGTAGCTGTACCACTTAAACTAGTTAATCCTGCTCTGGTTCTTATGGCATCTAATCCAGATAAAATAGTTGCAGATTGTGATCCATTTGCATTAGTAGTTTCATTTAATGCTTCAGCATACATCAAGATAACATCAGACAATCTCATTTCAATAAAGTCTTGATCCAAACCTCCCGTATATTTTGTTCCTTTTGCGTTTACTTCGTCAATAGTTAATGCTTTTCTTAAATCAGTACCTCCTCCAGCAGCACTACTTGCATCAAATGCAGCAGTTAAACGTGGATCTAAAGGCGTGAGAGTTTTTGTATCAGCTCCAGAAAACCATCCTACAAACGTAGAAGCAGAAGTAGTACCATCTGCATTAGGAATGGAAGAAGATATTTTTGTTGCAAAAAGAATTTCCGAACTCACATCTGTAACAACATCTGCAAAATCACTTTCTAAAGTAATTCCTACTCCACTTGCTCCACTTACTACAGCTCCAAGCTCTGTTACAGCTTCAGAAAAATTCCCTCTATACATATAGACTTTACCTAAAAATGCTCGTGCTGCTATTTGAGAAGCACGCCCAGTTGCTAATCCTGCATTGGTTAAGCCTGATATAGCATCTTGTAAATCTGGAATTATAACATTATTATATACATCATCTACTGGTTGCCTTACTAAAATAGACAAATCCGAAGTGCTCGGTGATGATGATAAGTTTACAGTAACATCACCAAAAATCATCACTAGCTTAAAGTAAGACAAAGCTCTTAAAAATTTAGCTTCTGCTACTTCTGTAGCGTCTAATGAATTTTCAATAACATTATTTGCACTTAAAATAGCTTTATACAAATTACTATAAACGGGGCTAAAAAATGCGCCTGTCATATCACCGCCTCCTAAATCTGCATTATAAGTATCCATTGATGTAAATGGATTCTCAATCATCAACATATTGTCTGCTCTGAAATCTCCCATAACCAATTGTGGCATTGCAACTCCTGTCTGATAATAATATGCTGCATTTAAAACGGGACCAAACTCTTCCAAATTACTTGCCTCCAAGTCTAAGGAAGGCAATTGATCTAAATCATTATCACATGCTGTTATCAACAACATAGAGACTAATACTATATATATAATTTTCATTTTTTTCATTATTTATTAATTAAAAATTAACATTTACACCGAACGTAAAACTTCTAACAATTGGGCTTGCACCTTCTTGGTATCCATAAGTTGTTGGTCCTGCATAACCATCATTTTCGATTTCTATACCCTCTGGGTTAAAAGATGTATAATCTTTTCCCATTATATACAGCAGATTAGAAGCTGCAAGATAAACTCTCATAGAACCTATACCCACTTTGCTTATAAAATCTGAATCAAGAGTATAACCTAAAGTTAGATTTCTTAAAGCAATGTAAGATGCATCTTGAATCATGCCTCCATGCACATCTCTAGACTCTAAATAATGCAGGCCATTGTTATCAGCAATACCATCGTTATTAGCATCAAAACTTGGTCCTGTAGCATCACGAAATAAAGATTGCCAATAAATAGGGTCAATATTATAAACTTCTGCCCCTTGAGACCCTTGAAACTGGAAAGCAAAATCAAAATTCTTATAATTAAAATTACTTGACACCCCCCAATAAAAATCTGGAGTTGCTGAACCTAATTTAACATAATCATCTTCATAAGTTATTTCACCATCACCATTTTGATCAACAACATAATGTAGACCACTTTGGTATCCAATGTTTCTTGTTGGGTCTTCCATATAAATAGATTCAACTTGTCCTGCACTTTCATATCCCCACATTTCACCAAGTTCACCACCTACATAATTTCTAAATTCAGCCCCTCTACCTGATGGCCCTCCATAAATTTGACGAGGTAGCTCATCTAAGTCACCCAAGCTGGTGATTTCTGATTCAACTGTAGATAAATTGGCATTTATACTCCAAGAAAAATTATCCTTTTGTAATAGATTGGCATTTAATTCAAACTCTAAACCGGAACTTGTTATATCACCGCGATTCAGTCTAATTTGAGGTGTTCCTAAAACCTCTGAAACACTTTGATTAATTAACATATCATTAACATCTGAGGTATAGTAATCAACACTAAATCTGAAGCGATTATTTAAAAACCCTGTATCCACACCATAGTTAGTCTCTTTATTGGTTTGCCAAGTTAGATCGGCATTTGCTATTTCATCTGGAATTAAAAAGCCTGTTCCAAAAGCGGTTGGTGAGGTCCCTAAAATACTCAATGAGCTATAAGAACCTAAGTCTGAAGAAGTTCCTAAAGACCCCATACTAAACCTTGGTTTTAGCAAACTAATTACAGCATTATTTTCTAAAAAAGATTCATTATGCATATTCCATCCTAAAGAAAATGCTGGAAATACTGCATATTTTTCATTTGCCCCAAATCGTGAATCACCATCTCTTCTAATAGAAGCTGATACTAAGTAACGATCATCGAATGCATAAGCTATTCTACCGAAAAAACCTCTTCTTGACTGATTTTCTTCTATGTTTTGAGATACAACATCTTCAGATTCAAAAAATGAATAGTTAAGAGGTAAGCCAACAGGCACATTGGTTCCATTAGAAGAAATCCCTCTGTATTTTGTATTTACAAATTCCATACCTATCACAGCAGATATATCATGCTTATCTGCAATCACTTTTGAATAATCTAAAGTAGTAGTACTTAGTACTGTAGATTTTTTAATATTCGAAATATCTAAATCAGTTTGATTAGAACGTTGTTGCCCGTCTGTTAACACCCCACGATAATAATACTCTTTAACATCTCGTGAATCTGCCCCAAAAATGGTTTTTATATTTAATCCTTCTAAGATTTCATACTCCAAATAAGAACTTACATTTCCATAAAGCGTTTGTTTATACCTTTGAGAATTATCAAATTTTGCTGCAACCCCAGCATCCCCTGTTCCTCCAATTCCATTTTGATTTCTACCATATTGCCAATCATGAACTACATCACCAGGTTGTAAATCATATATACTTGTAGGATCCAAACCAATACCTCTATAATCTTGATCAAAAGTTCTACCTATATTTTGACCTGTATATCCTGAATTAAATAAAGCTTGTCTTCTAGCATCTAACTCTTGAACAAAATCAATTGACGCTTGTGTATGGTAAATAGGACTGATACTATAGGCTCTTAAAAGGTCTCTCATTTCCCAAGGTACAATATCCTGATGTCCATAAAATCCATTCATACTGATTCCTGCTTTTAACTTATCATTTAAGTTAGCATCAATATTCATTCTACCATTGTACCTTTCATAACCTTGACCTTTAACAATACCATCGGTATTCAAATATCCAATAGAAGCAAATGCCTTCATATTTTCAGAACCTCCACTAACACTAAAGTCATGGTTTGTTGAATTACCACTTTGAAAAAGCCAATCTTCCATACTCACAACATCTGGTGCATTTTCGTATGCCCAAAGCCTGTATTCTAATAAACCTGGGTCAGTTTGCGAGAGATCATAAGCTCCTGACTGCAATTCTTCAGCCCATTCACCAGCAGTTTTTAGCATTTCAATATCCTTAACATATTTTCTTGATGTACTTGTGTAGGCATTGTAGCTGAAATTTAACTTCCCAGATTTTCCTTTTTTGGTGGTAACCAAAATAACCCCATTAGCCCCCAAAGAACCATAAATAGCAGCAGATGCAGCATCTTTCAACACCTCCATACTCTCAATATCGTTAGGGTTAACCGTTGCTAAATTCCCTGAAATAGGAAATCCATCTACAACAATTAACGGGTCGGAACTGCTTGAAAGCGATGAACCTGTTCTAATTTGAACTTTTAAGTCTGAACCAGGCTCTCCACTTTGATTTTGGATTAAAACCCCTGGTAGTTTACCCGCCAAGGCTTCATCAACACGTGCAACTTGCACAGCAGCTACATCTTCACCACCAATTTTTGCTATAGCTCCAGTAAGGTGTGATTTTTTACGAGTACCATAACCCACCACTACTACTTCGTCTAACACAGCAGTGTCTTCTTCCATAACAACATTAAGTGTCTTTTGATTAGTAATCGTTATAGATTGTTTAATATAGCCTATGAATGAAAAATCAAGTACATCTCCACTTCTTACCGTTATTTTAAATTTCCCATCGAAGTCTGTTGAGGTACCCTTTGAAGAATTAGCTATAATTACATTGACACCAGGTAAAGGCATATTTGCCTTGTCTGATATCGTACCGGACAATTCATATCCGTCCTGAGCAAACAATGATATGTTAAATATCATTATTAACATTAATGTTACTTTAGTTTTTAAATTCATTTGTCGTTCATTTTTAGTTATTCATTGGTTTTTAAATTAATTTTGGTTTTCCAATCTGGTTATTCAGATTGGTTAACCAAAAATGGTTTTCCAAATATATGTTATTCTTTTGTTAAAAAGCAAATAATTTCAAATTTTAACTTGAAAATTCTTCAACTATAATAAAAAAGTAGCTTTTCTTAAAAAGAATTAAAATAATAGATTAAAATATCAAAAAATATATTGATTAATCAAAAATACATGTCAATTTATAAATAATCTATAAAAACACGTGTGTTATTAATAAATAATGTTATAAAATTAGATAAACAAAAAAGTTGTGAATCCACACCTTTTGATTATTGCTATAAATAAAACCATATCAACCCCTTCTTATAAAGTAAAAAATAAACAACTGATTGACATTTAGTTACATTATTAATTTATATGTTTCACCAATTCCACAAGGTGCCATCATTTAGCCTAGTAACTGGAAGGTATGATCTTTTATATGGATATTGCTTTGCCGCTTCTTCATTAAAATCTACTCCTAAACCTGGTTTATCCTTTATATAAATTTCACCATCTTTAAATTTAGCACTAAAACTGAACACGTCATTTAATTCTGGAGTTCCAAATCCAATAAATTCTTGAACTCCAAAGTTGGGTGCCCATAAATCCACATGCATATGTGCCATAAAGCAAATAGGTGAAAGATCAGGCGCACCATGAGGTGCTAAACGTACATGGTAAAGTGATGCAAAATCTGCTAACTTTTTCAATGATGTTATACCTCCTCCATGTGTTGCCGCAGTTCTTACAAAATCGATATATTGATTTTCTATGAGGGGTTTAGCATCCCAAATGGTATTAAATTTTTCACCTAAGGCTACTGGCGTAGTGGTATGATTTCTGATAACTTTATAGCCCTCAGGGTTATCATAAGTTACAGCATCTTCAAGAAATTTTAAACGATATGGTTCTAACATTTTTCCTAATTGCGCAGCTTCAATAGGAGTTAACCGGCTATGTATATCATGGCACAACTCAATATCATAACCAAATTTCTCTCTTGCTCGCTTAAATAATTCGGGAATAAAATTTAGGTATTGATTAGTAGACCATGGGTGTTCAGGTGGTAAAGGTCTATTCCCTTGTAGTTCATAATAATTCTTTTTACCTCCTAAAGTACCATAAGTGCCTTCAGTCCCAGGTATGGTACATTGTAACCTTACAACCTTATAACCTTCTTTTATAGCTTTTCCTAAATGATTAAGTACATCTTCAATAGATTCACCATTAACATGGGCATAAACCGTAATTCCCCTTCTACTTTTACCTCCTAATAATTGGTAAACAGGCAAATTAGCAACTTTACCCTTAACATCCCAAAGTGCCATATCAATAGCTCCTATTGCAGCCATACTTACAGCTCCATTTTGCCAGTAAGCACCTTTAAATAAATATTGCCAAATATCTTCTATTTGATGAGCATCTCTTCCTATTAAACAAGGGATAACATGTTCTTCTAAATAAGCCACAACTGCCAATTCTCTACCGTTTAAGGTAGCGTCTCCCAACCCAAACACGCCATGGTCTGTTATAATTTTAACAGTCACAAAATTACGCCCTGGACAACAAACAAAAACCTTTATATCTTTTATTTTCATACTACTAATAGCATATTTTTAACAGCATTACCCTTTTTTAAATTTTTGCGTTTTAATGATTATGATCTAATTGAAATAACAAGATATTCTTAAAAAACGAACCAGCTACTTTAATCATTTTTAATAAAATAGCCTTCATTGGACACAGCATGATCACTTACAGAAATACTTGCCGTTTTAAACCAAACTTCAGCATAGTTTCCGTCAGCATATTGTTTTTCAATATCACCGCCATGGGTTTCGGCTCCTGAGCACCAGTTTCTATTTTCATTGGGAGATTTTCCATTTGTTTGATTGTAAGCACCGAGCTTAAAAAAACAACCTTCACCAGCATACGCATTTGCACGTTCTACGCCGTCTTGGCCAATTGGCACAAATAATTTTCGTGTTTGCTCTGGTATATCCGCAGTTGTAGTATATTCAGATTCTATTAAATTTTTTGTAAATATTTTAGTTTCATGTCCTTCACTAAAAAATTTCAAAGTCATAATTCCATTTTTCACCTCAACTACATAACTAAATTCTTCTCCTAAAGCAATACCTTCTTTGGGTTCTTCTGGATACGTACTTTCATCTGTACCAACCACAGAAAAATCATCCCCCCAAACAGCCGTAGAATAATCCCATCTTCCTGAATTATCTTCACCTGCAGTATTGATTTCATAATGCCAAAAAACAGAACCTTTGGTATGACTTGGGAATTTTTTATAAAATATTTTAAGTGGTTCATTTTCATGTTTATCTGCACTGTGAATCTGCCCCACAACAACTGCATATGAAGCTGCAACACGAGCATCACCAGTAGCAGAAACATTCATTACTTTAAGTGTGGCTGTTAATTTATCATTAGCCGTCTTGGGATACCATTTTTTTGTTTGAGCCAATTCAGTTCTCGTATTATTTGAAGTTCCATGTGTATCTCCTCCATTGGGCGTTTTAAATACTACCCAATCACTTTTACCATCATTTGTTGTGTAAAAGAAATCTTTATTCTCATAATTATTTGCAATTCCAACATTTGATCCATCACCTAAAATTAATTTCCAATGATCAAAAAACGGAATAACGTTACTGGCATAAACTTTTTTTATAGTTCCCTCTTTATTTGTGATAAGTTTTGCTTTTTTAACTTCGCTTTTACAACTATTCAGTACTAAAAAAAGATTAATAATTATAAGTGTGAATACGGATGTGATGATGTTTTTATTCATTTTATTATTTTTTAGTTTGTTTTATATATAGGTCATGATTACTTTATTCAAAAAATCTTTTTTTGAACTTATTCATTAAAAATATTCGAATAGAGCCAGTATTCCATTATAGGAAATAATTAAAGCAAAAAGAAGAGAAGCATACAACCCAATGTTAACAAACAAACTTGTTTTATAACCTTTCATAATCCTCTTACTGTTCACAATCATTATAATACCCAAAACCACTAGTGGTAGCACAAACACGTTAAACACCTGAGATAAAATTTGAATCTCAATAGGGTTGGCTCCAAATACAGGTCCAATTAAAGCCACTAAACAGGCAATAAAAGTTATAATTCTGAACTGTTTTGAATTTGTATCAATATCTCCAGATTGATAATCTGCAATCAACAATGGAGCTATTAATAAACAAGGAAAAATAGATGATAAGCCAGCACTTAACGCTCCAAAAAAGAAAATAGTTACGGCCCATTTACCTGCTACAGGCTCTAAAGTATTTGCCATATCTAACACCTGAGTAACTTCTTTACCTTGATAAAATAACGCTCCAGCAGCTACAGCCATAATTACTCCACTAATTATAAATATTAAAATAGCAGCAGTAATGGAATCTTTTTTTTGTTGTCCTAAATTCTTAATGGTCCACCCCTTTCCTTTTACAAATAGCGGTCTTGATAGAAATGTAGCGGAAGCCATAGTAGTTCCTACAAATGCTGCTACTAACATTTTACCCCCAGGAACATCAGGTATAGTAGGTATTAATCCTTTAACTACATCTACAGAAAGAGGTTGCACAAAACATAATGACAATATAAAGGACACCCCCATTAAACTTACAAAGATGACCAATATCTTTTCAAAAAAAGTGTATTTACCTACTAACATTAGCAAATAAAAAACAACAATTATGACAATTGCTGTTACTAACACAGTCTCATATTTAAATGCACTTAAACCTTCAAAATTTATTGCTAAAATTTCATAAATAATATTTGAAGATATGCCCAAGATTCCCATTAATGAATTCCATTGACCAAACGTAATTCCTACTATGATCAATATGGCTAAAACTTTCCCTTGTTTAAAATGTTTTTTAAACCCATAAAGAGCTGTTTCACCAGTAATTAACGCATAATTTCCGTATGCAAACATTAAAACTCCGGAGAAAAGACAACTTATTAATAGCACCCATAATAATTGCATATTAAATTTGCTACCCGCAACAATCATAGATGTTACACTGCCCGTTCCTATAGTATACCCAATGGCAAAAATGCCTGGACCAAACCCCAAAACAATGGCTATAATTTTTTTTAATAGAGTGTTCTTCTCCTTAGTTTCTAACATAATATTCTAGTTTAATTGGTAAATGTGTTTTATCTGGATTGGTTATTTCCAGTTGGTATGATGAAACTTCCCCGAATCATCATCAATACGTTGGTAAGTATGTGCCCCAAAATAATCGCGCTGCGCTTGTATTATATTTGCTGAAGAATTTGCTGTTGTATATGCATTTAAAAAATTAACAGACTCACTTAAACAAGGAATTGCTAATTCACTTAAAACACATTGTGCTACCACTTTGTTTATTGAAGGTTTAAACGACTGTATCAAATCAATTATAAACTGATGACTTAAAATATTATCATTTTCTTTTAACACCGAAATTAAATCTACCATAAAATCAGATTTTATAATACAACCATTGGTCCATATCCTAGCAATTTCACTTAAATTTAACTCCCATTTATACGATCTTCCTGCTTCCGATATTAGCTTAAGTCCCTGATAATGATTTATTATTCTTGCAAACTGATATGCATTTAAAATATCAATGATTTCTAAATTTAATGATGCTGGTTTGATATTAAAATTTTCACTTGACTGTAATCTTTCTTCTTTATAGAATGAGGTGTAACGAGCAAATAATGCAGTGGCTATTAATGTACTTGGAACTCCTAATTGTGCCGTAGCAATAGTAGTCCAATTACCTGTACCCTTATTACCTGCTTTATCAACTATTTTGTTTACTAACCAATCTTCACCATCCTTTTTTCTTAAAACATCAATAGTAATTCCTAATAAATAACTATCAGCTTTCGATTTCCATGATTCTAATATATCTGCAATTTCATTTGGGTTGTTACCCTTTAATTTAAGAATAGTAGACACTTCTGCCAATAACTGCATTTCAACATATTCAACCCCATTATGAACCATTTTTACAAAATGACCGCTTCCTTCTTCTCCAATATAAGTACAACAAGGCAAACCATTAGCATCTTTAGCAGCTATACTTTCCAAATAAGGCTTTATCAAGTTATAAGTTTCTTTGTTTCCACCTGGCATGATGGAAGGACCTTTTAAAGCACCTTCTTCTCCTCCTGAAACGCCAGCTCCTATAAAATGTATATTCTTAGTTTTTAAATAATCATAACGTTCTTTAGTTTTTAAATAGTTAGAATTTCCCCCATCAATCAAAATATCTCCATCTGATAAAAATGGAATTAAATCTTCAATCACCATATCAGTTATCATACCAGCATTAACCATAAGCATGATGCGTCTAGGTGTTTGTAAAGAATTTACAAACGCTTTTATTTCTGAAAATGGTTGTGCTGACTTGAGCTCCTTATGAGCTTCTTTAAATCTAATAGCCACTCCTTCTTCAGTTCCTTTTACTTCTCTATTATACATAGAAATTTTAAAACCTTTCTGTGCTAAATTTCTACTTAAGCTCCTTCCCATCACTCCTAAACCAAATAAACCAAATTCTGATTTCATCTTTATTTCTTTTATTATTTTTTCAACTATTACTTCTGGTTTTAAACCTATATTTATTTCTAAAGCCTGCTTTGGCTCCTCTAAAGTATCAAACTGTGATTGTAATAAATCTGAAGACATAAAATGATGTTCTCGTTTTTTTATCCGCTCTAAAATTTGATTAAAAGTTCCTACTAAATAAACCCATTTAACTTGCCGTTGAACATCTTCACTTAAAATATCTCTATAAGATTTCTTTAAAGCAGAACATACTATAATGCAGTTATTTTTTTGTATTTGTTTTTTCGCTAGCTTATTAAGTGTTAACAACCAGCCATACCTATCTTCATCGTTAAGTGGTATGCCATGACTCATTTTATCAATATTTGATTGTGGATGAAAATCATCACCATCAAAAAAAGGAATATTAAGTTTTTGTGCTAATAATTGACCAATGGTGCTCTTTCCACAACCTGATACCCCCATTATAAAGATTACATTATTAGAAATCATATTACCTTTCTATAAAATCATTTTTCATTTGGCATTGTCCCAGCACCTACAGTTGCGTGTTTAAACCAAACTTCTGTATAACACCCATTGGCGTATTGTTTCACTATATCTCCATTATAAGTTTCTGCTCCTGTACTCCAAACTATATTTTCTTCTGGATTTTTCCCATTGGTTTGATTATAGGCACCTTGTTTAAAATATTGGATTTCATCAGCATATCCGTTTACTCGCTCCACGCCATCACGACCAATTGCAGCGTATAATGTTAATACTTGTTGAGGTATTTCTGATTTTTTTGAGAATTCTGAGTTCAACAGGTCTTTAGTAAATTGTTTTGTTTCATGTTCTTTACTAGAAAACGTTAGATACATGACACCTTTATATACGTTTATTTCATAACTAAATTCTTCTCCCAATTCAATCCCATCTTCAGGCTCTTCAGGATACGTTGTTGGACTAGAGCCAACCACAGACATATCATGCCCCCAAACGGCCGTTGAATAATCCCATCGTTTTGAATTATCTCCTTCGGTATTAATTTCATAATTCCAAAAAACTGATCCTTTTTTATGTCCAGGAAACTTTTTATAAAATATTTTTAAAGGTTCATTTTCATGACCTTCATCACTATGAATTTGACCTACTACTACCGAATAAGACGCTGCAACTCTGGCGTCTCCAGAAATAGAAACGTGTTGTACTTTTAATGTACCTGTTAGCTTACCTCCCGTTTCAGGTATCCAATGTTTTTTTTGTCCTAATTCTGTTCTTGTGTTATTTGATGTTTTGGAAGTAACACCCGAATTAGGAGTTTTATAAACTACCCAATCTGTTTTTCCATCATTTGAAACATAAAAAAAATCTTTGTGCTCTACATTTTCTAAATCTTTAAAACTTGTACCATCACCACAAAGGATACTAAATTCATCCATAAATGGAATAACATCACTTGGATACGTCATGGTATCTGATATTTCTGTATCAACCTTTTTAGTTGTATTAAAGCAGCTATTCATTAATAATAGTACACCAATTATTACAAGGGTTTGCCATGTTGTTTTAATAATTTTAGTATTCATAATTATGTTTATTTGTTGTTTAGTTTATTGATTGAGAAAAAAACATTTTAAAATTTACTTTCCAAAGCACCTCTTAAACAGGAAGTAAACAGGTATAAAAAAGACAGGTTTACACCTATCTTTTTTATTTTTATCTCATTAATTTTAACTTATAAGCTCTATTTGAAGCTAATAGTTGTAGACTTATGACTTATCCCCAAAATAAGACACCCCTGCACCAGTCAAAAAATCTTCTCTTACAGGACTAAATGTATCAATTAGTTCACCTGCCTCTAAACAAAGTGCACTGTGCAATAAATTGGGCTCAATATAAATGCCATCACCTGCTTCAACGATTTTCTTTTCACCATCAATTTCAAATTCAAATTTTCCTGAAGCACAAAATGTTGCTTGTGTGTGAAAATGTTGATGTGGGGAACCAAATGCGCCTTTTTCAAATTTTACTCTTACCATCATGATTTGATTATCATAACCTAAGAATTTCCTAGACACACCTCCTCCAAGTTCTTCCCATTCCATATCTTTTGTAATGATGTACTTTTCACTAAATCGATTCATTTTTTTAATTTTTTATGATTAATTTATTTATAATAATAAGAACCTGTCCAACTGTAGTTCTTTTCGTTTATTTTCAATGTATGTTTTGCTTCTTTTGAAGCATTTGTATTAGATATTACAAATAATTTGGTGTTATCCTTTACATCTGTAATTGTAAGAGCTGTATAATCTTCTGTATCTAAAACAATTTTCAATGCAGCTATATTACTCTTTGAATTTAGCGCCAATTCACTTACTGGACTATAACTACCGTGAGGTTCTATAACAGAAACAAAGATAGTATTTTTGGTGTTTTTTCTTCGCGTCATCAATGCTGCTTCCCTTCGTAAATTAAACTCTGGATCATTAGCTCCTATACGTGTAAAAAATAATTCATCAGAGGGTGTTGAAACAGAGGTCAGAGAATAAAAACGACCTTTATCAAGCCATAAAAACTTAGTGTTTTCTTCAGGTGCTTGCCCAACACCTTCAACATATAAATGCTGATAGCCATTTTTGATTCCTAATGCATTTAAAGTACTGGTTACATTATACTTAAAATTAGTTTCAATAACCTGACCTAAAAAATAATAAGGCATATCATATTGATTATTTGTATTGGATTGTATTTTCATTATATCCAATACAAAGGGTTTTTCAAAATTATCGTCCTTTATAATAGCCATAGTACGATGCATTTCAGTACCTGGATAGGCATTATTTTCTTTTGCACTTGCTATTTGAATTTTTGGATTATCGAAGTTAAAAAAATACAAATTAGAATGATGCTTACTTCCTATTTCATATTTACCCTCAAAATGGGAGGTGGCATTTAGCGTAAGAGTATTATGTGCTATGGTTTGTTTTGCCCAAGTTGTGTTTTCTTTCAAATAATTCCCCCCCCCTTTTTGTTCTATATTAACAAAACGAGCTAAACCATAATCTTGAATAACTTCATCACCATTTTCATAAAGTGAAAATGATAATTTATCATAATGCCCATGACTCAAACCTTGTGCGGCGTATTTAAAAACAACCTCCAGGCCTTGGTGTCTTAACACACCAACTCCTCCTTGTTTTCCATCTGGGCCATCGGTTAAGTTTACTGATTTTTTTTCAAAGGGTTTTGCTTTTCCTTCTTTTATACCAATAGCTACTGCTAAGCCCGAATCATCTAACATAACTTGTCCTTGTTTTTTAGCAATACTAAGAAGCCCAGGGTTTTGAGAACCAAAATAATAACCAATATTTACTGTGGACACCATAGCACTTGTAAAATAAGACATTCCTTTCTGCCCATCGTTTAGTGGAAAAAAATCACCATCGGCATCCGATAATTGCAACAATGCATCCACAGCTTTTAATAAAACCCCATTTTTATGCTCAAATATTTTTAATTCAGGTTTAACGTTATGCAAAGCTTCAGCAAAAATTAAAAAGGGATACATTGCATAACGCTGATAATACGGTCCTTCAGTATAATAACCATCAGGAGAAAAAGGTTCTTCTAAATTAGCTAAAAAGCCAGCTCTACCATCCTTATCTTTTATAAAACCACCGTCATTATCTTTTGCTTCTGGATCTAAGCCTACGTCTTTAATACCATATAATGCACGTTGTAATAAGTCATCATCATCCATCACCAAAGCAATCATACCCACAGCAGAATTTCCCCAAGTACTGTGGTTGTGTACTCGGTTATAAAACTGGGGATTTTCTATGGAAATATAATCTGCAAATGGGCGAAATAAATTATTTTCTAATAAATCCCGTTCTTCTTTGGATAAATAATTATAAATACAATCATAAGCTTGACTCACATAAACCAACCAATTAGAATCGTTTAAACACTGCCAAAATAATTTTCCTCTAGCATAAGATCGTGTCTGAGGATGCACAGGCAAGGATTTATAAATAGCTTCATACTGCATAAGCATGTCTTTTACAAATTTAGCATACTTTTCATCATCCAATATCTGATATAGCACACCTGCTTTCTGTAAAATTAAAAAATTACTTTTATGTTTTTCATGTGTATAACCTCCAGAAAAATCTTTTGGTATTGGTATGTCAATACCAAGTGCTATTTCTGCATCCACTTCTTCTTTTGTTACTTGAAGTGATGCGTCAAAAATGGGAATAGTTCCCAATAATTTTCGTATATTATCTACACCTGTTTTGGTAAGAATAAGCTTTGGGTGCTCAGATCCAACAACCACCTGCTCTGTTTTATTAGTATTTGCAGTCTGCTCATTACAAGAAATAAAATTTAAACACACTAACAATATTATAATTAAGCTATAATTTTTAAATTTCATTAGATTTAATTTAGTTGGTAACTGATAAAACAACTTTTATTCATTGGTTTACCAGATTGGTTTACCAAATATACAGTTAATTAGCACTAAATCAAAACTTATAGTATTAATTTAAAAAATTTAACATCATTAGGATTATTTTTTAAAATAATGAATATATTTTTTAAAAAGCAAATTCACATTTTCATGTTTCAGTAAGTTAATATCTCTCCTGGCTTAAGGGGTATGGATTTTATAAATTTAGAATTTTTAAATAAAACTTGAATATTTTTATCATGTAAGGATTGAATAACAAAACTATCATCCTTAAATAATATATAAACGTCTGAAACTTCAGAAAACTCAATTAAAATCTCATTATATTCAATTTTTTTAACTGAAAAACACAAACTTTCGTCTTGTTTTGATAATGAAGAAACGTTATTACCTGACAACTTCAGCTTAGAGTTGTTTATCTCCCAGCCTTTTATTTTTGGTTCATTACTTGTTTCATCTATTCTATTAGAATATCCTTTATATGGATATAAAACAGTAATAAAATTAAATGCTTTTTTTCTTCTTTTAGTAATTACCGACCATTGTTTACCACGCTGTCCTGAACTAAATACGGAATCTGTTTCACAAATTTGAAAAATATCTAAACCGGAGGCATTATCAAACGTGGAGCGAATTAAGTTAGCTCCTTCCTCCAAACTGTAATGACCTTGCCAAACTTGTTTATAATCATGATATTCATCTGATGAAAAATTATCTTTTACAATCCAGAAATCATCTCTCAAATAAATAACCTGCCTACTATAATCAACACCTATATTTTTAAAACCATCATGACTACCAATAAAAACATCTAAATTTTTATTAGTTTTCCAAACTATAGTTTTTGGTTTTGGCAATTGAAGAAATTTGCCAAAACCACTCCCACCTTGATTAGACGTATATTGTTTACCCTGTAATTCATTATCAACCAATGCAACATTTTTTGTCATAGAGTTTTTAAATAATTCTAAATCTTCAAGGGAATATCTTACTTGATAATTTGGAAGTATCACTTTACCATTTGCTACAGCTTGTACTCCTAACATGTCACCATGTTGATGGTCTGGTTTTTCGGTATCCAATCCCGAAGAAATAATCATCATTTTATCATCAGGCTTCCAACCTTCTCGCATAATATAATAACCCGTAGTTGGAAATTCAACAGATTTCATGGTTGGAAATTGCGATTCAATATTATTCAATATATTCAGCTGATCATCAGTAACATACCAAAACATATTTGATGACACGTTTTTATTAGCAAAATATCCCATTTTAGGCGAATCAAATAATAAATACCCTAAAGTTAAGGCCCCTGAAATATCATTTTTTTCTGCCCAAGGCTCATCTGTATCATCGGAAAGCACAGGAGCATACTTATCTGGATATGCTAATTTTGTTAAGCTTACAAAAAGCGATTTTAACTTTTCTTTCCAAAAAAGTTTAACATCTAACTTACTTATTTTGGCTAACTGATATACATAATAATAATTCCCAATATCACTCATATGGTAATGAATTGTACGTTCAAATTGAAAACCATCTTCATTAATTTCTTTAGATAAATGTTGCTCCAAAAGCTCCATAGAGCGCTCATACCACTTATTGGTTCCTTTAAAATCTCTTAGCAAAATAGAAAGCATCGCTAAGGCAGATAATCCTCTTGTTTGATGATTGCCTGGTTTAAACTCAGCATTATGTTCATACAAATGCGCCCCATGCTGAAGCAATGTTGCGATAGTAGTTAGTTGATCTGCATCAGAATAATTTTCTTGACCCAAAAACATATTATGAATATGTAACCAATTTAAAATGCGGTAGCCAGAGCGAAAAGCTTCATAAACACCATTCCCATCTTCAATTTTTTCATAAGCGCCCAAATGAAATGCCACATTAAGTGATTGTAATTGGTTTTTAAAATAGTTCAAATATTTTATGTCCTGATTTTGATAATGATAATAAAAAGCAATATCTACCATTTTATGCTGACGTGCCAAATGCCTTAAAGCATACGCATTAACAGGCTTGCCATTTTTATAATTGAACGGTAGTACCCACTGTGTAGAATCTTGAAATAAAGACATATGCTGCAAAGCTCGTTCCTCATGATTTTTTATAACATGGGGATATTCTAATTTATAAGTAGAAAATCGTGTCTCAAAATCCTGCCAATTATAAAAATAACGTTCGGAAAATTTTGCGCGAAGATATGCAGCCAGAATCGCTTCTGTAATTTTACTATCTCCTCCTAAATCATCTTTAACAGCATCGGTTAAATAAGCTGAAAGTTTTTGGTTTTCAATAACATTTTTTGCAGGAATATTTTGTGCAAAAAATGACGTAGTTATCATAAAAGCAAACAGCATTAAAATTATTTTTGAACACTTTAAACTTCTTATAAATAAAGGCATGATATACTTTTTTGAAGGTTGTTGTAAACGATTAATTTTAATGCTGCTGCTTTTTTTACATTTAAAACAAAACACTAATACATCAGTTTCATTTTTAAATTTTCCTCGGTTTTTATGGTGCCTGAATTACTAATTTCATTATCCGATGCATAATTTTCTTTTGCTCCCCAAAGAATAGAAACAAAGTCTACCTTGTTGTTTTTAAAGGTATTATTATTGATATTTACATATACAATACCTCTGTGATTAATTAAAATTTTATTTTCTTCTTTTGCTCCACAATTAGTAAAAGTACTGTTGGTTACCAATAAATTACCTCCAATAGTAGATTCATCATATCCACCACGGTAATAATCTATCACATTTTTATTTACATTTGTAAAACGACAGTTATCAATGGTTAAAAACTCTACATTATAATCCCCTTTATCATTTGTTTCTTCCGATAATTCAATACCATTTTCACAATTAAAAATAGACGTATTTTTAAAAGTAATTTCTTCGGCAAATGTTTGTTTATAGGCCTTTAGTACATAATTAAAATTATTAATCTCACATCCAGAAACAGTTAATCCAAAGTGATTTGACATATTTTCCTTTAAACTGGAAAAAGCTTGTTGCTTTCCGTTTCCTCTAAGTAAAACACTTTGAAGCTCTAAAACTCCATATGGATTTAGTTCAAATAAAGGAGTGTTGTCTTCACCATCAAAAACAATTTCAACTTTTTCGTTTTCCTTAGATTGAATAGTAAGTGGCTTATTAATTACTATAGATTTTGACACATTATAGATTCCAGGACTTAAAGAAATAACATCTCCAGATTCAGCAGCAGCTATTTTCGTTTCTAATTCTCCAACCGTATTAGTTACCTCTATAATATTAGCCTCTTTTGGTTCTATAACATTGGAATACCAATCTGCGCCATACTTTGTTTTATCTAAAATATTGGGGGCTTTATACTCACCTTGAACAGTTGCACCAATTGAATTGTTATCTTCTCTAGAATTCCCGAATAAATCTTTTGATATTGCTTCAAAACCAAAACCTTGATAAACATCAAATTCGGTTGTTAATTTAGGTAAATAAATATACTCACTAACTTTTGTTAATTCAAATTCAGATGCCTGAATCCTATCAGTATCACCAAAATCTACACCTTGATTGTTAATTAGATTATTTTTAAATGTAACACCATCAGCCTTGTCGTGTTCAATAATTACATTTTCATCTCCTATTTTATTATAAATAATATTGTTAGCCACTTCGGTTCTAAGCACTCTGGCAGAACGTATTTCTGATTCTGGAAGCACTTCTGATTGATCAATATTGGTTCCCACTCCAAATTGCCAAGGCGATTTACAATCTACATAGGTATTGTAAGCAACCACAACATCGGTAACTTGGTTGTATCTATTTAATGGCGACTTTGGTATACCATTCATAACAGCTAAAGCACTTCTAAAGTTTTCACCAATAATATTATAGAAATAGTTATTTATAACCCAATGCCCTGTATTTACAAGTCTTATTCCTCCATAATTTTTATTGACTCCATCTCCAATAAAGTAATTACCATCAATAACAGCATAATTACCATGACGTGTTACCACAGAACCTTCACTTTTATAAAAAACGTTATTTCTAATTTCATTAAAATTTGTTTTGCTCGAAATAATTTCAACCTCTCCATTACATGCTTCAAATAAATTGTTTGCAATAATCGTATTACTTGGAGACATGGAGGTATAACTATCTCCCAATTGAATGGTTTCTCCCCGCGCTCCACCTTTTCTAGGTCTGGGCCCAAAATGATTATTAATAATTTTATGATAATTTCTAATACTTTGATTTCCCTTAATATCAACTCTTAGTGTGGGGCCTCCATTTGTTTTTCCTGCAAGGTAACAGTTACTAAATTCATTATATTTCCCATACAATTGAACCCAATGATCATCTTTATCTCGTTGTTGCTGATTATAATCTAAAATGACACAGTTAGTTACTTTAGAATAGTTAGCCACTTTTTCTTGACTTGTTCTAAAAGACACAACATCTTCGGTTGGTGTATACCCATTTCTAAAAAACAAACCATCAACTACCAAATAATTTCCAGCTAATTCTAAATTAGAAACACCTTCAATAAAAACCTTACCTGGAGTTTCTGCACTTAAAGTTATTGGTGCTTTTTCTACACCCTCTCCAATGAATTTAATTTCAACATCTCTCCACACGCCATTTGCCATAACAATATTATCGCCTGCTTTGGCATTTTTAATAGCTTCTTGCAGCTCTTGTGTGGTTGTTACTTTAATTTGGTTTATTGTACTTGGTTTATTACAGGCTGTAAACAGAACAAATACAATTAAAAAAAACAGGATTTTTTGCATGGTTTTAATTTAGTTTAGTTTCTTTGAAAAAAAAAGCCTTTTAATAATTAAAAGGCTTTAATATGTATTTAATAAAAATTATTATTCAATAACAATCTTTTTAGTGAAGCTTCCACCATCTGCACTTACTTTTAATAAGTAAACACCTCGTGTTAAGTTAGAAACATTAAGTTGATTATTTTTCAACTCCGTTTGCGTTAGTACTTTCTGACCTAACAAACTAAACATTTCTATAGAAGATACTTTAAAATCATTTTTAGTATTGATTGTAATATAATCGTTTGCTGGGTTTGGAAAAATATTAATGTTGCTTTCTAATTCATTTTTAGAAACACTTAGTTCAGGTTGATCTGTAACAGATTGCCATGTATTACCAATTCTAATTTCGTCTAAAATTGTAGAAGGAGTTCTTGAATTACCTTCTAAACTAATTCTAACAACAACAATATCGTCTCTACTTCCAGTGTCAGTATCTGCTGTAGTGTCAAGAGTTACTGCTGGTTCTAATCCAGATATATCTGGATTAATCCACATTTTAGATAATTGACCAGCTATATCGTAAGCAATTATAATAAAAACTTCTTGATCTAATGTAAATTCAGTTGCTGACCAAGCTGCTTTACTTGCACTATTAGTTTCAGAAACACCAATATTAAAGGTGGTTTCACTTGTTTTTCTAAGATAGACTGCTGAACAGTAATTATAACCATTATTTTCACTATTGACTTTACCAAAAGAATATATAAACCCTCCTGCTGTATCTGTTACATCTGATTGGTCTGTAACTTTAAAAATAAATGAAGAATATATAAAACCTTCATCGCCTTGAGGTGCAAATGTTATTACAGGATCATCCGAACCACCCTGGAAACCAACTGCCTCCCCTACTTGTGTAAATGCTAACTGATTAGGCAATAAAAACCAAGTTGGCGATGTAACAATCAATGGATCTCCATTTGTATTACCTGTATACGTACTCAACCAAGGCCCTAAATTGCCTTCATTAGAAACAAGAAGACTACCCTCTGGATAATCAAATGGCTCATAATAAGGAAGCGTAACCTGTGCTTTAATTTCGCTAAATACTAAAAATAAAAAAGAAAGTAAAAATAGTTTTGTTTTCATAATTAATAGTTTTAAAGTTTAAATAATTAGTAATAATTTTCGTTTATAGTTAGTAGGTTAAGTTTATAGTTTATTGGAAAACCAAATTGGTTTACCAGATTGGTTCTCCAAATATATGTATAAATATTTGTTATGCAAATTTTTTTAACATAAAAAAACATACAGGCTATTTTTTTTGTATGTTTTTAGTAAAAAAATACATTTTAGAAATATTGAAGCTATAACTACTAACAATCAAACAATTACAACTAAAAATAAAAAAATAAATATGAGATACTAAATAAGAAGACCACCACATATACTTTAAAATGGCATGATAAGTCCTTCAGCAAGTTTTACATATAAAGGTTTCTTTGGTATCAATGAGAACGCAATAAACGTTATATTTCTGCAATGTAGAAGTTCCAAAAGCTAATTGATTTCGTCGAATTTTTAGTATGGAAAAGTATGGATATACTTAATTAAGAAAACAACATTACCGAAAAGCATGAGATTATTTTCGCTATGCCTTTTCAGGAAAACCAGTTGCTAACCTAATTAATGGTAATGAATTGTCTACCTATCCACTTAAACGGACTCTGCAGACTTAGTAAAATGAAGTGATAGTATTTTACTATATAATTGCAAATGCCTTTAACAACAGTACTATGTAGCTAAAAACACATGTCTTATTTAAAGTTTTTATAGAAATTGGACACTAAAGCTCCTCAATACAATTTGATAAACAACCTTTATCAATTAAATTATATTGGTTTGTTACTTATAAATAATCTCTCATTAGTAAAGCTGCCCCTAAAGCACTTTCATTTTTACAATCTGAAATTTTAATATTAATATCTGGATTTAAAAGAGTTAAAAATTTAATGAAAATTTCATTTTTATTAAATCCACCAGAAATATAAACCTTAGATATATTTGAATTTTCATCTAAAATTAAATGAATTCCTGAAATCACTTTCTTACTTATCTCATAAACTAATTGATAATAAGCCGTTTCGTAAGAAATAAATTTTTGAAGTAAATCGCTATGCGCTTCAAAATCTGTATCTATACCTTTTGCTAAAAAAACACGAGCATCATGATCTATTAATTCACCACAAAGTGTAGGATTTAAAACCATGTCTAAATGTGTATTTATATCAACTTTAAAATATTCACTTAAAGCTTTTATATACACTTCATGAATACGGCCTAAAAATTGCATAGAAGACTTTACTTGTTGCTTTTCAGGAGTCATAAAACACAAACAGTTGCTTTGCAATTGATGTTGTGTTAAAGCTTCTTTACTAAATGGGTTCATAGCAATAATCCAAGTTCCTGTAGATAGCAGTACAAAATCTTTATTCTTTTCTTTTTCCAAAATTGGTATAATAGAAGAAGAACTATCGTGCAAGCCTGTACCAACAGCTATATGCTCTCCATGTATGTTTGCTATAACGGCTTTATTGCCTTTACAAGGTTCTGGCAGACTGATATTTTCATCTTTTAACCAGTCATGATATTGCATGGTATCAAAATCCCAAGTAGCAGTATGTGCCCCTACTGAAGTAAAATCTGCCGTTATTTTTTTGGTAAACAAATAACTTAAATATTGTGGATAATGCAAAATAGTATCAACTTGCTTCCAAACTTCTGGTTTATGATTTTTAAGCCATAACATTTGAATACCTGTATTTAACATCCCATAAGCTGGAGACGCTGTTTTTCTAGAAAACTCCTCTACCCCTCCATAAGATTCATAAAGATGATTATAATCATTAACATCAAGTGGTTTTAAATAATTATATAAAGGAGAAATACGTTTACCTGCTTTGTCTAGATAGACCAATGAAGCACCATGCGTGGTAAAATTTATAGCTTTTATTTTATAAACACCTCTGTCTTGAATTGCTTTTATTTCATCCTGAATCCAATTCTCTATCGATTCGATATCATCGCAACTAAAACCATCATCATCTTTAATTTCTTTAAATTGAACGGTATTTTGAGAAACGACTTGAAAAGTCTCATCAAATAAAAAAATTTTTTTATTAGTTTTTCCAATATCAATAATTGCTATAACATTTTTCATGGCATTTATTACTTTTTTATTATTACAGCCTCCGTATTTTTCAGCAGACTTATAGAATATTTATGTAACCACATTCTTGGTGTCAAAATTCAATTTTGGAGTTTCACTTACAAGAGAAAAGAACAACAAAGCCTCCTTTTAGTGATTTAGTAACCATAAAAAGGATAAGCCTTGTCATTTTTATACATCGAAAAAATAAAACTAATTCAAAAACACGCCTACTAATTTCAACCTATAACCACTGGGGTGTTAATATTAACTTTTGAAACCATATATTGGTCCGTAGTTTTTACAAGCTCTATAATCTGCGCCTTCAAGGTTTTCACCAAAAGCCGACCATGCACTTGGTCTGAACACATCATTTTCATCCACATTATGCATGTTTACAGGAATACGTAGCATAGCTGCTAACGATATTAAATCGGCTCCAATATGTCCATGAGAAATAGCTCCATGATTAGCTCCCCATTTAGCCATTACTGTGTACACATCTTTAAAGAAACCTTTTCCTGTAGTTCTTGGCACAAACCAAGTTGTGGGCCAAGTAGGATCTGTTCTTTCATTTAAGACGGTATGAATATCTTCGGGTAGCTCTACACTCCACCCTTCAACAATTTGTAAAACAGGTCCAATACCTTTAACTAAATTAACTCTACACATAGTTAATGGCATTTGGCCTTTAGTTAAGAAATTAGAAGAGAATCCTCCGCCTCTAAAGTATTCCACTGTTGCTGGAGGCCATTTGGTATTATCTAAACATCTTTGAACATCATCTTCCGTAATATCCCAAAAAGCCTTCATGGTAGGGTTTCCTTCTGCATCTAATTGCTGTGCTGTAGCATCTAAGGTAGTAGAACCAGAATTTATTAAGTGAATGATGCCATGTTCTGCAAGCCCCGTTAATTTTTTACCTGTAACACGCTCCACAGACTCTGGACTCCAATACGTACGTACATCTGAAAATAACTGCGCTTTATTTGTTAATAAATGACCAAAGAGCATAGAAATGGCATTTAAGCAGTCATTTTCTGTTGCAAACACATAAGCCTGACGAATCCCATTCCAATCGAAAGAGGAATTTAAAATAGATTCTGTAAAATCAGCATTAGGCTGGTAATCTGTCCATTGTCGTTGCCCTTGAAAACCTCCCATAATAGCATTTCTACCCTTAGACTCTTCACCAAAGCCCATATCTTTTAATTTTGGGTTTCCATTCATTAAATCTTTACAGATTAAAGTCATTTTAACAACCTTTTCCCATTCGGCATCTTTTTGCTCACGAGATTTCTGACTTTCAGGACTATTTCTATCCTCCCCTTCTTCACAATTTGCTTTGGTCCAAGCTAAGGCTTTTTCATACTCTTCTTGATCAAAAATATTATTATCCATACGTCTTAAAAGCTCTACAGACTCAACAAACTCTGCTCTTACTCCTAAATAATCTTGTAAAAAATTAACATCTACCATCGAGCCTGCAATACCCATAGAACTATACCCAATTGATAAATATGATTTACCTTTCATTTGCGCTACAGCAAGGGCTCCTTTCGTAAAACGTAAAATCTTTTCTGACACATCTTGAGGAATGGTTTTATCACCACCATCTTGAACTTCTTTACCATAAATACCAAACGCTGGTAATCCCTTTTGAGAATAACCAGCTAAGGCTGCTGCTAAATACACAGCGCCAGGTCTTTCTGTTCCATTAAACCCCCAAACCGCTTTAGGTATTAAAGGGTCTGTATCCATAACTTCAGTTCCGTAACACCAACAAGGCGTTACTGTTAAAGACACCTCCACACCTTCTCTCTTAAATTTATCAGCACAAGCTGCCGCATCTGCTACCCCGCCAATAGTGGTATCTGCAATAACACATTCTACTTGTTCACCACTTGGAAAACGTAATGTGTCTTGTATTAATTTTGCAGCCGCTTTGGCCATATCCATACATTGAACCTCTAAGGATTCTCTAACCCCTAATTCACGCCCATCTATTACGGGACGTATGCCTACTTTTGGTAATCTACCTATTAATCTATTCATTATATTTAGATGTTTTGTTTAATTACGTTTGATATTAATCTTTAAGTAAATTGTTCTAATTCCTTCAATTGAGCATTAGAGAGCCCAGCTGGCTTAAATCCTGCTGCCCAACACATCATCAGTAACTTTGCTCCTTTATTGGCTACATCTAAAAAATCCCATGCTTTCATAACATCTGGCGCAGTGGCTGTTGCTCCATGTTTTTCCCATAGCGATACATTTCTTGTTTTAAAAGCCTCTATAGTTACTTTGGCTAAATTCACGGTACTTGATAAGGCATAAGGCGTACAGTGAATACCCTTAGGCACAAATACTTTTACCTCTGGACACATCATCCATATCTGTCTGTTTAATTCTTCTTCATCATTAAATAATTCATGATGACTCATACAAATCAGTTCCAAAGGATGTGTATGAACAACCGCTAAATTTTCTGGGTGATACTTTGAGTTGAATAAATGAATACTAGCATGAGAAATTAACTCACAAGTTGGTCCAAAATTTTCACGTTTTCCTCCCCAAATAATTGAGAATGCTGTTGCGGTTTCATTTATATATAATATACATGATACCTCCTCTAATTTATCTACCAAATCTCTTAAATAACAACCTGTACCAGTAATGTACAAAACAAACCCAGCAGATTCTTTAGGGAAATCAAAAGGCACTTCTTCTCCAATACCTTCCACATCCTCCTTTGAAAAAAAAGATGTTAGATTCATAGAAATATTTCCAGCATTTCTTTCAGCCCATTCTCTTTGCCATAAGTAGCCTGCTACTTTTGACACTTTTTTTAATTCAGCTTCTACTTCAATTGGAAGTTTTAAGGTTTTCATAGTATTTAAATAAAATTTATATAGCAAAAATACTTTCAACATGAGCTTTATAAAATATTCAAAATCCGTATTTTTGTATCTAATTCAAACATAACCTTAAATGAAGTTTGTAAAAAACATTGAATTAGGAGACCCTTCTTCCAACAAACAGCACTTTATAGATCTAAAATTAAAATTGCTATGTTGTAGGTATTGGTTAATAAATTTATGGGATTGCCACGATATGGTTTTTCCTTTTTGGAGGTTGTATTGGAATAAAAATGACGGCGGACAATTAATTCATCAAGACACCATTTTTGAAATGGATGCCAATCACATTTTTATCATACCGCCATTTACTTCTTTTTCTTCCCGTTACACAAAAAACCATGTTTATAATGAAGGGATCCATGTTTCTGGTAAACATCTTACCAACCTTTTTAATGAAAATGATTTTGAAGAAAAAGCTCTTATTCATTTTTTTATACATTTCAATTTAGGGGTACCATTTGACAATGTTTATCCTGGTATTTTAAAAATTAAATTAACCGATTATTTAAAACAAAGATTAGACTACTTAACCTACCGATTAAAGATAGAAAACACTGATTTTAAATTCACTTTTAATTTAAAGCTACAAGCTTTTATTAAAGAAGCCCTAACCAATATTGGCCCTGAACTATGGAAAACCATTAACATGGATGAGCGTGTTTTACAGGTTATTCGTTATGCAGAAGTTAATATCAACAAAAAATTAAGCAATGCAGACCTCTCATCATTGATAAATATGGCACCAAATTCCTTTGCTCGATTATTTAAAGAAGAAATGAATATTACCCTTCATAATTTTATTCAAAATAGAAAAATAGCAAAAGCTTGCGAGTTATTTGAACACAGTAATAAAACCATTGAAGATGTTTCTTTTAGTTTAGGGTTTTCAGACCGCTATCATTTTTCTAGAGTGTTTAAATCTGTTACAGGGCTAACACCTGCTTCATACAAATCTGGTAAATACACTTAATTTTATTCGCATACCAGTATTATTTTTAATAAAAAATACCACACCCTTACTTTTTCATACTAATAAAAATTATAACCAAAGTTAATGGGATATCATGTACACTTCCTATCTGGTATGTATGTTCTTTAGTTAGCTAAAACTTAAAAAATTAGTATCCACTATTTTCAACAATGTTTAAATTATACATTTTATTGATTATTATGGATAAACACTTCATATAAATTATAACTTAAGTTTGTAAGGCACGACTATACAATAATCATATTTGCATTTGTTTATTTATAAAAAACCAACATTAATCATTTTTATTCAAATTTAAAACTAAACGAAAAATAACATGAAAGAATTCAACCAATTTATAAATGGAAAGTTTATAAAATCTACTTCAACAGACGTAATTGAAATCTTAAACCCTTGCACTGAAGAAGTATTATCTTTAATGCCTGTTGGGAGTGTAAAAGATGCAGAATTAGCGTTAGATGCCGCACAAGCTTCTCAACATGCTTGGAAATCATTAACAGCAATAGAAAGAGCTGGTTATTTACATAAAATGGCTGATGTTATTCGTGAAAACAGAGTCTTTTTAGCTGAAACTTTAGCTTCAGAACAAGCGAAAGTCATGGGATTAGCACAGGTTGAAATTGATGTTACAGCTGATTATTTTGACTATAACGCAGGTTGGGCTAGACGCATTGAAGGTGAGATTATTCAAAGTGACCGTAAAAAAGAACATATTTATTTACATAAAGCTCCTATAGGTGTTGCCGTTGGTATTCTACCTTGGAACTTCCCGTTTTTTGTAATGGCTCGTAAAATTGCACCATCATTAATAACGGGAAACACATGCATTATCAATCCAAGTTCTGTTGCGCCTAATACGGTGATGGCATTTGCTGAATTAATAGAAAAAATAGGTGTTCCTGCCGGCGTATTAAATTTTGTATGCGGAAAAGGCAGTATTGTTGGAAATGCACTTTCTAAAAGCCCAATTACAGGTATTATTAGTTTGACAGGTAGTGTTGGTGCAGGACAATTAGTAATGGAAGCTGCTTCTCAAAATATAACAAAGGTTTCTTTAGAGTTAGGAGGTAAGGCTCCAGCAATTGTTTGCGCAGATGCTAATTTAGATTTAGCAGTTGAAGCAGTGGTATCTTCAAGAGTTATTTTTAGCGGACAAGTTTGTAATTGTGCTGAACGCGTATATGTTGAAGATTCAATTTATGATCAATTCATGGAAAAAATCACTAAAAAAATGTCTGAGGTAAAAGTTGAAGATGCATTTTCTACTAATAATCCAGATATGAGTAGTATGGTTTCTAAAGATCAAGTGGATAAAGTAACCGAAATGGTTGAATATGCTAAAAAAGAAGGTGCTGAAGTAGTTATTGGCGGCCAAAGATCAAGTCAATTTGATCGTGGATATTTTTATCAACCAACACTTTTAACCAATGTAAAACAAAATATGCAAATTGTTCAGGAAGAAGTTTTTGGTCCTGTATTACCTGTAATGAAATTTGGCACTTTAGACGAAGCTATTGCCTTAGCAAACGATTGTGAATTTGGATTAACATCTTCTATATACTCTGAAAACTTCAATAAAATTATGCATGCATGTGAAGAATTAGAATTTGGTGAAACTTATGTTAATAGGGAACATTTTGAAGCTATTCAAGGTTTTCATGCAGGATGGAAAAAATCTGGAGTAGGAGGTGCAGATGGCAAACACGGTATGGAAGAATATCTACAAACTAAAGTGATATATGCACAATATAGATAACATAAATTAAGTCTTAAAAAGCCCTATTCATTTTAGATAAAAAGATATATCTAACAAATGGATAGGCTTTTTTTAACATAAAAAATACACTTATAGTATTTAGGAATCCCAATCAAATAGTTTAGAAATTTATTCTCAGTAAATCGTTTAATTATGATATTGGAAAATAGATTATAGTTTCAATTTGCAAAAAACACATAAACTTCACACTATGTAAAAGATTTTGTTAAATCAGTTTATAACATCAAACAAAATAATCATCTTATAAACTTGAGAAACGAAATAAGGTTTCAGAATTAATCGTGTTTCTTCAGCAAACCTATAAGTATTACTTAAAACGTTTATGGTTGCATCCATGTAAGTTGCTCCCAATCACCTTTCACATAATCTTGAGGAGCACCAGGTGTTGTTCTGCCATTTTTTATAATTTCCGTAATTCTTTGGGTTAATTTCTCTACAATTTCTGGATGCTCAAAATATAAATTGGTTGTTTCGCTTGGGTCATCATCTATATTATAAAGTTCATACAAAGCTTCACCTTCTTTTGGCTGAATCAATGTAGGCTTTAATGACCCTCCAGAACCCCGTAACATATTAAGTTTCCATTTACCTGCTCTAATAGCAAAATAACCAGAAGCCGAGTGATGGATAATTTCTCCTCTTATTGTACTATCATAATTTTCTCCTTTTAGAATTGGATATAAACTATAGCTATCTTCGGCTGCATTTTCTGGAATTTTCTGTCCAACAATATCTGCAATGGTAGCCAAATAATCTGTTTGGCTAACAGGTAAATCTATTCTTTGCCCAGCATTTATAGTCTTAGGCCAACGCATTAAATAAGGCACTCTATGGCCTCCTTCGTATATGTCACGCTTTCCTCCTTTAAAATGTAAACTACTATAGTGGTTAAAAGTTTCACGTTGATACACATAATTTGTTTCTGCTCCATTATCAGCAGAAAATATAACCAATGTATTCTCTTCTATACCATTTGCTTTTAAAGCGTCCAATACTTGACCTACCCTATAATCTGTTTCCACCATAAAATCACCATAATTACCACAGTCTGTTTTTCCTTGAAAATCTGGATGCGTACAATGTGGTAAATGTGGGCTCGTTAAAGGCATATACAAAAAAAATGGTTTCCCGTTTTTAGCATCTTGTGCAGATTTATTGATATATGCTACTGCTTTTTCTGCAAATGTTTTAAGAACTAATTCATCATTAAAAGAAGGCGCAACCTCTAACCATCCTTTTTTATATTCTATTTCATAAGGTGGTGTCATTCTATAATCCGCTGGCGTTGCATTATTTCCATAAGATCTCGGATTATCATTGCTTTTCTTTTTAGTCCATAATGTTGGCGGTTCTAAGACGCTATCATTTTCTAAATATGTTAAAACACCAAAGTTCATAGATGCTGGTATTCCGAAAAAATAATCAAAGCCTCTTGAAGTAGGACCTTCTGTAAACGGTTTTGACCAATCCCTATTTTCACCTAAACGTCCTTCAAATTGCATATTTAAGTGCCATTTCCCTACCATAGCTGTATTGTAGCCTGCATCTTGAAGCATGGAAGCTATTGTCATTCTCCCTTCTTCAATTAAGCAAGGACCATCCGCCCCAAGAACTCCTTTTTTTAAAGATGTCCTCCAACTATACCTACCTGTTAATAATGAGTATCTTGAAGGTGAGCAAACCGCATCACTGCTGTGCCCATCAGTAAATACAGCCCCTTCATTTGCTATTCTATCGATGTTAGGTGTTTGAAATTTAGCTTCAGGATTCAGGGCACTAACATCGCCATAGCCTTGATCATCTGTATAAATAATAATAATGTTTGGCTTTTCTATTTTTTGTTTCTTTTTTTCTGGTCCGCACTCAAAAAACAAAAATGAAAAAGCAATAAAAATTAAACTCAATGATGGCTTTAAAATACTCATATTTATTATTGTTTAGTAAATATTTATTTTCATTATACGTAACTTTAAAACAAAAATCCACAATAATTCTGAATTTTTAAATTAATTGTAGGCTAAGATTTCGTTTATATATTAGATTCAAATTCCAACCCAAATATATGTTTTTTTAAAGCCTCAGATATTTTCTAAAATTAAGGAGTATGGAGCAGCGTCTCCAACAATACTAACATAAGTGCTATATTACATAAAAAACGCTATATAATTCCTTACATAAAGATAAAAAAAACTCTGAATCTCTTAAAATTTTGTACTGTTAATAAAAGTTTCTTCATGGTTCAAAGTTAATTTATCTAACTCTAAATCTCGCAATCTAATGTCTTGACTAATGTAGTATTCCAACAGTTCGGGTGCATTTTTTTCGATGGGGAGGGGGGGAATTTGGCTGAACAACGGGTAAAGCGATGATACATTGAAACCATATTTTTGTGTTTTTTATTTAGACGAGCATACATATACTCCAAATAATGTGTATTAGTAAATATAAGGGGATGTATTGTAGCATTCCAAATTACAAAAGAGACAAATAGTGTATAAAGAAAACGAACTAAACCAATTATTCATCAAATACATCGAAAACACATGCAGTACAGCAGAGTTTGAGTATGTAATGGAATTATTATCTACTGATGAAGGCCAGACCATATATAAAGACATCCTTGATAATGAAGATATAAACTCGGTTTTTGAAACCCCAGCCGAAAAACCTAATGAACTTATATATAAACGAATTACTACCTCTATAAAGCAAGAGCATAAAATAAAAAAATTAAAAACCAATCATTTAAAATTTGCCAAAGTAGCTGCCACCATTGCTATTTTAATATCAACCGCTTATAGCTCCTATTGGTTATTACCCAACATAAACGAGTTCCTTTCTCCAATTACTTACACTGAAATTTCTACAGCCCCGGGAGAGCGATTAAAAAACATTGAACTTTCAGATGGCAGTAAAGTATGGCTTAATGCATCGAGCACCTTACGATTTCCTAGCAAATTTAAAGGAAACACAAGAGAAGTGTTTTTAGAAGGAGAAGCCTTTTTTGAAGTCTCACACAATAAAAACAAGGCTTTTATCATTCAATCAGGCACACTAAAAACAGAGGTTTTAGGAACCTCTTTCAATGTGAATAATTATCCAGAAAATGATCATGCCACAGTGTCTCTGGTAACAGGGAAAGTATATATTGAAACAGGGAACTCTTCAACTGAAGTGCAAGGCAAAACATTAACCCCCAACCAACAACTAGTTTATAATAAGTCGTTAGATAAAGCTGAATTAGGCACTTTTAATTCAAAAAATTTAACAGCTTGGCGACATGACATTTTAACTTTTGATAATGAAAGACTGGATGAAGCTGCTCATAAAATAGCCCATTGGTATGGCATTGAGATTAAACTAAATAATAAAGTGACTGATGATTGTCGCATTACGGCACAGTTTGAAAATCAAGATGTTAATGGAGTACTTGGCTCATTAAGTTATTCTATGAATTTAAAATATACAATTATAGATAAGGTAGTTTATATAGACAATGCTGCCTGCGATTAAATTACAAGCTTTTTCTAAAAAATAATTTTACTACGGCGCTGTAGTGCACATAAAAACAACCCTAATTATTTAATAAAAAAACTAAAATGAAAACAAAGTCATCTCCTTACTACAAATGGATACCTAAACATATCCTAATAATATTATTCATGCCGTTTTTTTTGGGAAACGCGGCCTTTGCCAGTCCATTACAGTTTAAGAGTATTAATGATGTTGATATTACGCTAGTTGAAGTAGCTTCCATCACAAAAATATTCAATATAATAAATAATAAAACAGGTTTCCATTTTTCTTATAATTCTCAAAAGATAAACATGGAAGCAGAAGTAAATATTAAAGTTGTAAATGGCAAAGTTTCTGATGTTCTCAACCAAATTTCTAAAGAGACAGTACTATCTTTTAAACAGATGGATAGTACTATAAATGTTAAACATAACGAATCAAAAAGAGGTATTAAAGACACAAAAGAGTCACAAAATTCTACAGGGGTGGTAATAGGTATGGTCATGGACGAACAGACCAATGAGGCCTTACCAGGCGCCTCAATTAAAATTGTAGGCAAAACAATTGGGGCGGTATCTGATATGACTGGAAACTTCTTTTTTCATATGGAGTCAGGTAGTTACGAAGTGCAAATCACTTACTTAGGTTATGAAAGTAAAACAGTTGCCATTACTGTTGTGGAAGGTCAAACAACGGCTCTCAATGTATCATTAATAAGTGCTACGTATGAGCTGGGAGATGTCACTATAAATGTGGCGCTTGAAGGGCAACAAAAAGCATTGAATCAACAACAGAATGCCTCTAACATCAAAAATGTAGTAGCAGCAGATCAAATTGGAAGATTCCCAGATTCAAATACAGCTGAAGCCTTGCAACGAGTTCCGGGTATTAATATCAATCGCAATGCTGGTGACGGTGAAGGACGCTACGTTGGCGTGCGGGGATTGCCTGCTTATTTCACCAATGTAAATATAAATGGAGAGCAAATACCTAGCCCAGAAGGAGAGGTAAGACAAACAGCTCTGGATGCTATTCCCGCAGATCAGTTAGCGTATATGGAAGTATCAAAATCCATCACACCCGAAATGGATGGCGATGCTATTGGAGGGTCTATTAACCTTGTAACTAGAGGCGCCACCAAAAGAGTATTGGAAGTAAAGGGTTCTATCGGAACCGAAGTTCAGCAAAATAATCCAGAACAATTAGGCCAGCAATATGCCGTTCAATTTGCTAAGAGATTTGGTGGCGATCCTGACGATTCCGGGAAATTTGGAGTATTGCTTAACACCACTTTTTATCAAAGTAATAGAAATGTAGACATGGTAGAGATGGATTATGATGATAATCCTGATGGACTTGTATTTGAAGAGTATGAATTAGAAGATGCCTACTATATACGTAAAAGACTTGGTGTTAGTGGACGCTTTGATTTTAAACCAAACGCCCATACTGAGTTTTACTTAAATACCATTTATACCCAACTTTTTGAATTGGACGAATCGAGAAGGTGGTATTTTAATGAAGCCGATAACGAGATTGCTAAAAGAATCAAATATCGTCAAGAAAACCAAGGAGTTCAAAGTTACAATTTGGGCGCAAAGCACATACTTCCTAATATGACTATTGATTATGAAGGATCGATATCATTAGGTAATGCAGTTACGCCTTATGAACATTTACCAGTATTTGGAATTTCAGACGATAACCTATCAATAAATATAGACCGTTCTAATGTTGACAGACCACAAATTACATCTGCCACACTTAATGGGCAACCATTTGATTGGAAAGATAATTCCAATTATCGTTTTATTGAACATGAATACTCTGGTACGTCAGCCCACTCTAGAAATATTACAGGTAAATTTAATTTAGAAATGCCTTGGAAGCTAGCAGAGAATAATGGTTCCATAAAATTTGGAGCCAAAGTAAGATCGTCATACAGAGATTATAAAAAAGACTTTTTTGAACTTTACGAATACGCTGGTGGTGGAGATGCTCCTGCACTAAATGAGCACAACTTTACTAATGGAGGTGACAGGGATTTTAATCACGAACTACTTGGTGGTGATTATGAATTGGGAGCATCTCCAGAATGGGAAAACACCATAGATTACATAAAAAACAATCCGAATGACTTTGAGGATGTAGGTGCAGAAGATTTTGAAGAAGAAGAAGCAAACACCAATTATGAAATTTCTGAAGATGTGTATGCTGGATACGTGATGGGCACTATGAATTTCTCTAAATTAATGGTTTTAGGTGGTTTACGATTTGAGGCTACTAAAACGAACGTAAAAACACAAATATGGGACGCTACTGAAGATGCTATTCTTCCAATAGAAGGTAATAACAACTATAATTACTTCCTACCCATGTTGCATTTTAAATACGCAGCTAATGAAAGTTTAAATCTAAGAATGGCAGGTACGTATTCGTATGCACGTCCTAATTTTGGCGATTTAGTGAGCGATGACAAAGCGTTTGATGCTGATGACCAAGAGGCGTTTATAGGCAACCCCAACCTTAAGCCTGTTGGAGCTTTGAACCTTGATTTCATGGTTGAGCGCTATTTTGGAAGTGTCGGGATTTTATCTGGAGGGTTATTCTACAAAAAACTTGATGACTTCATTTATATTCAAACTAATAATCAAACCTTTCTGGGAGTTGATGATATTACAGTTTACCAATCGGTAAATGGAGATCAAGCACAACTGTATGGCTTTGAATTGGCTTACCAGCAAAATCTTAAATTCTTACCAGGATTTTTAAGTGGTTTAGGTGTTTACGCCAACTATACATTAACCCGAGGAAAAACAGAATTTAACAACCGTGCCAACCGTTTTGATGAAAATAACCAACCTACCACAAGAGAGGAAGTAGATATTTTACCAGGTCAATCTGAAAATATTGTAAACTTAGCCTTATCATATGCCAAAGGAGGATTTCAATGTAGGTTCACAGCCAATTACAACTCCGCCTTTTTAGATGGGGTTGGATACAACAGTCTTTCAGACGAATACGTAGAAAGCAGATGGCAATTTGATGCTTCTGCAAGCCAAATGATAAACAAAAACTTGAGTATTTATGCTGAATTTGTAAATATCAGTAATTCTGAAAACAGAACCTATTATGGAGCTCCTAATGTACCAAAAGAGCTTAGAAACTTTGGTTTTTGGTCCAGATTCGGTATCAAATTCAGCTTATAAAAATGAACTAAGAACATTTTAAAAACACCTTTACCATGAAATTATATCTTCTTCCGATGGTCATCTTTTTGAGTGCCTGTGGGCAACATCAAAAAAAAGTGGAAAGTGCCGCAAATTCTACTTTGCAAACATACTACGACATGAATATCGGCTTAGAAGATAGTGAAGCCAATCCGCAAGATTATTCGAAAGTTTTTGCTGCAGACCAGCGGCCTAAAAATGTTATCTTGCTGATTGGCGATGGTATGGGAATCAATCAAATTATGGTTACACGCCAACGGTTTTACGGTGTAGATGGAAAACTTTTTATGGAAAGTATGCCTTTTTCTGCACTAATAAATACCCATGCGGCACTAAACGACAACATCACAGATTCTGCCGCAGGTGCTACGGCAATGGCCACGGGAAAGAAAACCCGAAATGGCATGCTAGGCGTTACCGCAGACACCCTCCCTACTGAAAACTTGATTGAGAAATGTAAGCGGGTTGCTATGTCTACTGGACTAATTACTTATGGAAAACTTTCAGGAGCTACACCAGGAGCATTTGCTAGCCATGTGGCATCACGGGATATGAAAGGGGATATTTCTTATCAAATGTTGCAAACCAATTTTGATTTTCTTTTTGGAGATAGTGAAGATTTCTGGGGTACCACTTCCGATGGTAAAGCTGTGAACAGAGCATTCGCAGAAAGCTTGGGATTCCATATTCTTGAAAACAAAAACCAATTAAACGAAAGCACTGATGATAAAATTCTGGCATTACTATCGCCATTGGTAATGGAAGATGAATCGATTGAAAGCGGCAAGGTTGTTATAAATCCATTAGCACCCACATTGAGCGATGTAACTAAAAAAGCTATGAATCATCTGACAAAGAATCCTAAGGGATTTTTCCTCATGGTTGAGGAAGATTGGATAGACTCGTGGGGTCATGACAATAGACCTGATTTTGTAACATGGCATGTGCGTCACTTAGATGAGGCTGTGCAGGCTGCACTAAATTTTGCACTTAGCAATAACGAAACCTTGGTTATAGTAACGGCCGACCATGAAACGGGAGGCTTAACCAATATTGAAGTTGGAGATACCACAGGTGTGCTTCGGCTGAATTATTCTACAGATGAACATACGGGACAACCAGTTCCACTGTTTGCATTCGGTCCAGGAGCAAATCGCTTCATGGGTATTCTTGACAATACAGATATTTTTAGAATAATCAGTGATTTACTCGCCCTACCCGATTCAGAATAAATTACCTTTTTTAAAATTTGTTTACAAGACTAATAAGCAAGCTATTATTAACAAAAAAATGTCACGCTATTTATCTTCTTAATTAAGAGATTTACAAACTCAAATGTCAGACTGTAAGTTCTCCATTTGCAATTAAATATTCCTTAATGGAACGTTTTGCTTTCACTAAGTGATCTTGTACCGTTCCTTTTCCAATACCTAGGGCAAGAGATATCTCTTCGTAGCTTTTCTCTTCGTTTCGGCTAAGTTGAAATACAATTTGCCGTTGTTTAGGAAGTGCAGAAACAGCATTTGCAATAAGATCATGCAGCTCTTTTGCCATCATTTGCTTTTCGGGGTTTGTTTCTTCTATGATATTATTATCGACATTTCTAGAAAAATCTAAAGACACCTTTCTGAGAGTATTTAAAATATGGTTTTTACAAATTGTAAAGATATATGCCTTTACTGTTGATTCATCTTTAATATACTCTCTATGCTCCCACAGTTTCACAAATACATCATGCACAATTTCTTCTGCCAATTCTGTAGATTTAACATGCCGACGTGTAAATCCTAATAATTGTGAACCATACTCATTATAAATAATTTGAAAAGCACGCTCATCACCCTTTTTTAATTTGGCTATACAATTTTTAATATCCTTAATAGGGATGATTTTAATAGGCATATCTTTATGGCGTTAGTTACCTTCAAATTAATTAATTAAGTTTTATATAATCGTAAAGCCTGTATTACTATTACATTAACTATCAAAAACTTAAGAGCTAGCTTACTTAATAAAAACAACATTACGTTTATAGGTCTTTTTTATAAAGCCTTTAATTAAAGTATGCATACCTCTCCATTTTTGATAATATCTTGTTGCGTACTCTATACCTACTAACTTTTCCATTCTGTTATTGTGCAATTCCATAACCTCTAAAAATGCCATATCTTTCTTAATCTTTTCACCTTTGTAGATTAAGTAAATGTCATTTACATCAAATTGTTCTTCCTGAACTTGAAGCAATAAAAAAGCCTTATTAATCTTTTGACTAATAAGGCTCAATTGTGTATTAATAAATTCGTTTTCCTTAGTATTTAGTAATACCTTTTGCTTTGTTGGATCCCAATTAATCAGGGTTTACAAATAAACCTATTGAAAAGGGTTTTATTTGCTTTTTCAATGTTATTCTACATCCAATAGGACAAAGACATTTAGAATTAATCTTGTTCCTTCTTAAAAGGAATAATATTGATAATTTCATGATTTTTAAAAATTTAAACATTAATAAATGGGTAACCTAATTGTGTGCCTTTTTATATTAAAAAAGGTGAATTTAAAGAAAGGAGTATAAATTATTTAAAGTATTGAAAACCAATGCATATATAGAGTATAGCATAAAAAAAGCATCTTAAAAAAGATGCTTAAATTCTATATTTTGTCGGGATGACAGGATTTGAACCTGCGACCACACGACCCCCAGCCGTGTACGCTACCGGACTGCGCCACATCCCGATTTTATTAAGCATTCAAAGAAAACACTTTTTAATAAAATTTAAAAATTAAAATCTCAGATTTTATCATAAAAAAAACCGAAGCATACACTTCGGCTTTTTATTTATAAATTACTGATTAATTATAATTAGACGTGGACACCTCAAATGTAGAATCTTTAGCAGCTAAATAACGCTCTGCATCTAATGCTGCCATACAACCTGTTCCTGCCGCTGTTATTGCTTGTCGGTAAACATGATCTGCTGCATCACCTGAAACAAAAACACCTTCTACATTTGTTTTTGATGAGCCAGGAACATTAATAATATAACCTGTTTCATCTAAATCTAAAAAACCTTTAAATATATCTGTATTAGGTTTATGTCCAATGGCTACAAAAAATCCTGTAGCAGGAATTTCATGCTTTTCATTGGTTTGATTATTAACAACACGAACCCCTGTAACAACTTGACCATCCCCTAAAACCTCATCAGTTTCAGTATTAAATAATATTTCTATATTTTCAGTATTCTTAACTCTTGCGGCCATAATTTTAGAGGCTCTAAACTCGTCACGTCTAACCAGCATAGTTACTTTTTTACAAAGTTTAGATAAGTAATGAGCTTCTTCACACGCCGAATCTCCCGCTCCAACAATAACAACTTCTTGATTTCTATAAAAAAATCCATCGCACACAGCACAAGCAGAAACGCCTCCGCCCAATTTTAAATATTTTTGCTCAGAATCCAAGCCTAAATATTTAGCTGATGCACCTGTAGAAATAATTACAGTATCACAATGAATTTCTTTAGTTTCATTAACCCATACCTTATGCACATCTCCTGAAAAATCCACTTTAGTTATCCAACCATCACGCACATCCGTGTCAAAACGTTCGGCTTGCTTTTGTAATTCCATCATCATTTCTGGCCCTGTAATACCTTCTGGATATCCTGGGAAATTTTCAACTTCGTTGGTTGTTGTTAACTGCCCACCTGGTTGAGCCCCTTGGTATAAAACGGGACGCATATTTGCTCTCGCAGCATAAATAGCCGCTGTGTAACCTGCAGGTCCAGAGCCAATTATTAAGCACTTTAATCTTTCTATTGTTTCAGACATAACCTTTACATATTTAAATGACTGTAAAAGTAAACTTTATTAATAAAAATTTAGCAATCAGTGTATCAAAAGTTATTATCAATAAATAATTATTTCTTATTTCCATAAGAAAAAACTAATAGTCGTAAAATATAGCATAAATAACAAAAAAACACTAAACAATAATTTAAATAATATTTCATTTATATCTGCAGCATCATAATAATTAGTTTTTAATAAAAAAAAGTGAATTTTTGTTAATTATTCTTTTAAAACCAATTACCCTTCCTCTTATAAAGAGTACTTTTCTTCGAAAAACTCATTAAAACACTCTATATTGCTAAAACCATTTATTGTTTCTATTTTCTGAGAATTTATATTTGCTCTCCAAATTTTCTTTATTTTTTGAATTTTCAAACTATCCGTTTTTTCAACCAACGCTATTATATTTTCATCATTACCATTATTAATGGAGCAGTACCCTATTGTTACAAACTCTAATTTATTTGAATGTGAAATAAATAAAGTATCTAAAATTTCATAAATTTTATTTTCAACGCTATCTAATGAGATGCTATTAAAAATAATTGCATTATTTACTTGATTGCTTAAATGTAATATTCGGTGTGTTGGATTATCAGTAGTTATTTTATGAGAAATAACCGTATCACTTATTTTCGTATAGGTAGATAACTCTTTTATTTGTTTAAAATGTTGAAATCTCATTCCGATTATGGAACGATTTATTTTATCTGATTTATTTCCACATGCAACAAAAACTAAAATACTAAAAATAAGAAATAGGTGTTTCATTATATTTTGGTTTAAAACTATAAGCCAAATAACAAAAACTGTACCTTTAAATCAATTATGAGCAAAGAGAAGTTAATATTTATCATCATTTTTTAATACAAAGTCATTTCTCTCATTAAACGATACATTCTCTTTCATCAAAATATCAATAGGTAGGTATATTTTATTATTAGGAATTTTCTTTTTAACTAAATAATCTGTCATCAGACGCACTGCTTCATACCCTTGATCAAAAGGTTTTTGAGAAATTAAAAATGCCACTGAGTTGTTTTTCAAATATTCAATGTTTTGAGGCGTATTATCAAATCCAATCAATTTAAGTTCTTTTAAAAGCGAAGCTTTTAGAGCATCTACAATTACAGAAATTCTACTCGATGGTACAAATATGCCTTTTATTTCGTCATGTTCTTTTAAGTATAGATTAATAATGTCTGTTAAATTCTTCGTATTACTTAAATCATCAATTTTTAAAGTTATGCTCTCTTCTTCAATATTATTCTTTATAAAATAATCATTAAAACCTTTAATTCTTTTAGAAATAGCATTGTTATCTTTTATATTATTATGTGTTTGAATCATTAAAAACTTTGAATGTTCTGGCAAACTTAAATGCATTAGTTTACCAGCAATATAGCCAGAGGTATAAGAATCTTGTCCAATAAAGGCTTTATTATTAAAGCCCGTCAATTCTATATTAACAAACATGTAAGGGATATTATTTTTTTCTAACTGGTTTACAATTAGTTTAGTTTCCTTTAAAAAATTAGGAACTATCAACACCGCATTTGGTTTCGTTTGCAATAAATTATTAAAAGCATGGATATAAGATAGCGAATTACCTTGGCTAAAGTTATAAATATCAGTATTGATACCCATGTTTCCAACTTCTTCACTCGCTTTTAAAACTCCCAAATAGGGCATTTTCCAAAAAGTATCGGTCTTCGTATACTCTGGCATTAAAACAGCAATATTATATTTATTTTTCATTGCCAATGCACTTGCAACTGGGTTTATACTAAAATTTCTGTCCTTTAGTATCTTTTTAACTTTTGCTTCTGTTTTTTTAGAAACCCCACCTCTATTATGCAACACCCTATCAACCGTACCCTCAGAAACCTTAGCTTCTTTAGCTATATCCTTGATTCTAATCATATTTATATCCTCAAATCCTAAATAAGTTCATTTTAATTCAAGCAATGTAACAATATTATTTAATTATTCGTGTGCGCACACAATTTTTATTACATTTGTCTACTTACTTTATATAATTAATAAATTTAAGAAACAAAATAATGAGTAAAACAATTGTATTAACAGGTGCTGGAGGTGTTATTTGTAGTACCTTAGCTTCTGCATTAGCAAAACAAGGGCATAAAATAGCTGTGCTTGATTTAAGAAAAGATGCGGCCGATAAAGTTGCAGATAGCATAAATAAAGATGGAGGAAGTGCTATTGGTATTGCCGCTAATGTTTTGGAAAAAGAATCACTAATCCAAGCTAAAATGGAAGTTAATAATGCTTTCGGTAAATGTGATATTTTAGTTAATGGAGCTGGAGGTAATCACCCTTTAGGAACTACAAGCAATCCGTTTTTGGTAGCAGAAGATTTAATGAATAATGATGATGGGTTTAAAACATTTTTTGATTTAGATGTTAATGGTATTCAATTTGTTTTTAATTTAAATTTTATTGGAACACTATTACCAACTCAAGTATTTGCTATGGACATGGTAGGTCGTGAAGATTGTAGTGTATTAAATATTTCTTCAATGAATGCCTTTACTCCACTTACAAAAATACCTGCATATAGTGGAGCAAAAGCAGCCGTTTCTAATTTTACACAATGGTTAGCAGTTCATTTTTCAAAAGTTGGTATTCGCGTTAACGCATTAGCTCCCGGCTTTTTCTTAACAGACCAAAACAGAACTTTATTAACAAATACAGACGGTAGCTTAACAGCTCGTGGCAATCAAATTATTGATCAAACGCCTATGGGGCGTTTTGGAGAGCCTGAAGACTTAATAGGAACCACTTTATGGCTATGTGGCGAAGGAGCAAAATTTGTAACTGGAGTTGTAGTACCAATTGATGGTGGATTTGCTGCATATAGCGGCGTTTAAAACATATAAAAATGAACTTAAAATTAGAACAAACATGGAGATGGTACGGACCAAACGACCCGGTATCTCTTTTAGATGTTAAACAATCTGGTGCTACAGGAATAGTATCTGCACTACATCACATTCCTAATGGTCAAGTTTGGACCATTGAAGAGATAAATAAACGTAAGGAAATTATTGAAAGCGTTGGATTAACATGGTCTGTAGTTGAAAGTGTACCTATTCACGAGAATATAAAAACCAAATCTGGCGATTACAAAACTTATATTGAAAACTACAAGCAAACGCTTTTAAATTTAGGAGCATGTGGTATTGATATTGTATGTTATAATTTTATGCCAGTATTGGATTGGACACGAACCAACTTAGATTATGAGGTAAATGATAAATCAACAGCTTTACGATTTGAAGCAGCAGCTTTTGCGGCTTTTGAATTGTTTTTATTAAAACGTCCAGGTGCTGAAAATGACTATACCGATACACAAAAAACAGATGCCGAAAACTATTTAAAAAACACGTCGGCTGAAGATCAAAAAAAACTCATCAAAAATATTATTGCTGGTTTACCAGGTGCTGAAGAAGGCTACACACTTAAAGAATTTAACACTATTTTAGCTACTTATAACAAGATTGGTCAGAAAGAATTAAAAGAGAATCTTTTTTCTTTTTTATCAGATATCATACCTTCCGCAGAAAAAGCAGGTATTTTAATGTGTATTCACCCTGATGATCCTCCTTTCCCTATTTTAGGATTGCCTCGCGTAGTAAGTACTGAGCAAGATATTGAAGATATATACAACGCCGTTAAAAGTCAAAACAACGGTCTTACCTATTGCACAGGATCTTTTGGTGTTCGTGCAGATAATGATTTGATTGGAATGGTTAAGCGCCTTGGTGACCGAATTCATTTCATACATTTAAGAGCTACAAAACGTGATGCTCAAGGTAATTTTCATGAAGCAGACCATTTAGATGGCGATGTGGATATGTATGGTGTTATGAAAGCTTTAATTGAAGAACAACAAAAAAGAGCAAAGTCAGGTCGTAAAGATTTACGCATGCCCTTTAGACCCGATCATGGACACAAGATGTTAGATGACTTAAAAAAGAAAACAAATCCAGGGTATTCTGGAATAGGGCGTTTACGTGGTTTAGCTGAATTGCGTGGCTTAGAGCTTGGAATTAGACGCTCAATGCAAAACGACTAATTTTATTTTAAAATAGCATAAAAAAACCTGTAAACTAAAATTTACAGGTTTTTTTTATTAATATTATATACTTATTTTCTTAACCAGCTTGTTGTTGCTCTCGTTGCATCTTCATCAATTCCAAATTTTTCAATTCTTGCTGAATCTCTTCTCTTCGCTTTATAGATTCCAATAATTTCTGGTCTCTAATAGCTTGTTTTCTAATTTTTTCTTCTTGTCGCAATGCTTCTTTTTCAAGCTCAAGCTTTTGTGCCTTTTTTTGACGTCTTATTTCCAAAGTCGTTGATAAATGGGCAAACCCATACATACTAATAAATAGTAAGGCAATTATCCCTAAAATAATATAACCGTGTTCCATAATTCAAGTGCTATTAAATAAATTAATCAGTATTAAAATCTAAAAATTCTTATCGTGAAAATAGATTCAATATAAAATTAAATAAAAACTAACACCCTAAAAAAATAAAAAGCTAAATAACTTAAAAAGCAGATAAAAGTATTATTTTAGACTAAAAAAGGAAATATTTTCAAAATAAAAATATCATTATGGTTGTTTAATATTTCTTTTGTTTTTACAGTTTTGTATCAACTTCAAAACCATCATGCTTCCATTTAGAAATACCGCCTTCTAAATCATATATTTTAACAAACCCTGCATCTAATAACTCTTGAGCGCATTTAGCACTTCTTCGACCTGTTCTACAATAAAGTAAAACAGGTTTATTTTTATCAAGTTTATCTATATCTTCTAAAAAAGTTGGCGAACGAAAATCTATATTTTGCGATTTTGGAATAAATTCTTTGTTATGCTCTTGCAAAGTCCTAACATCAATAAACTGAACATCATCTATTTGTAAAAACGTATGCATTTCTTCAGGTGAAATCACTTTTACTTCACCTGTTATTGCCTGTTTGCAACTCCACACAAATAAAACAAAAAGTGCCGTTAAAATTATGTAAGGATATTTCAAAATTATTCTACATCTCCTTCCCATTCCAACATACCCCCTAAAAGATTATAGGTATTTTCAAAACCTAATTCTTCCATAATCTGGCAAGCTTGACCACTTCTATTTCCAGATCGGCAATATATATAGTAGTTTTTACTTTTATCTAAAGCATCAACTTCTGCAATAAACTCTTGCCCTTTGTGTAAATCTATATGAATAGAGTTTGGTATAATACCATCTGCAACTTCAGCATCTGTTCTTACATCCAAAATTACCGCATTATCATCATTTTTTAATTGCGACAACCATTCTTCTTGATCTAATTCTTCCATATTTAATTTTTTTAAAAATCAAATTTAATATTTTCATTTCATATTACAGACGAAAAAAGAGAAGAAGTGTTACAATTATTACCTTCTATTTTATACCACAACCAATAGCTTTTGTTTCTGGCAGATTAACTTCTTTACCAAGTAACAAAGCATCAACGGCATTTTCAACATATTTAGTATTTACTGCATTGGCATCTTTATAATTATCATCAATTGCACCAATATATTTTAGCACATTTCCTTTTATTGTTTTTTGAAGCACATACATTTGAGGTGTTTTTGTAGCTCCAAATTGTGGATATATATCTTGCCTGTCATCAATTAAATATGGAAAAGTAAAGCCTTTCAATTCTGCTCTTTTCTGCATTAATTTATAACCTACTCCTTTAAAAACAAATGCAAATACCAACAAAGTCAAAAAGATTAATGATAAAAATTTCCTTATACTTTTCATGACCCTTTATTTTAAAAATTGTTTTATCTCTAATTCTAATTCTTGAAAAGTAAATGCCTTTTCAAAAAACTTTCGTTTATCATTTTTATAAATAATTGTTGCAGGTATTGATCCTGATCACGATTGGTCTACTTTGGGAATCCAAGTATTCATATCAGCATCATCTAAAGCTAACACCTTAGATTTTATTTCTTTATTTTTTATAAATGGTTTTAACTTAGAATCATATACATACGGAAAATCTAAACTAACTAATTCCTCTAAAACCTAATTTTCATTCTAAAGCTGTATTATTTATGATAGCTTTTTTATTAAAAAAAAGTAAAAAGTATTGGATAGTTGTATTATCATTTTTATATTTGAGCCCAATAAGATAATAATGAATACAATTTTAAATAATACTTGGTGGTGGTGCTTCTGAAACTAAATTCGTGAAGTAACCCTATGAGTATATTTAAAAATTAAAATATCAAAAAAGGCTTGTCATTCACGACAAGCCTTTTTTTAATTTAGCATAAATGAAAACATTCAATTTATACACCCATCACAAAAAAATTTTAGCTGATACTATTACACCTGTTAGCATCTATTTAAAAATACGGGATAAATATCCTAACAGTTTGTTACTTGAAAGTAGCGATTATAGAGCTAACGATAATAGTTTCTCTTACATATGCTTTAATCCTATTGCATCTATTAAAGTAGAAAATGAAACCATATACCAAACGTTTCCTGATGGTAGCACGACCTTGGAAGATATAACAGATACTACAAATGTAACCGAGGAAATTCATAAATTTACTCAGTACTTTACAGCAAATTCTGATGAAGATTTCAAATTCATCAACAATGGTATTTTTGGCTATTTAGCTTACGATGCTGTTCGTTATTTTGAAGACATAGAAATCTCCAAGAAAAAAAACTCTATAGACATCCCCGATGTGTACTATGCCGTTTATCAAAACATCATAGCGATTGATCATTTTAAAAATGAAGCCTATATTTTTGCTCATTGCTACAATACAGAAAGCAACATAAACGATATTCACGACCTTATAAAAATCAACAATTTTGCAACTTATAATTTTGCAACCGATGGTGACATAGCTTCCAACTTAAAAGATGAGGAATTTAAAGAACATGTTGAATTAGCTAAAAAGCACTGTGGCCGAGGCGATGTATTTCAATTAGTATTATCAAAAAGTTTTTCACAAAAATTCAAGGGCGACGAGTTTAATGTTTATCGAGCCCTACGCAGTATAAACCCTTCTCCATACTTATTTTATTTTGATTTTGGAGGTTTTAAAATTTTTGGGAGCTCTCCAGAAGCCCAGCTTATTGTTAGTAATGGGAAAGCTGAAATTCATCCTATAGCAGGAACTTTTAAGCGTACTGGAGACGATACCAAAGATGCTGAATTAGCAAAACAATTAGCTGCCGACGAAAAAGAAAATGCCGAACATGTTATGTTAGTTGATCTTGCTAGAAATGATTTAAGTAGGCATGGAAACCAAGTAACTGTAGATAATTATCGCGAAGTTCAGTTCTTCTCACATGTTATTCATTTGGTAAGTAAGGTAACAGGACAAAAACACAAAAAAACACAAACTATGCAGGTTGTTGCAGATACTTTTCCTGCTGGCACACTTAGCGGAGCTCCTAAACACAGAGCTATGCAACTTATTGAACAATACGAAAAAACAAGTCGTACTTTTTACGGCGGTGCTATTGGTTTTATGGATTTTGATGGTAATTTCAATCACGCCATTATGATTCGTACTTTTTTAAGTAAAAATTACCGTTTGCATTGGCAAGCAGGAGCTGGCATGGTATCAAAATCAAATGCCGATAGTGAATTACAAGAAGTGTATAATAAGTTAGGTGCGCTAACAAAAGCGATTAAAATAGCTGAAGATATTTAAAATTATAGCGTTAACAGAAAGGTCGAGTTTTCACAAGGCGCTCTGAAAAAGTGAAACTCTAACAGATGCTCATTCCCTAACGCAAACAATTAATTAAAATGAAAAAAATATTAGTCATAGACAATTACGACAGTTTTACTTACAATCTTGTACATTATTTAGAAGATTTAAACTGTGATGTTACTGTAGTACGAAACGACAAACTCTCATTGGATGATGTTGAACCTTTTGATAAAGTAGTTTTATCGCCTGGCCCAGGCATCCCAGATGAAGCCGGCTTATTAAAACCAATTATAGAACGCTACGCATCCACCAAAAGTATTTTAGGAGTGTGTTTAGGCCAACAAGCCATTGGCGAAGTATTTGGTGGATCATTAATCAATTTAGATAATGTATACCATGGTGTTTCTACAAAAGTAAACATCTGTGTAAATGATGAATCCTTGTTTAATAACATGGAAAAAAACATAGAAGTTGGACGCTACCACTCTTGGGTAGTAAATCCAAACTTACCAGACTGCTTAGAAGCAACTTCTTTTGATGAAAATGGGCAGGTTATGTCCTTACGCCATCGTGAATACGATGTTCGAGGTGTACAATACCACCCAGAATCTGTATTAACACCTCATGGAAAACAAATTTTAAAAAATTGGGTGGAAAGCTAAATTTTGTTATTCCTGCAACAATAAAAATTTACAAAAAAATGAAGTTAAATTAAAAAAATCCTGCCTATATAGGGGTAGCAATTATGAAACAACTATTAAACAGACTTATAAACCACGAAACCATTTCGGCCGAAGAGGCAAAACAGGTATTGGTCAATATTTCCAAAGGCGATTACAATCAAAACCAAATTGCATCATTCCTTACAGTTTTTATGATGCGTAGTATCACCTTAGACGAATTACAAGGTTTTAGAGATGCCCTTTTAGAGTTGTGCATCCCAATAGATTTGAAAGATTTTAATGCTATTGATATTGTAGGAACTGGTGGTGATGGTAAAGACACCTTTAACATTTCAACACTTTCGTGCTTTGTAACGGCTGGTGCTGGAGTTAATGTGGCAAAACATGGTAATTATGGGGTATCATCATCTTGTGGCTCATCCAACGTTATGGAATTTTTAGGAGTTAAATTCACCAACAACGAGGATTTTCTAAAAAAGTCAATTGAAAAAGCAGGTATCTGTATATTGCATGCGCCCTTATTCCACCCAGCCATGAAAAACGTTGCCCCTATACGTCGTAATTTAGGCATAAAAACCTTCTTTAACATGTTAGGGCCTATGGTAAATCCGTCATTTCCCAAAAACCAAATGTTAGGTGTATTTAATTTAGAATTATTAAGACTTTATGGCTACCTGTACCAAAATACAGATATTAATTATTCCATTGTTTACGCACTTGATGGCTATGATGAAATATCATTAACTGGACGCACAAAAATTATACAAAACCAATCTGAATCTATTTTATACCCAGAAGATTTTGGTATAAAACAAATAAAGCAAAAAGATATTTATGGTGGGGACACTGTTGAAAAAGCAGCTAAAATTTTTATGGATGTTATTAGTGGAAATGGTACCGAAGCGCAAAACAATGTAGTGTGTGCCAATGCAGGATTAGCAATAGCTACCTCAAAACACATCAGTTACAAATTAGGTTTTGAAACGGCAAAAGAATCGTTGCTAAGTGGAAAAGCTAAAAAAAGTTTAGACACCTTAATTGAATTGAGTAAATAAAAAACGTCATGCCGAACTTGATTCATTCAGCACCACACAAAATGATTAGAATCAGAAAAAAATTGGATCAACAAAAATGAATATATTAGATAAAATAGTATTCGATAAGCGCAAAGAAGTAGATTTAAGAAAAAGCCTCATTCCTGTAGTTCAATTAGAACAATCCGTTTTGTTTGAAAGAGAAACTATTTCACTTGTTCGCAAATTAAGACAAAGTAAATCAGGGATTATTGCCGAGCACAAGCGTCGTTCACCTTCAAAATCGGTTATCAATCAAAACTTCAATGTGTTTGATGTAGCCAAAGGCTACGAAGATGCTGGTGTTTGTGGCATGTCCGTTTTAACCGATGGAAAATATTTTGGGGGCTCTTTAGACGACCTATTAACAGCACGTGCCAGTTGTAGTTTACCTCTATTAAGAAAGGAATTTATTATTGACGAATACCAATTATTAGAAGCAAAAGCTAATGGTGCCGACGTTATTTTGTTAATTGCCGCTATTTTGTCAAAAACAGAAATCAAACGATACTCAGAATTTGCAAAAAGCTTAAATTTAAATGTGCTTTTAGAAGTTCATAATGAAGAAGAATTAGTAAAATCCATCATGCCAAGTTTAGATATGTTAGGCGTTAACAACCGAAACTTAAAAACTTTTGATGTAAGCTTAGAAACCAGTAAATTTTTAAGTCCATTAATTCCTGATGATTTTGTAAAAGTTTCTGAAAGTGGCATCAGTAGCATTGAAGCTATTAAAGAATTACAACCGTACGGATATCAAGGTTTTTTAATTGGAGAGAATTTTATGAAAACCGATGACGCAGGTAAAAGCGCAAAAAAATTCATTAATCAATTAAAATAGTTAACATTAATACAAATAATAAACGATGAAGTTGTTTAAAAACAGTCAGATACTTCAAATTAAAAAAGTATCAAAAGACGGCAAATAACAAACTATGAAACTGAAAATCTGCGGAATGAAATATTTAGATAATATTAAACAAGTTGCCACTTTGCAACCTGATTATCTTGGCTTTATATTTTATGAAAAATCTGCAAGACATTTTGATACTAAGGTTATTCCTGAATTACCCGAAACTATAAAAAAAACAGGGGTATTTGTAAATGCAGAAATAGATTTTGTAATCGATAAAATCAATAAACACAATTTGCAAGTTGTACAATTACATGGTAAAGAAACTCCTAAATATTGTAATGATTTACGTCATACTAAACTCGTTTCTATGCCTCTTCCTATTAAAATCATCAAAGCATTTTCCATAAAAGACGAATTCAATTTTGATGTTTTAAAACCATACGAAACCGTTTGTGACTATTTTTTATTCGACACCAAAGGAAAATTACCAGGCGGAAATGGACTTACATTTAATTGGAACACTCTAAATAAATATCCTTCCACAAAACCATTCTTTTTAAGTGGTGGAATTGGAATTGAACAAATTAAAAATTTAAAAAAATTTCAGCAAAGTATAGCTTCAAAATATTGTTATGCCATTGATGTTAACAGTAAGTTTGAGACAAAGCCTGGATTAAAAAACATAGAATTTTTAAAAGAATTTAAACAGTACATCATTACAAAATAAGGTCGATTAAAAGAATATCATGATCTTTACCAAATGACTTTGTTTCTCGCAATGATGAAATAATAAAAACAATGAATTACAACGTAAACGAAAAAGGTTATTATGGCGAATTTGGCGGTGCTTATATCCCTGAAATGCTATATCCAAATGTAGAAGAGTTACGTCAAAACTATTTAAAAGTTATGGCTGAGCCTGACTTTAAAAAAGAATTTGACCAACTTTTAAAAGACTATGTTGGCCGTCCTTCTCCACTCTATTTTGCAAAGCGTCTTTCTGAAAAATACAATACCAAAATTTATTTAAAACGGGAAGATTTAAACCATACTGGAGCACACAAAATCAACAATACTATTGGTCAAATTTTAATGGCAAAACGTTTAGGCAAACATCGTATTATAGCCGAAACGGGAGCTGGACAGCATGGAGTTGCTACCGCAACTGTTTGTGCTTTGATGGGGTTAGAATGTATTGTTTATATGGGTGAAATTGATATTGCTCGTCAGGCTCCAAATGTAGCCAGAATGAAAATGTTAGGCGCTAAAGTTATGCCTGCATTATCAGGTAGCCGTACCCTAAAAGATGCCACAAACGAAGCCATCAGAGATTGGATTAACAATCCTGTAGACACGCATTACATCATTGGTTCTGCTATAGGTCCACATCCTTATCCTGATATGGTTACTCGCTTTCAATCAATTATTTCAGAAGAAATAAAATGGCAATTAAAAGAACAGACAGGTCATGAAAATCCAAATTATGTTGTTGCCTGTATTGGTGGAGGTAGTAATGCAGCGGGTACCTACTATCATTATTTACACGAACCTGAAGTTGGTATTATTGCAGTAGAAGCTGCTGGTCATGGTGTAGATTCTGGAGAGAGTGCTGCCACTTCTGTTTTAGGAAAAGAAGGTATAATTCACGGTTGCAAAACACTTTTAATGCAAACTAAAGACGGTCAAATTACCGAGCCTTATTCTATTTCAGCAGGATTAGACTATCCTGGCGTAGGCCCCATGCATGCCCATTTATGCAAAACTGGTCGAGCTGAATTTATGGCTATCACCGATGATGATGCTATGAATGCTGGTTTGGAATTATGCAAACTCGAAGGTATTATACCCGCAATTGAAAGCTCACATGCCTTGGCTATTTTTAAACAGCGAACATTCAAATCAAACGATGTGGTGGTGGTTAGCTTATCTGGAAGAGGTGATAAAGATTTAGAAAATTACATCAATTATTTCAAAATATAAATCAGATTATGTTGCGCTTGCATTCGGGATTGAACAACCTGTTTAAGCTCCCTACACAGGAGAATCGGGAACGGGTAATGAAAGTCCTCCCCTTGTGGTAACGCCCAAATTGAACACTAAAAAATGAGAACCTAAAACAACTTTAGGTTGACAAAAACAATATTATGAATCGGATCCAAAACAAGTTACAAGAAAACAAAAAGCTACTCTCTATATATTTTACAGCAGGTTATCCAAGTTTGAATGATACCGTTTCTATCATTCAGGATTTAGAAAAAAACGGTGTAGATATGATTGAAATTGGATTACCGTTTAGCGATCCATTAGCTGATGGTCCAACTATACAGGCCAGTTCTACTGATGCTTTAAAAAATGGCATGACTACCGAAGTGCTTTTCAAACAGCTTAAAGATATTCGTAAAACGGTTAAAATCCCTTTAATTATTATGGGGTATTTCAATCCTATTTTCCAATATGGTGTGGAAGCATTTTGTAAAAAATGTCAAGAAATAGGTGTTGATGGCCTTATTATTCCTGATTTACCTGTAGATGTGTATCATAATGAATATCAAGCTACTTTTGAAAGATATGGGCTTATTAATGTGTTTTTAATTACGCCACAAACTTCTGAAGAACGTATTAATTTTATCGATTCTATTTCAAAAGGCTTTATTTATATGGTGAGTAGTGCCAGCGTTACAGGAAGTCAATCAGGTTTTGGAAATACTCAAACCAATTACTTTAAGCGTGTTGCTGACATGAATCTTAAAAACCCTCAAATCATTGGATTTGGTATTTCGGACAACAAAACATTTACGCAAGCGACTACTTACGCTAAAGGAGCCATTATTGGTAGTGCATTTATAAAACATTTAGCGACAAAGGGACGAAATAATATCAAAGAATTTGTGACCTTTGTAGCGTCATAAATTTTCCCTACCATGCCTAAAAGAAAAAGAATTATTATAGTTGGAGCTGGTTTTGCCGGTTTGCAGCTTGCCCAAGATTTAATAAACGTTAAAAATTATAAGGTTTATTTAATAGACAAACAAAACTACCATCAGTTTCAACCGCTCATGTATCAGGTTGCTACAGCACGTTTAGAACCTGCAAGTATTTCTTTTCCACTTAGAAAAGTATTTCAAAAAGCAAAAAATGTAAGAATTAGAATTGCTGAAGTTACACAGGTTGATTTTGATAACAAAAAACTAATAACATCCATTGGTAACTTTAAATACGACCATTTAGTAATATCTATTGGCTGTACAACTAATTATTTCGGGAACAATAATCTAAGAGATTTTGCATACCCTATGAAAACTATTCCCGAAGCTATACAATTAAGAAATAGAATCCTACAAACTTTTGAAGACGCTTTAAACACACGTAATTCTGAAAAGCTACAAACCTTATTAAATTTTGTAATTGTTGGTGGTGGCCCAACGGGCGTGGAATTAGCTGGTGCATTATCAGAAATGAAACGCCATATTTTGCCTAAAGATTATCCTGACAAAGATTTCTCAAAACTTACTATTTATCTTTTAGAAGGTGCTGCCAACACTTTGAGCCCTATGAGTAAAGGATCACAAAAAATGTCACAAAAATACCTTGAAGAATTAGGCGTTATTGTAAAAACCAATACCATTGTTAATGATTATGATGGTACTATTGTATCCCTTAATAATGGCGAAAAAATATCTTCCAAAAATGTTATTTGGGCAGCAGGTGTAACAGGCAATATTATTGATGGTTTTCCTAAAGAATGTTTTACAAGAGGAAATAGACTTATCGTAAATCGTTTTAATGAAGTGTCACATTTGAATGATGTATATGCTTTAGGAGACATTGCCTATATGGAAACACCAAAACACCCACAAGGCCATGCTCAAGTAGCAAGTGTGGCTCTTCAACAAGCTAGCTTATTAGCTAAAAATTTTAAAAACATTAATAAAGGCAACGCTAAAAAAGAGTTTGAATACACTGATAAAGGAGCTATGGCAACAATTGGCAAACGCAAAGCTGTTGTTGATCTACCAAAATTTAGTTTTCAAGGTAGAATGGCTTGGTTTACTTGGATGTTTATTCATTTAATGCTTATTTTAAGTGTTAAAAATAAACTGTTAATTTTTATGAATTGGACTATTAGTTATTTCAATAATGATAGCACACTAAGAATTATCATGAAACCTGTTAGAACTAAAGTTAAAATGAAAAAAGATTAATCATACATTTAGTATAAATTAAAACTGTATACGATATAATGAACTGGTATTTAAAAGTAGTAAGAGATAATTATGCTAATTTTTCGGGTAGAGCAAGACGACAAGAATATTGGATGTTTATGCTGTTTCATTCTGTAATTATCATTGTATTAGCCATTTTGACTGGATTATTAGTTGACTTAACAGATAATGGTGCTTATATAGCCATTTTTATTGGGTTTTATTTTTTAGGAACAATCATTCCAACCTTGGCCGTTACGGTTAGAAGGCTTCATGACATTGGCAAAAGTGGATGGTATTTTTTACTCCAACTGATTCCTTATGTTGGTGGTTTTATTATGTTTGTTTTTACTTTGCAACCTGGAAATTCTGGTGCAAATCAATATGGTCCAGATCCAAAAGTCTTAAACATATTCGATGAAATTGATGATATAGGAAAACCCCAATGAGGTTAAAATTTTGATATGACATCTACAAAAGAAAAAATCCGTGTTATTTTAAATACTATATTCGTTTAAAATTCAGATTTTAATTTTCTGATTAACAACACACTCATGGAAAACATTGAAAATATTGAATTGGCCTATCTTACTCTTACTGATTATCATGAGTTAAGAGAAGCTATGATTGCATCCTATACATCTATGCCTGATTCTATTTGGGGTGAAGCGCAAATTAAAACACTGATTAATAAATTCCCAGAAGGCCAAGTTGTTATAAAAATAAACAATCAAATTGCTGGCTGTGCACTGTCTATTATTGTTGACTATGACAAATTTGAAGACAATCATACCTATGAAGACATCACTGGCAATTATACCTTTAGTACCCATACCAATGAGGGTGATATCATTTATGGCATTGATGTATTTATAAAACCCGAATTTAGAGGCTTACGTTTAGGTAGAAGACTTTATGATTATAGAAAAGAACTTTGCGAACGTTTAAATTTGAAAGGTCTCGCCTTTGGTGGTCGAATTCCTAATTATCATAAATATGCAGATTCATTAACTCCAAAAGAGTATATTGATAAAGTTAGGCGTAAAGAAATCCATGATCCAGTACTGAATTTTCAAATTTCAAATGATTTCCATCCAGCTCGAATTTTAAAAAATTATCTTAAAGGCGATGCCAATTCTCATGATTATGCCGTGCTTTTAGAGTGGGATAATATTTATTACGAAAAGAAAAACAAAAAAGCGTCTACAATAAAAAAAATTGTACGTTTAGGTTTGGTGCAATGGCAAATGCGCCCATATAAAAGTTTGGATGATGTTATGGAACAAGCCGAATTTTTTATAGATGCGGTGTCTGGTTACAGAAGTGATTTCGCATTATTTCCAGAGTTTTTCAACGCACCATTAATGGCAGAAAACAATCATTTATCCACTCCTGAAGCTATTAGGGAACTGGCTAAACATACTGCCGAAATTGTGCAACGTTTTGCAAAATTAGCCATATCATACAATATCAATATCATAACAGGGAGTATGCCAGAAATGGTAGATGGAAAACTACATAATGTTGGTTATTTATGCCGTCGTGATGGCAGCATGGAACGCTACGAAAAACTACATGTCACACCAGATGAAGCTAAAGTTTGGGGTATGGTTGGCGGTAACAAACTGCAAGCTTTTGATACCGATTGTGGCAAAATAGGTATCTTAATTTGTTACGATTCTGAATTCCCCGAATTGAGTAGATTATTAGCAGATGAAGGCATGGACATTTTATTTGTGCCGTTTTTAACAGACACTCAAAACGGATTCTCGCGTGTACGACATTGCGCGCAAGCCAGAGCAATTGAAAACGAATGTTATGTTGCTATTGCAGGCAGTGTTGGGAACTTACCCAAGGTACAAAATATGGACATACAGTTTGCGCAATCTATGGTATTCACACCTTGTGATTTTGCATTTCCTACCAACGGTGTAAAAGCTGAAACCACACAAAATTCAGAAATGATTTTAATAGCCGATGTAGATATCGATTTGCTTAGAAATCTCAATCAATTTGGTAGTGTAAGAAATTTAAAAGACAGACGTTTAGACTTATTTGAATTAAGAAAAAAATAAATTTTCATGCCCTTAAATATTGTTTTAATTGAACCTGAAATACCTAATAACACGGGCAATATTGGCCGCTTAGCTTTAGCTTCAGGTTCTCACTTACATTTAGTGAAACCCTTTGGTTTTGAAATTGATGACAGTCGATTAAAACGTGCTGGGTTGGATTATTGGCAACATCTTTCTGTAACATATTATGAAAGCGTAGAATTTTTTTTTGAAATAAACAAAGATAAAAACATGGCTTTTATGTCCAGTCATGGCACTAAAAACCATTGGGACATTCCCTTTGAAGATGATATGTTTTTAATTTTTGGAAAAGAATCAGTTGGATTGTCAAAAGCTTTAACTGAAAAACATACAAACCAGCTTTATAAAATCCCTATATATAGTGAGCATGTTAGAAGTCTTAATCTTGCTAATGCGGTAAGTATTGTAGTTTATGAAGGCTTAAAAAGTTTTGTTTAAAACCGTTTACTCAACTTCATTCCATAGCCTTCTTATGGTATTTAAATCTTTTTTCATAGCAGAGAATACATCTTTCTGAGGTATAGAAACAGTTGAGCTGCCATGCTCAGCTCCTCCTAAATCATATTCACAATGTAATGATATAGGCACATGAATTTGATAGGCTTTTAAAAGCTTAAAATATGCTTTAAAATCAACCATTCCTTCTCCTATTGGCACATTCAAAACGTCCCATTTATCATGTTTCATAATCCATTTAAAATCTTTAAGAACCAATGAATTTATTTTAGGTCTAATCAGCTTTAAACCCGTTTGCCAAGATTTTCCTCCTTCCACGGTCGCATGTCTTATATCATACTGACAACCTATAAAACTTGATTTAATATTTTTAAGTAATTCATGAATTTCCCAAATAGAAGCTCCTACTTGTAATCCTGCATGATTTTGAAACGCACCTTTTATACCATGTTTTTTATTAAGAATCACTAATGTTTTTAATTGTTCACTAACATTTGATATCGTTTCAGCAATCGATTTATTTTCTGAATACTTATAATACCCCAATCTATAATATTCAACACCCATTTTTGAGGCCGTTTCTAACACATCATTGGTATATTTTTCATCTGCAGACAAAATACCTGAAGTCATTAATTTCGGTTGGAAACCAACTTTTTTTATCGCTTCTATGGCTTTTGGCAAATCATCTTTTACACGTTCTGGAAGCACGTGTCCTTTATTTCTTACAGACAGATCGACACCAGCAAATCCTATTTCAGCAGCAGCCTCAGCCATATTGTTATAATTTAAAAACTGAAGGTGCTTTGAAAATATATGAATTTCTAAATCGTTCATTAACTTACTTTTTTCAAAAAGTGGTTGCGAAAATGCGGGGGCCGTAATTGCTGCTCCCAATGCTAAAGTTGATTTTTCAATAAATTGACGTCTGGAAATTTCTTTACGCATACAAATTCCTTTTTTAGATACCTAAATTACGAATTTATAAACACGAATTTTAAATCGTTATTATTTAAATTTTATTAAGATAAAAATACTAAGTCTAAAATTATTTAGTCTTAGTATTTTTAAGCATATTCAAATACATGGCTTCAACCTTTGTTCGAGCCCATGGTGTTCGTCTTAAAAATTTTAGACTGGATTTTACTGAAGGATTATCAGTAAAACATTTTATTTTGACAGTATACCCCATATACTCCCAACCATAATGTACTACCAAATCATTTATGATTTGCTCAAGTTTTATACCGTGTAAAGGATTGTTTAGCTGAGTTTCCATTATAAATTATTGACTAAATTTTTAATTTTAATGGCCTTCTCAAAATGATCTAATTCATGTGTTTCAATCCACCATGTAGCTACTTCCATCAAAAGTTGTGGATTGTCATTTTTATTTTTAAAAAAAGCATAAAAAGACACGCCAACAGCATCTCCTTTCGCTGCGATTTTTTTATCACAAACTTCTATTATTTTATCTTTTAAAACTTGCTGCATACAGTTAATTGCGTCTATCCGTATGGCGTTTTGGACGTCTAGATTTATTATTTCTACTGGAATTACTATGTGAATTTCCAGAAGACTTAGAGTTTGAGTTATTTCGAGGGTTTCTATTTTGTCTGCCTTGCCCTTGTTTAATTGGTGCCGTTGACGCATTGGGGTCTGGTTCAAAACCTTCCATAATTTCAACAGAAAGTTTTATTTCTATCAACTTTTCAATATCTCTTAAAAACGTAGTTTCATCAGCACTTACTAAAGATAATGCAACACCATTAGCTCCTGCTCTCCCTGTTCTACCAATTCTATGCACATAATCCTCTGGGATGTTGGGTATTTCAAAATTAATAACATGGGGCAATAATGGAATATCTAAACCTCGCGCTGCAATATCTGTTGCCACTAACACGCGTACACTACCGTTTTTAAATCCTGCCAACGCTTTGGTTCTTGCTCCTTGACTTTTATTTCCATGTATGGCTGCAGCGGTTATTCCTGCTTTTCCCATTTTTTCACAAAGCTTGTTGGCACCGTGTTTGGTTCGGGTAAATACCAAAACCTGCTTCCAATTACCATCAGCAATTAATTTAATAATTAAGTTTGTTTTTAAACTTTTGGCAACCCGATATACTTTTTGAGTAATAGCATCCACCGTCGTGTTTTCTGGAGTAGCCTCCACCTGAATTGGTTTGTTCAATATACCATGTGCTAACTTTTTAATATCTTTTGAAAACGTTGCTGAAAACATTAAATTCTGACGTTTTTCTGGCATCGACTTTATAACACGCTCTATATCTCTTAAAAAGCCCATATCCAACATACGGTCTGCCTCATCTAAAACAAAAATCTCCACGCGCTTAAGGGATAATAAACCTTGATTTTGTAAATCTATCAAACGTCCAGGGGTTGCTACCAAAACATCTATACCTTGACGGATAGTTGCTGCTTGTGGTTTTTGGTTTACACCACCAAAAATAACGGCACTACGCAAATTTAAAAATTCGCTGTACTCTTTAACATTCGCATATACTTGGGCTGCCAACTCTCGAGTTGGTGTTAAAATCAAAGCACGAATGGGTCTGTATTTTTCTTTCGGATTTTCAGAAAGAATATGTAGAAGTGGTAATGTAAAACCTGCTGTTTTTCCAGTTCCTGTTTGGGCAGAGGCTAATACATCATGTCCGTTTAAAACTGGAGGAATGGCTTTTTGTTGAATAGGACTTGGTGTAGTGTATCCTTTTTTACTAATAGCTTTTAGCAAGGCTTCGGACAAACCTAAAGATTGAAATGACATATAATGTGTTTAGTGAAGCAAACACTATTTTGTTAGGTCACTCCTTTTTTAATTTTAGGCAAAGGTACATCTAATTTTAAGATTATAATTAATTAGTAGATTTCTAAAAAACAACTTGATTTATTTGAGCATATCTTTTTTAATCTTTAAAAAGAAAAAACACAAATAGATATTGATAAAATCAAGCTATCACAACAGCTTATTTAGATTTATTAAAAATAACTTGTATAGATTAAACTTAGCTATTACTTTTGTTAAAAATTCCACTATTAATATTAAGTCTAAATAAAAATTAATGAAAAACCTATTACTAACCATAACTTTATTTCTGTTAGCTAATTTAGCCTTTGCTCAAAATGGAAACATAACAGGCACTGTGAAAGACAATAATCAAACACTCCTTTTTGGTGTAAATATTTCTTTAAAAAACACTACAAAAGGAACACAAACAAATGAAAACGGAAACTTTGAAATCTCTAATATTGAAAATGGACATTATACGCTTTCAATTTCTTTTTTAGGTTTTAAAACAAAAGAAATACCTCTTTCCATTTCTAACAATGAAGATATAAAATTAGGAACAATAACACTTTACGAAGGAAATGAAATTTTAAGTGAAATTATCATTAAGTCAGAACGACATAATAAATTTTCACGCAAAAAAACAGCTTATGTATCAAAATTACCATTGAAGGATATTGAAAACTCTCAAGTCTATTCAACAGTAACCACAGAATTGTTAGAATCTCAAATTACAACAAATCTTGATGATGCAATGACCAATGCTACAGGAATTAGTAAACTTTGGGAATCTACTGGACGATCACCAGGATCTGGTACTGCCTTTTTTTCCTCACGAGGTTTTTCTACACAACCATCTTTAGTTGATGGAGTACCTGGGTTTACATTCAGTGCAATTGATCCTTCCTATATAGAACGTATAGAAGTCATAAAAGGGCCTTCTGCTACACTTTTTGGTAGTACAGTCACCTCTTTAGGTGGTTTAATAAATGTCGTGACCAAAAAACCTTTTAAAGGATTTGGAGGTAGTATTTCATATACCGCAGGTTCTTTCAACCTACATCGCACTTCTATTGATTTAAACACACCTTTAAGTGATAATAATGACATCTTTTTTAGAATCAATGCATCATATCTAACACAAGATAGTTTTCAAGATGCTGGTTTCAGAAAAACATTTTTTATAGCACCTTCAGTATCATACAATGTTAATAATCGCTTAAATCTATCTTTTGGTATTGAATATTCCAATACTGAACAAACCAATCCTTCTATGTTATTTTTAAGGAGAGGTATCTCTATGGTTTCAAGAAATGTAAACGACTTAGGAGTTGATCCCAATAAATCATTTACGTCTAATGACGTTACATTATCTAGTCCTATATTTAATACAAGAGCTATTGCAGATTATAAGCTATCCGATCAATGGAACTCACAAACCATCTTTGCTAGCACACATTCTGAAGCTAAAGGATATTACCAATATTTATACGAAGGAACTTCTGCTGCCTTTGGCGTTTTACAACCCCTTGCCGATATTCCTTATCCGCCCTTACAAAATGATGTTAATGCTGTATTAGGTGAAGCTTTTGGATTACTTAATGAAGATGTATTTACCAGGTTATATGATAAACGTGATGCCAATGCAACTAAGGCAAACTTACAACAAAATTTCACGGGCGATTTTAAAATAGCAAACGTTAGAAATAGACTTGTTTTAGGATTAGACTATGTTTACAGAGAAGAAACTTCTAGAAATAAAAGTGGAAACCCTGTTTTAACACAGCATTCTAATTTTCCAAGTATCATTAACACCTTAAATTTCTTAGACCCAGGTCAAGGAGATTTAATTGCTGCGCAATTAAATAGTTTTCCATATTTTGATGCTCAGTTTTACGCCAATGGAAATATAGTACCAACCTCGTTTGCTCCAAATGCTCAATACACTGTTTCAAACACTGAACTTGATGCTATATTTGATCAAGTTACAGCAAGAGAGTTAAAAACAAGTTCTCAAACATTTGCTTTATATGCTTCTGATGTGATTAATCTAACCAATAAATTAACTATAAATGTTGGTTTACGTTTAGATTATTTTGATCAAGATGGAGATAAATCTGATCCTTTAGATGATTATACCAAAACAACCTTATCACCAAATGCAGGAATATTATATCAACCTATACTAAATAAACTAAGTGTTTTCGCAAATTACCAAACTGGTTTTGTAAACAATGATCCAGTGGTTAATGGAGATGGTACCGTAGACACTTTTAAACCCACTGAAGCTAAACAGTTTGAAGGTGGCTTAAAAGTAAATTTTTTCAATGGCAAACTAAATACTAGTGTATGTTACTATAATATTACTGCGGATAAAACGACTAACAGTGACCCTGCAGCAGTTTTATTTGCTTACACAATTGATATTGCCGAAGTAGTTAGTAAAGGTTTTGAATTTGAGATTAACACAAACCCCTTTCAAGGTTTAAATATACGAGGTTCTTACTCTTATAATAATAGTACTATTACGGATGCATATAGTGAATTAACGGGTATTGACTATGTTAATCTTAAAGATAGAAGGCCCGAGTCAGCTGGTCCTGAAAATATTTATAACTTTTGGGCCGATTATCAATTCTCAAGTAAAACTTTCTTAAAGAACTTTGGCTTAGCTGCTGGTTTTAATGGTGCTTCCGCACACTTAACAGTAGATAACGGTGTAGCGGGACAATTTACATTACCTGCATATACAATATATAATGCATCTGTTTATTATAATGCCGAAAAATACAGAATTGGTCTTAAAGTAAATAACTTTACAGACGAAACATATTATAAAGGTTGGAGTACGGTAAATGCACAAGCTCCATTAGCGGTTTTAGGGACCTTGCAATATAAATTTTAATATTTTGAGTTAGTTAGTTTGTTTATTTATTTTTAAGCAACTCTAAACGAGCATTAGTTTAGAGTTGCTTGTTTAAAAAGTTAAAATGGTAACAAATAGTATTTTATTAGTTTTTATTGGATGTTTAATATTTTATAAAACCTCTCAGAAAGCAATATTGTCTAATAAATATTTCATAGAGAAATGGATTCAGAAACACGCTAAAAATTCAAAATTTATTGGAAGTCTTATTTTAATTATCGCCTTATTATTAATAATTAATAACTTTGGATTAACTTCTGGCATTGTATTTTGGTTGATAGCAATAATGTTTATTTTAAGTTTAGTCATACTCATTTCACCTTTACAAAAAATCAATTACAAGCATTGTATTTTCATTTTTTTCATTCTATTTGTTGTCGAAATTTTTTACTGATATATGCCTGCAAACACTAAATACTTAAATAAATCACCATGGCAACAATTTGCAAAAATAACTGCAGGTATATTTGGTGGTTATTTAATTTCTGCATTACTACACATGTGTTTATCCCTCTGGTTGCCAAACTCAAAAAACATCTTAATAAGCTCTATTTTCACTTTATTTATCGTTTGGTGTGCCTTGCTAATTGTTCCTTTTTTATTTAAAAATGGTTGGAAAGCTTGGCTACTTTACTTATTCTTCATAGTTCTTCTTTACGGTCTATATGTTATAGGAAATACAAACAATCCTTTTATATAATGAACAATAGAAATTACAACGTTTTTTTTAATACGCATACAGTTAGTGGCATTGTTATTAGTGTGGCTTTATATATTATCTTTTTTGCTGGAGCTTTTTCATTATTTAAAGAAGACATTGGAATTTGGCAAGAAGGACAACAGGTTAGTTATACAGAACGAAATGCTATTGATTATGATGGTATATTTAAAAGCTTAGATGACAAATACAAACTAACTGGTCGTGATTTTCAAATTAACTATGGTGAGGAAAGCGATAAAATTTACGTAATTCTTGAAGCAAGTAAAGACTCCTTAGCTTCCGATGAGGCAAAATTAGACGAGTATTTTTCGCTGGATATCCATTCGAAAAAAACAAAAAGTTATGCAGAACATTATAGCTTAGGCGAATTCTTATACCGCTTACATTTTCTTGCTCAATTTCCATATATTGGTATTTACTTAGCTGGTTTTGTTTCCTTGTTTTTTTTATTCGCAATTGTAACTGGCATTATAATACATTGGAAAAAAATCATTCCGAACTTTTATAGTTTTAATCCAAAAATTGCTTTAAAACGTGTTTGGACAGATGCTCATACTGCACTTGGTGTTATAGGACTGCCCTTCCAATTTATGTTTGCTGTTACTGGAGCTTATTTCTGTTTAAGTATATTAGTGCTGATACCTGCTAATTTTTTATATGGTGGCGACCAAGACAAATTAATGGAAGACGTGCGCCCAGAGCGTAAGACTTATGAATGGGTTGCTAAGTCTGAAAAAGAAATCCCTAGTTTTAATACTTTTGCACAAACCACTGCAAATCAATGGAAAAACTACCATTTAACACGTGCTTATGTTAGAAATTATGGAGGCATCAATATGAAATATGTCTTAACTGGTGAATTGAAAGACAGTGAACGATTTATAAGTACCAGCCGTATTATTTTAGATGCTTATTCTGGTGACCTCACCATTGAGAAAAGCCCCACTGAAATTGAATATTCTGGAGATTTACAACGCCTAATTGGCAGACTGCACTTTGCTGATTTTGGTGGTATTCCTATGAAAGTTGTCTATTTTATATTGTCATTAATAACCTGTTTTGTAATTATTACTGGAGTTTTAATTTATATTGAGGCTCGTAACAAAAAAAGTCAGACTTTAAAACAACGCCTATATACTGCAAAAATAGGCCATATTTATATGGCTATTTGTTTATCCATGCTTCCGGTTACTGCGCTTGCTTTTATATTTGTAAAATTATCACATTCCTACTATAATGATCAACAAACCGCTATTTACACCTTTTATTTCATCGCATGGCTAATTGCCATATTATTTTTTAGATTTAAAAGAGACAACTATTATACCAACAAAGTTTGCCTTTTATTTGGTGCTATATTTGGATTTTTAGTACCAATTGCAAACGGTATTATTTCTGAAAATTGGATTTGGAAAACCTATACTCAAGGACAATATAACATCTTATTCATTGATGTACTTTGGATAATAATTGCGACTTTATCTCTATTGATTTATTTAAAAATCAAGCCTCAAATAAAAACAAAAAGTGCCTTTACCAAACACCCTATTGACTACCATAATTTAGCAAAAGAAACTGAAATAAATTCAAAAAAGACAACGCAGAACACTGATATAAACCATATAGAAATGAGAACAAAAATTATTATACTTTGGCTATTTTTAGGTATCGGATGGCTTGTTCATCACATTTACGGACTATTTAATATTTATTATAATGAAACCCTCATTATTGAAGGTGCCACAGGTGACGTTCCTATTGCACATCATATATACAGAATATTATTTGAGGGCTTATGCTTACTTTTTGCATTACTAACGCTTGAAGTTACTAAACAGTGGTTCAAATCAACGGCATTCATTTGGGCCATAATTGCGGGTTTGTATAATGTATATCACTTCATAGAAGCCATCATTTTTGAAACTTCTAATATTTCAGAAATATTTATGCTTTTATTGGTGGCTACCGCAAGTGTATTCTTGATTAAGAATTTATACTTATGGAAAAAGAAATAATATCTTTTTTTCCATAAACATCTATTAAAAACGTGGTAGTGTCACCGCAATTTCATTCATTTTTTTATTAGTGTTGTACTTAAGTATTAAACTCAGCCACCAACCTTTCAACCTCTACAATGGTATGTCTATTCAGTTTTTTATTCTCTTTGGTCATATATTGCGATTCGGCATATATTTCATCAATAATTTCTTTGGCATCCGTTTTCTTATTTTGTCTAATTAAAAACTTAGCCAAAATCAGACGTTCTTCATAAAATGAATAACGATTGTCAATTTCTCGCAGATTTTTTTCTGCTTCTTCAAAACGTCCTAATTTATCTAAAGACATTCCATATAAAAACTGTGTTCTAGATTTTTTAAATTCCGACTCCGAAGCTATTTTTTCAGCATACAAAAGTACCTCTTCAAAGTTCCCTTCCATATAAAGCGCTTCTATCAATTGCTTGACTACAAAAACATTTTTTTGAAGTTTATCTTCCAAAGCTTTTTTATAATGCGGTATAGCATTTTGATAGTCTTTATTTTCTAAATAAGCATCTGCCAAATCAATTCGATTTTGAAAAGTTTCAGCAAATTCCAATCGTTTTTCCAAATCCTTAATCTTTTTGGTAGGATTAATTATAGAAACAATATTGTCTTGAATTTTCTCGGCATCTCGTTTATTATAAACCTGAGTAATTAAATAAATACCACAACCAATGGCTGGTAAAAAAAGAATCAAAAAAATCCAATAATACGGTGTTTTATTTTTAATTACATGGTAAATACAATACACTTGAAGCGCAATAGTTAAATAATAAATCATACGTTAAATTTATTTTAAAAGTCTAAATATACTACAGAAAAACTTAAAAATTTCTTATATTTTGATTCACTCAAAAAACTAAAAATTATGGGAAAAGGCGATAAAAAAACAAAACGTGGAAAAATACACCGGGGGACTTTTGGTACCCGCAGGCCTCGAATTAAAAAAAAGCGTTCAGTAGAAAATAAAATAGGCATTGGAGCTAAAGTGCAACCTAAATGATTTTAAAGAAATCACTTTTAATTAATAACAGTATAAAACTGCTTATACGTATTTTTATATCTGTTTTAGTGCACTCAAAATCATACATTCTAAACATTTCAATTTCTGTTTATATTCAGCATATCCTAAAGTTTGGTGGTATTACTGTATGAATGTAACAAACCTACAATCACCATGAATGCACTTCAGATACACGTTTATCTAATAAACACCAAATCGGTTTTTGTGGACAAATCTTCACTAAAGCCATAGCCCCCAGAGTTAAATCCTTTTAAATCAGTAATAGTTTCAACGTTGTTATCTATAATATAACGCGCCATCAATCCACGAGCTTCTTTAGCAAAAAACGAAATTACTTTGTAATTGCCATTTTTAAAATCTTTAAAACTAGCTGTTATCACAGGTACTTTTAAGCTTTTAGTATCTACGGCTTTGAAATACTCATTGCTAGCAAGATTTAAAAATAGTTCGTCGTCTTTAAGTTCTTCATTTAAAGCTTTGGTTATACTTCTTTTCCAGAATTCATAGAGATTCTTTTTAGTCCCAACAGGGAATTTTGTTCCCATTTCTAAACGATAAGGCTGCATTAAATCCAAAGGTTTTAGCAGACCATATAGTCCCGAAAGAATTCGCACCGTATTTTGAGCTACTTCTATTTTTTCAGTTGGGATGGTGTATGCATCCAAACCACGATATACATCGCCACTAAAAGCATACATAGCTGGTCTGGCATTTTCTTCGGTAAAAGGCAATTTCCAAGATTGGTTTCGTTCATAATTTAATTGCCCCAAAGCATCAGAAATCCCCATAAGCTTAGATAAGCTTTTAGCAGATTTATTTTTGAGTAATTTGTTTAAACGCTCTGATTGCTTTAAAAATATAGCTTCAGTATTACTGTTGGTTGGCAGTTGACTTTCAAAATCGAGTGATTTAGCTGGCGATAATACAAGTTTCATAGATAATTTATTTGTCATTTCCGCAGGAACGAAAATCTATTTTTCTTTTCTTTTTCAAAGTTACAATTAGTAATCTACTTTTAAAATCATAGTCAACAATTATTTGCAATGCCATTATAAATTGAATTTATACTATAAATTTTAACTTAAAAAGCATAACTTGGTTAACCGCTACAAGAGTTTGGGTAAATCAAATATTCAACTAATATGCTATATTTATAAAAAACACTTAATGAAAATACTGCTAACAGGTTCCACTGGATACATTGGTAAACGATTACTTCCTATTCTAATTGAAGCGGGTCATGAAGTTGTTTGTTGCGTTAGAGATTCTAAAAGATTTAATCCGCCAGAGTCTTTAAAAACTAAAATTTCGATACTCCAATTAGACTTATTAGATATAGCTTCATTGAAAAACATTCCAAAAGATATTGATGCCGCTTATTATTTAGTGCATTCTATGTCTTCATCTGAAGACTATAAATCTTTAGAAGAAACCTCAGCCATAAACTTTAGAAATGCCCTTAAAAACACTCATGTTCATCATGTTATTTATTTAAGTGGTATTATTAACAAATCTGAACTTTCAAAACATCTAAATTCCAGAAAAAACGTTGAAATAGAACTTGGTAAAGGGAGTTATAATTTCACCGTTTTACGAGCAGGAATTATTATAGGTTCTGGTAGTGCTTCATTTGAAATTATAAGAGATTTGGTTGAAAAGCTACCTATAATGATTACTCCTAAGTGGCTTAAAACAAAATGTCAACCTATTGGAGTTTCAGATGTTCTTGCTTTTCTTTCTAAATCTTTGTTCCACCCAGAAACGTTTAATAAAAATTTTGATATTGGTGGAACAGATATTTTAACCTATAAAGAGATGCTTTTAAATTTTGCTAAAGCACGGAATTTAAAACGCAAAATTTACGTAGTGCCTGTTATGACTCCAAAACTTTCTTCATACTGGCTTTATTTTGTAACCTCAACCTCATACAAACTTGCAACTTCTTTAGTAAACAGTATGAAAGTAGAAGTAGTTTGTAGAAATAGTCAGATTAACAACATTCTTAAAATTTCTCCCATAAGTTACCAACAATCTTTAAAAAAGGCATTTACAAAAATTGAAAATAACGAAATTCTCTCCAGCTGGAAAGACTCCTATTCTAGTAGTGGCTTAAGTTTTAATATATCTGATTTTATTCAAGTTCCTTCTTTTGGATGTTTCAAAGATAAAAGGTCTGAAATCTTTGAAAACCGAGAATATTGTATAAGCAACATTTGGAGTATTGGCGGTGATAACGGATGGTATTACGGCAATTGGTTATGGGGATTAAGAGGTTTTGTTGACAAACTTGCTGGAGGGGTTGGATTACGACGAGGGCGCACAAGCCCTACCGATATCCATGTTGGTGACACCATTGATTTTTGGCGCGTATTGTATGCCAATAAGCAAGAAGGTCGCTTGCTTTTATTTGCTGAAATGAAACTACCAGGAGAAGCTTGGTTAGAATTTAAAATAACAGACAACAAGCTTATCCAAACCGCAACCTTTAGACCCCTTGGAGTTGCGGGTAGGCTATATTGGTATGCAGTATTACCTTTTCATGGGCTTATATTCAACGGCATGATAAAAAAATTGGTGCGTTCTTGAATCATTACAATAGCTTAACATATTCGAAATCTTTTTTTAGTTAAAAAACAATAAGTTTACTTTTTATTTTTTTATTTAAAACTTAAAATATGGAAATTGATAGCACTGAAGATTTTTTAAAAAAATTCGATTACAATTACCAACGAAATAACAATCAGTTAATTATTGAAATGGACTTCTCTCAAAAAATATCTATTGATTTCTCTAATCCTGAAAAGGTTAAAATTACCAACAAAGTAATCGGTTGGAATTTCTTAACAGGCATCATAAATATGACTATTAAAAATGCTGCTATATTTAACCTAATTAGTGGATTAATATTGGGTTTTATTTTCTTCTTTATTGATATAAAAACTGGAATATTTTTCCTTATAGCATTGGTTATCTGGGTGCTTTCATGGTACACGTTTTACCTATCAAAAACAGATACATTAAAGCATTTTTTAATTAATTGGAGTAAATAAATATTTAATAAATAGCATCACTTTAAGGATTAAAGTAACTATAATCCTCTTTTTTGTGTTGTAGCTCCTGTCTCAAGATAAAGTGATTCTGGAGAAACCTGTCCTGACAACGTAATACAAAAAACAAAATTTTCAATAAAAAATATAAGCTAACTACATAGGAGTAATACTAATCCAACTCCTGATGCTTAGAATAGGTTTTCCATTTTTCAATGCACAATTGCATATCATCAGGAATTTCAGTATCAAAACGCATAAACTCATTAGTTTTAGGATGAACAAAGCCTAAGGTTTTAGCATGTAATGCTTGCCTTGGTAATACTTTAAAACAATTATCTACAAACTGCTTGTATTTAGTAAACGTTGTTCCTTTTAGTATTTTTTCACCACCATATCGCTCATCATTGAACAACGTATGCCCAATATGCTTCATGTGTACACGTATTTGATGGGTGCGCCCAGTTTCTAGTTTGCAAGAAATTAATGTAACATACCCTAAACGCTCAAGAACCTTATAATGAGTAATCGCTGGCTTTCCTTTTTCTGCTTCGTCATCAAGAAACACGGTATTTTGCAATCGGTTTTTGGGATGACGACCAATATTACCTTCAACAGTACCCTCATCTTCAGCCACATTTCCCCAAACCAGTGCCACATATTCACGTTCACTAGTTTTTTCGGCAAATTGCAAAGATAAATGCGCCATAGCCTGTTCAGTTTTTGCCACCACTAAAAGCCCGCTAGTATCCTTATCTATACGGTGAACTAACCCTGGACGTTCACTAGAATTGTTTGGTAAATTATCAAATCTATAAATGAGAGCATTAATTAAAGTCCCTGAATAATTACCATGCCCAGGATGCACAACCATACCTGCTGATTTATTAACAACCAACAAGGTATCATCTTCATAAACCACATCAATAGGGATGTCTTCTCCTACCAATAAATTTTCAAATGGAGGATGCGCAAATAGAACCCGAATAGCATCAAAAGGCTTAACTTTATAATTGGACTTTACAGGAATATCATTCACAAAAATACTCCCATTTTTTGCTCCTGCCTGAATTTTATTACGGGTAGCATTTTCTATGCGATTCATTAAGTATTTATCAATACGCAAAGGCGCTTGACCTTTATCTACTTGAAAAGCATAATGTTCATACAAATCACTTTCATCATCCTCGTCAGGTAATTGGGGGGTATAGTTGCTCATAATTTAATTAGGTCTGTTACCATTACCCAGTTCCAAATCTATTTTGGAAGTTTTTGGCAACATATCTCCTTCGCTTAGTGTTTCTCCTTCATGCATCATTTTCAATACCATATTTTTACCTATATTATCAACATAAGTTAATTTTCCAACAACAAACCCTAAAGCTTCCAAAGTTGGTTTTGCTTGACGTAATGTTTTTTCTTTTAAATCTGGAACTAATATTTTCCTATATCCTGACGGATTCAAAGTCACGTAAATTTTACGGTTTTCTTTTACTTTTACACCAGGTAAAGGGTCTTGCTCTATAACAGAGAATCTAGGATAATCAGGGTTAAAATTAGCCGAATCTTGAATTTGAAGCACCAATCTGTTTTCTTTTAATTCAATTTCTGCCACACTCATGGATTTTCCTTTTAAATCAGGAACCGTTTCAAATTTATCATGATTAGTTGATATATTTAACCATTTTAAAAGCAAAAAGCAAATAACTACCACTGCCACTACAGCTAATATTATTTGTTTTAAAAATGCTTTACTAAAAAGAAATTTTATGATACCCATTTATAGAATTTTCGATAAGGCAAATATATAAAAACAGAACTGTTTTTTCTTTCGCAATATATATGATATTTTAGCTTAACTAATAATAGATACGTTTTATTGTTAGATTTAGACTGAAATTGAACATTTATTATGAATATACGTCTTGATAATTGTTGATTTTATAAAAGAAAAACATAGATTAAATAAGCTCCTTTTCTTTACTAAAACAAATTTAGAAGAGGCAAAGTAATGACAAAAATATAAATGAAAAAAAATATTGCCATCATCATGGGTGGGTATTCTAGTGAGTACCAAATATCCTTAACTAGCGGAAATGTAGTTTTCGAAACTTTAATTGCTTCAAAATACAATCCCTATCGCGTTCATATTTTTAAAGATAAATGGGTGTATGTTGATACGAATGACAGTGAATTTCCTATTGATAAAAACGATTTTTCGGTTACAGTAAACCAATCAAAAATTACTTTTGATTGTGTTTTTAATGCTATCCATGGTTCTCCAGGTGAAGATGGGTTTATGCAAGGCTATTTTGCGTTGCTAAACATACCTCACACCAGTTGTGGTATGCACCAAGCCTCTGTTACGTTTAACAAACGAGATTGTTTGAGCGTTTTAAAACCTTATGGCATTAAAACAGCAGACTCCTATTACCTCAATTTAGGTGACACCATTGATGAAACTGCCATTATTAAGAAAGTTGGACTCCCCTGTTTTGTAAAAGCTAATAAAGCAGGAAGCAGTTTTGGCATAACTAAAGTACACAAAAAAGAAGATTTACAAAACGCTATTGATGTGGCTTTTAAAGAAGATGACGAAATTATTATTGAGTCATTTTTAGACGGTATAGAAGTATCTGTAGGTGTGATTACTTTTAAAGGAGAAATAAAAGTGTTGCCAATAACTGAAATTGTAAGTGAAAATGATTTTTTTGATTATGAAGCTAAATACTTAGGAAAATCAAAAGAAATCACTCCTGCCAGATTAAGTAAAGATCAAGAAAATAAAGTTAATATAATTGCTAAAAAAGTATACAAAGCTCTTAAAATGACTGGTTTCTCTAGAAGTGAATTTATTTTTAAAAATGACGAACCTCATTTATTAGAGGTAAATACCATTCCTGGTTTAACCAAAGCAAGTATATTACCTCAACAAGCAGCGGCAGCGGGTATATCAATGTCTGACTTATTTGAAAATGCTATAGAAGAGGCTTTGAAAAACGAACACTAATTAATACTCAGCAAATAAATATTATATTTGGTAAAGTTTGTCATTTTCTCCTAATATTTAAAGAAAAAAGCTAACTTAAATTAAAACGATTAATGAAACGAGCAATCTTTCCAGGGTCTTTTGACCCTATCACTTTAGGACATTACGATATTATAAAACGCGGCGTTACATTATTTGATGAAATTATTGTCGCTATTGGTATCAATGCCGATAAAAATTATATGTTTTCTTTAGAGGAACGCGTAAAATTTATCCAAGATACATTTGCTGATGAACCCAAAATAAAAGTAACTACTTATAAAGGTTTGACAGTAGATTATTGTAAAGAAATTAATGTGGAATTTATATTGCGAGGCTTAAGAAATCCTGCTGATTTTGAATTTGAAAAAGCCATTGCTCATACCAATAGAGATTTAGCTCCTATTGAGACTATATTTCTATTAACCTCAGCACAAACCTCTTATATTGCTTCCAGTATTGTAAGAGATGTTATTAGAAATAATGGTGATTATACCAAATTAGTTCCTAATAATGTACGTGTAAAATAGAAATTTACAACTTTTTTTACCAAAATATTAAAAACGCTAAAACGAATAGAAAAGGTTAAAATTTGTACTCAGACAATCCTTTAGTAAATGCTTCTGGATTTTCTGCCAAATGATAACGCGGGTCGTCTATATCATCTATAATAACTTCCCTAAACTTAGGACTTGATTTATAAAGAAGTTCTTTACAATCTTCACTTAAATGCTTTAATTTTATTGTTTTTCCTTCTGCTTCGTATTTATGTACTAAATTAAAAATAGCTTCTAAAGCAGAATGGTCACTAATTCGTGATTCCACAAAGTCAATTTCTACATTTTGAGGATCGTTTTTCACATCAAACTTATCATTAAATGCTAAAATAGAACCAAAAAATAATGGTCCCCAAATTTCATAAACTTTAGTCCCATCTTCACGCATACGCTTACGGGCTCTAATACGCTTGGCGTTTTCCCAAGCAAATACCAATGCAGAAATTATAACACCAATAAATACTGCTATTGCCAAATCATAAATAACCGTTACCGCTGATACAACTACCAAAACAAAAGCATCAGACCTTGGTATTTTTCTCATTATTCTAAAACTAGACCATGCAAAAGTTTCTATCACCATCATAAACATAACACCAATCAATGCCGCAATAGGCACTTGTTCTATATATTTATCGGTAAATAAAATAAAAGTTAATAACGTTATTGCCATCATAATACCTGATAATCTACCACGACCACCAGCATTAATATTAATTACTGTTTGTCCAATCATACCACAACCACCAGTACCACCAAACAGGCCACTTATCATATTTCCAGCTCCTTGAGCAACACACTCTCGGTTACCATTGCCTCGTGTTTCTGTTAATTCGTCAACTAAATTCATAGTCATTAATGACTCTATTAAACCAACCGACGCAGCTAAAAACGCATATGGTAAAATAAATTTTAACGTATCCAAATTAATAGGCAAATTTTGCCATAATTCTAAATTAGGAGTTGGAAACTCACCTTTAAGTCCGGTTCCGCCACCTTCTATAATATAGGACCCTACCGTACTCACATCCAATCCTCCAAAAATAACTACAGCAGTAGTTATAAGTATTGCCGTTAAAGCCGCTGGAATTTTTGTTGTGATTTTTGGTAGCAACCAAATAACACCCATAGTTAATATTACCAAAGCAATCATTGTATACAGTTCCATGCCATACATGGGTATATTAACATACTCCTTAACACCTTCGGCACTAACTTTTAATTCTTTATGAGAAAACATACGTACTTGAGCCATAAAAATTACAATAGCTAAGCCATTTACAAACCCCAACATTACAGAATGCGGTATTAAACGTACAAATTTCCCTAATTTGAAAACGCCAGCCCCTATTTGAAACAGCCCCATTAATATAACGGCTGCCAATAAATAGAAATATCCCATATTCTCAACGGGCGTATCAAAAGACATTCCTTTTGCATGACCTTCGGATATTAAATGTACAAAAATAACAGCTACCGCACCTGCTGCACCAGATATTAAACCAGGTCTGCCTCCAAATGCAGCTGTAATTAAACCAATAATAAATGCTCCTGAAAGTGCAACTAAAGGATCTATTTGAGCTACAAATGCAAAAGCAACTACCTCGGGAATCATAGCTAATGATACCGTTATACCTGCCAATGTATCATCTTTAATATTTGGCGTTATCTTCCTTACAAATTCAGTCATGGTTAATTTTTTGAAGGTGCAAATTTACTGTTAATATAAAGATACACAACAGTTAACTACAATTATTTAAAAATGAATTAACACATAAATACTATTTGAAGCTTAACGTTTCCAAATTTTCAAGCCAGTTAAGAGCATCTTCTCTTTCTATAAATAACTTTATATTCCAATTGTTGCTATGATTGAGATTGATTAACGTTTCAGTAGACATTAATCCGCCATTGGTACCTACCATAACTGCCATTGCATTTATTTCTTTTAAATTACCAATTGTTTTTTGGGCATAAAAAGTATAAGTATAGGAGTATTTTTTATTTATCAATAAAGAAAATGGCTTTTTTAAAGCACTCAATAAAAAATCATGATATTCATCTACCATAATTTCATCCATCACCACACCTTCGTTAACGATAACTTCTGCTAAATTTTCTTTAATAATTATTATTGTCCCAAAGGACAGTTTATAACTTTTCATGTAAATCTTTTAAGTTGAGAGACTTAATAAAATTATAAACAACACTTTTAAATAATAGCAATAACAGTGGTTATTCGAACCACACTAAGGTAAGTTTATTTTAGTAAAACATCCAAATTTCAAAATAGCAAATTCGAACAAAAACTTATAAAACGGCCTTTAATCGAAAATTTAACTATTTACTTTGTAAGATCAATAAATTAACATTACATACGCTCTGGCACTTGAATTCCAAGCAAGTTAAATGCTAATTTAACGGTGGAAGCTACTTTTTTTGATAGTTGTACTCTGAATATTTTGTCATGTAATTCGTCTGCACCTAAAATAGATACATTCTGATAAAAAGAATTAAATTCTTTAACTAAATCATATGTATAATTAGCAATTAATGCTGGGCTATGTTGTGATGCCGCATTTTGAACAACTTCTGGAAATAGTTGAAGTTGCTTAATAAGCTCTTTTTCTTTAGGATGCAACTTTTTTACTTCTATAGTTATGGATGTAGTATAATCAAAATTAGCTTTTCGTACTATAGATTGTATTCTGGCATAAGTATATTGAATAAATGGCCCAGTATTTCCTTGAAAATCAATAGATTCTTTAGGATCAAATAAAATTCGCTTTTTGGGGTCTACTTTTAGTATATGATACTTTAAAGCCCCAAGTCCAATGACTTTATAAAGTTCTTTTTTCTCAGATTCAGTATAACCATCTAATTTTCCTAACTCTTCTGAGATTCCTTCGGCTGTGTTAGCCATTTCAGTTATTAAATCATCAGCATCAACTACAGTACCTTCTCTACTCTTCATTTTACCACTAGGTAAATCTACCATACCATAACTTAAATGATATAAATTTTCTGCCCAGTCAAATCCTAATTTTTTCAATATTAAAAATAACACTTGAAAATGATAATCTTGTTCATTTCCAACCGTATAAACCATTCCGCCTACATCTGGAAAGTCTTTAATACGCTGAATGGCAGTTCCAATATCTTGAGTTATATAAACCGCTGTGCCATCTGACCGTTGCACAATTTTTTTATCTAAACCGTCTTCGGTTAAATCACACCAAACGGAACCATCATCTTCTTTAATGAAAACACCCTTTTTTAGTCCTTCGTTAACAAATTCTTTGCCTAACAAATAGGTGTTACTTTCATAATAAAGAGAATCAAAATCGACCCCCATATTTTTATAGGTTTCATCAAAACCCTCATACACCCACGCATTCATTTTTTTCCACAGTGCTACAACATCTTCATCACCAGCTTCCCAATTTAATAGCATGTTTTGTGCTTCCAACAATATAGGTGCTGTTTTTTTTGCTTCTTCGGTAGCTATACCGTTTTGAACTAAATTTTCAATTTCTTTTTTATATTCTTGATCGAACCTAACATAATAGTTCCCTACAAGCTTATCTCCTTTTAGACCAGTGCTTTCTGGTGTTTCACCATTTCCAAAACGTTTCCAAGCTAACATACTTTTACATATATGTATCCCTCTATCATTAATAATCTGTGTTTTATAAACCTTTTTACCCGATGCTTTTAAAATTTCAGCAACACTATACCCTAATAGGTTGTTTCTAACATGCCCTAAATGCAAAGGTTTATTAGTATTAGGTGAAGAATACTCCACCATAATTGCTTTTTCACTTACATGTGGTTTTATAATACCGAAAACATCATCACTCAAAATTTCATTAAAAATCTCAACATAATAAGCATCCGAAATTTCAACATTCAAAAAGCCCTTAACAACATTAAAACCTTTAACAATCTCCGTATTTTCTAACAAATAATTTCCAACCACTTCTCCAATTTGCACGGGATTCCCTTTGATGAGACGTAACATAGGAAAAATAACAACGGTAATATCTCCTACAAATTCTTTACGTGTTGCTTGAAACTCTACGATTTCTAAAACAACATTAAAAGATTTGCTGACAGCTTGTTTTACTTGATTTGATAACGTTTCTTGAAGGCTCATTAATGGTAATTTTTTAAGTGAGCAAAGATAAAATTTTTATTATTGATACACATAAAAGTATCTATTGTTATTCTATACTAATAAGCATTTTCTTTTTTTAACCATTAATATCACTTTTGCAATAGATTCTAAAAAAATTAACATAAAAAAGAAAAAATTTTTAATTAAAAAAGTGCTGTTTTTCTATGATTTTTGCCGTTAATCTATTCGTCGATTTTTTTAAAAATATTTCAATTCCTTTCAACTAATTTATTGGCATTAAAACGCAGAAATTAGATTTTTAATATGCTTTTAGCAACTTTTGTTTTTTGTAAAGCTATTATCAAAATTAAAAAAAACAAGAATATTTAAAATATTTACAATTACAAAGATTCTGCTTACCTCCCTCAACTAAGCGTCTAACATAATTGATGAATTACTTATAAGTAATCTGAATATTACATGAGGAAAATTATTATTTTACTAACGCTTTTTGTTTCATTCTTTGGTTGGTCACAAACCAATGAGATAGATAGCCTTTCAATAGAATTAGCTTTCCAAAATACAGATAGCTCTAAAATTGACACTTCTTTAGAACTCATTAAGGAACTTTATGAAATAAAGGAATATGATAAGGCTATTAAATATATAATTGAAAGCGAAAAACTTTCCTCCGATTTAAAATACCATAAAGGCATTGCTGAAATATCCTATTACAAAGCATTAATTTACGCTGAAAAAAATGATTATATAAATGCTATAAGTGGTTACGAAAGAGCTAAGTCCTTATTTTACAATTTAAAAGATACTCTTAGTGTTGCTAAAGTTAATAACAGCATTGGTTTAATAGAAATTAAAAGAGGAAACTACAAAAAAGGGTTACAATTTTCATTGTCTGCTATAGGTGAATTAGAAAAAAGGCACCTTAAATACGATTTAAATAGCGCTTATACTAGTTTAGCAAAAGCATACTACAATATTAATGCTTATGATAAATCTATTGATTTTAATTTAAAAGCCCTTGAAGTTCAAGAACAACTCAATGATTCTAAAAGCATCAACAAAACCCATAGAAATTTAGCAGAACTTTACTCTTTAAAAAAGGAAAACAGAAAAGCCATTGAATATTATGAAAAAGCACTCCAAGGCCTTGATAACACCAATGATTCTATAGCGGGTTTTATTTACCCCAAATTGGGAGGTGAATATTTACAGTTTAATGATTATGAAAATGCTACAAAATATTTAGTAAAAGGTTACAATATTAACTTTAAACAAAAAAACAAGGCAGGCTTGCTAATAGCTTTAAACAACCTTGGAAACTTAAACATTCAACAAGGCAGACTTGTTATAGCCGAAAATCAACTGATTGAGGCTGGCGAAATAGCCAAAAGCATTGACAATAAAGAAGAGCTACTAAAGCACTATAAGTTAATGAAAACTTTAGACTCTACCAGAGGTAAATTTGACAGAGCATTTGTGTGGCAACGAAATTATTACAACTTACAAAAAAGCCTTAATAAAACGCAAATCAATATTACATCCACCACTCTTGAACCGATTCCGTTAGAATTAGATCCTGATTTTGATAAAGAAAAAACTGAAGCACAAGCTATTGAGCAGGTAAAAGAAAATAAAGCTCAAACCGAAGAACGTTTTAGCCGATTAAAAATAATATTTTATGCCTTATTAGCTGCGTTGGCTATTGTTTCTACTTTTTTAATTCTCATTTATTTAAAACGCAACAGTACCCTAAAATATACTCAAGAATTAGAAGAGAAAAATATTAAAATAGAATTACAAAATAAAGCGTTTTTAGAGCAAACCAAACACTTAGAAAACGTTAACAATGTTAAAGACAAGTTATTTTCTATTGTTTCTCACGATTTAAAAGATTCACTATCCTCTATTAATGGTTTTATTGATTTATTAAGAGACGGCTCTTTAACCAGAGAAGAGTTTGACAATTTAGTCCCTGAACTAAGTGAAAATGCTAATAATGCATCATTATTACTCTTTAACTTATTAAATTGGTCTAAATCGCAAATGCAATCATTAGATCCAAAACCTAGTTTATTTGATGTACAAGAAGTTTTTGAAGATAAAGTCAAACTTATAGAACAACGCTTAGAAAGCAAAGGCATAAAATTGGTTAATCGTTCTTTACGTGATTTTGCATACGCAGACAGAAGTATGGTAGAAATTGTTATTCAAAATCTATTAGCTAATGCTGCTAAATTCTGTAGTAATGGTGATACCATTACCATTTCAAATCATATAAGCAATGGCAGTTGCATCATCAGTATTGCAGATACGGGCATCGGAATTTCAAAAAACAATATTGAAAAACTGTTTAAAAGCAACAGTTCATTTACTACCATGGGTACTAAAAACGAAAAAGGGACAGGTTTAGGTTTATCCATCTGTAAAGAACTGGTTGATTTAAACCATGGTAAAATTTGGGTAGAAAGCACCGTAAATGTTGGTAGTACTTTTTATGTACAACTGCCAAAATCTAAACCAAACGACGAGCATTAATTTTTTTTAGGCAAAAACACTTCTGCCATCATACAGCGGGCACTTCCGCCTCCACAAGCCTCAATAATATCTAAAGAGCTACTTATAATTTCAGTATGTTTCTTTAATGCTGAAATTTGAGATTCAGACAAAGCATTATATGCTGCTTGGCTCATTACCAAATACAATGTATTATTTGCTCCATTTACTTGTAACATATTACCTGCAAAATGATTTACTTGTGTTTCGGAAATAGCAATAATCTCCTTTCCGCTTTCTTTTAAATGGTTGATGACATTTTTGCGTTCTTTTTTATCGTCAATACTATCTAAACAAACTACCGCAAAAGTCTCTCCAATACACATCATAACATTGGTGTGATAAATGGGTTTTCTTATGCCTTCAACTGTTTGGTAGGCATTAAATAGTACTGGGGTAAATTCAAAATCCTCGCAAAATTCAATAAATAAATCTTCGTCTGCTCGAGGGGACAAGGCACAATAGGCTTTTCTGTTTTCACGATCTAGCACTACACTACCCGTGCCCTCTAAAAAAACACCTTCAAGTTCAGCTTCAGTATAATCTATAATATTTTTGATGACAAAACCCGCATCTTCCAATGCTATTAAAACAGCTTCATTACGTTCCAATCGTCTATTTTCGGCAAACATGGGGTACAGACCCACATTACCATTTTCATGAAAAGACACCCAATTGTTAGGAAAAACAGCATCTGGCGTATCAAATTCATTTGTGTCATTAACCACTATTGCGTTTACACCAACGGTTTTAAGTTTTTCAACAAGCCCATCAAATTCTTGTTGTGCTTTTTTGTTTACCGCTTCCGGCAACAAATTATCTAAAACTTTTTGGTAATAGTTGTTAACGGCGGTTTGTTCATTCATTCTAAAATGAACGGGACGAATCATTAAAATAGTGTTTGTGGTTTGTGGCATAACAGACGAATTTTATATTACAAAAGTAGACTAATTAACAAACTCTTCTCCTCTATTTTTATGTTTTTGAAAATTTGACTTTGTCAGAAAAAATGTCGAACTTCGTTTAACATAAGATATAAAACATTAATTTCATACTCAAGTTGTTGTGTGCAATTTAAGAAAATGAATTTAAAACAATTAGGAATATTTTTATTGGTCAGTATTGCAATAGTTTTATTTAGTAAACATATTGGACTATTTTGGGATAATGTACTGAACGGCTCAAAAATAGGCACTTATTTATATAATAACGGTATATTAAATTGGAGTACTATTCCTTTAGCAATTGACAATGGACATCCGCCATTTCTTGGAACATTATTGGCAACAGGTTGGACAATATTTGGACGATCGTTAGAAACTTCTCATTGGATGATGTTCCCTTTTATTTTAGGCTTTTTATACCAACTATACAATTTTATAAGTTTTTTTATCAAAAAAAAGCGATATAAAATACTTGCCTTCATTTTGGTATTTTGTGACCCGACTTTATTATCTCAGTTTGTATTAATAAATCCCGAAATAATTCAATCGTTCTTCTTTTTTCTAACTTTAAATTCTATATTAAAAAACAATACCTATTTAAAAATAATTGGTCTCTCATTTTTAGGAATAGTCATGTTTAGAGGAATGATGTTATGTGCTGGATTATTTGTAGTTGACTTATTAATTTTTACAGTAATCAAGAGACAAAAGCTTATAAATTTTATTTCCAAGAAAGTTATTTTAACATATTTAATTTCAGCCCTTCCAGCTTTAATCTATATAACTTGGAGATTATCAATAAAGGGATGGCTAATTTCTCACCCATTAGAAATTTGGGGAAATGCGACAGAATTTTCATCCTTCAATGACTTTTTAAGTAACTTTGGGAGAAATGTTCTTGTATTAGGTTTTCAGTTTTCTGATTTTGGAAGAATTATTTTATTATTGTTTATAATTTTTACATTATACACAAAAAGAAAGAGCATAAAGTTAAAGAATTATAGTTATTTATTAATTATTTCTATTTTCTCAACTTTTTTTATCTATGGATTTAGTTTAATGATAAGGAATACAATGGGGCATAGATACTATTTAGTTTCCTATCTTTCTTTATCCCTTCTAGCTTTTATGCTTGTAAGAGAATATAAAGCTAAAAAGACTATTTTTTCTATCATGCTAACTGTCTTATTATTAGGTAACTTTGTAGTTTATTCAGATTCCTTTGCTCAAGGATGGGATGCTTCTTTAGCCCATCTACCATATTGGAATCTTCGGAAAAAAGCTATTAGTTATATGGATGAAAATAAAATTAAAATTAATGAAACAGCATCTTTTTTTCCGAATGCAACTTCAATAGACAATATTGAATTAAATAATGATAAGCGCTCTTTTGAAGGGTTTTCAGGTAAAGAAATGTATGTTTTTTATTCAAATGTTTACAATTTGACTGATGATAATTTAGAAATATTACATAAAAATTATTCAATTATTAAATCTTTTGAAAAAAATAATGTAAGAATTGAATTAATGATTAGGGTAAATAAAACTGCACACAACAATGGCTATAAGTAATTGCTTGTTCTCGCCTACTTCAGAAAATCCTCGCGGATTTTCTATTCGGTTTGTATTTGCTAAATTAGGTGCTTAAAACACGCAACAAACCATATACAAACACGTTGTGCTTAATACTGACCCGTCCTGAATATAGGCTACATAATTTTAAACATTATGTACAAAAATGACAAAGTAATCAGACGGTATTCAGAACCTTTCAAACTGAAAATTTTAGCCGAACTTACAACCGGTAAACATACAAAGAGCGAACTTTGTAAACTCTACTCCATTGCTCCTACAACGGTCAATGAGTGGATTAAAAAGTACAATCGTAAAGATCTAATGAACACCAGAGTAAAAGTGGAAACAAAAGACGAAATATCTAGAATTAAAGCACTTCAAAAAGAGATTGAACAGCTTAAAAAACTACTGATTAAAAAGGATTTAGATACTTTGGTTTTAGATTCATACCTTGAGGTAGCTGCCGAAGACTTAGGCTATAAATCTGTAGCTGAACTAAAAAAAAAGCTAAGTATAAAGCCTTAATTAAAGCTAAAGAGAAATCTAAGGGATTTACATCTTTAACAACTATAACGCGTTGTTTTGGTCTTAAACGTGATGCGTATTATAAATACAAATCTAGAGCTGATAAGCGGTTAATACAGGAACAACAAATTATAAAAATAGTCAGTAGAAAACGTAAATCCCTTCCTAGAGAAGGCGTTAGAAAACTCATTAAATCGTTAGACAATGAGTTTTACAAAGCCAATATTAAAGTCGGCAGAGACTCTTTATTTAGCGTACTTAGAAAGTATAATATGCTCACACTAAGAAAGAAAACCAGTGCCAGAACTACAAACTCTTATCATCGCTTTTATAAATACAATAACCTGATAAAAGATAGAAAAATTACAAGGCCAAATCAGGTGTGGGTAAGCGATATTACCTACATAAGAACCATTAAAGGATTTTGTTACTTAGCACTAATAACAGATATGTATTCTAGGAAAATTGTCGGTTATGATCTAAGTGATAGCCTGGAACTAAAAGGATGTGTTAGAGCTCTAAACAAAGCTCTGTACCAAACAAAGAGCACTAAAGATTTAATACATCATTCAGACAGAGGCATACAGTATTGCAGTAATGTATACACACAAGTTCTTAAAAGAAATAAGATAGATATTAGTATGACGGAAGAAAACCATTGTTACGAAAATGCCATGGCAGAGCGTGTGAACGGCATATTAAAAGATGAATTTTACCTCGACCAAACCTTTGATAACGTGGATCACGCGAAAAGAGCTACAAAAAATGCAATTAATTTATACAACCAAATAAGATTACATTTATCTTTAGACTATAAAACACCGAATATGGTATATAAATTATCAGCTTAAAAACAATTTTAACCTGTAGCCATATTTCAGGACAAGACACTTTTAAAAACTACCCCAAACTAGCCAAACTAGCTTTTAGTGTCTCAATTTTAGCTAAGGCATCAGCTTCTTTGTTACGCTCATTGGTTATAACTTGCTCTGGCGCACCAACTTGGAGATTGGGTTTAGACAATATATATTTTTCCGTTTCTACATTAAATACTGAAATATACAACGTCAAAAAAAACTCAATATTATTATCTCCCAACCCTTCATCAGATTTTATTAAAATTTCTAACTTAACTAAAAAAGAAGACTATAAAATATATAATATTATAGGTGCAGAGATAAAAAAAGGGCCTATCTCCAATAATCAAAAACTTGATATAAGTAAATTATCCAAAGGAATTTACGTTATAAAATTTGAAAATGGAAACGCATTAAAATTTATTAAAAAGTAAAAAAACTGGTTGCTAACATTCATAATAAAAAATGAACCATCCTGAATAGATGCTATGAAATTTTAAACATTATGTTCCAAAACGACAAAATAATAAGACGTTAGTGCGTAACTTGATAATAATCTTCTTCAAACAAAAACAACACTTTAAAGTTCTACCATATTAAACCTTTTAGTTTAATTCATGTCATAACCTAAATTGTTTAAATAGTTATTTTATGAATAAATTATTATGTACTATACTTATTATTACTTTTTTTTCTTGTTCTTCCAATAATGATACAACATCTAATAACGATGATATTTATAAACCAAAAGGCTTATTTACTAGTTCATTTGGTAATGAAACTGCATTGGACAACAAGCAAGTAAATGGTTCGCTTATACGCGTTACGTGGAGCGATATAGAACCACGTAAAGGGGAATATGATTTTTCTAAAATTGAACAATTTTTGATTCCTATTAAATTACGAAATATAAAATGGAGTTTAGGAATAATAGCAGGTGGAGATAGTCCAAATTGGTTGATTGATGATTATGGAGCTGAGTATTTTGAAATTACTCGAGTAGACGAGGCTTTAAAAAGAATTCCTAAAATTTGGGACTCAAAAGTTAATGAAAGGTTGGCTTATTTAGCTCAAGCTCTTGCTGATAGTTTTGCTGACGATGAAGATTTAGTACTTGTTTATGTTCCTCAAATGACAGCTAATGGAATTGAAGGTCACTTTAATGGTGTTCCTACTGCCCAACTTACAAATGTTGGACTTACAGCAGATAATTGGGTGAAATCTGTAAAAGAAACTACTAAAATTTTTGCTAATGCATTTTCAAATAAAGCGATTGCTGTTGAAATTCATGATGTTATGGACAACACATCAATTCCAAAACAAATAATGACAGATTTATGGAATGATAATGATTTGAACCATAGAGTTGGAGCAGCAATTTGGTGGATTTCTGGAAAAACAACATATCAAGCCAACTTACTGGAAGCCCTTACTATTTTTCCAGGTGATATATATGCGCAAGCAATTGGAAGATCTGATCAAATAGAAAGATTTGAAGATGATGATTTTACTTCTATCTTTAATCAAGCAAAAACCATAGGTATTAGATATATAGAACTTTGGGAATATGAATTTGTAAATAACACTTTCCCTTTAGATTTTGAAAACTTTAATAATTATTCAAATATTACTTTTGAATAATTATTATAAAGTAATTCACAAAATACTTATTTAAAACCTCAAAATTATACTTTAAAACTTTGTTCTTTGTAATTGGACATATAAAATTATTGTAAATTACTATTGACCAAAAACTTTAATAACTTCTAAAAATTAAACCAAACTAGCCAAACTAGCTTTTAGTGTCTCAATTTTAGCTAAGGCATCAGCTTCTTTGTTACGCTCATTGGTTATAACTTGCTCTGGCGCACCATTAACAAAACGTTCGTTGGCAAGTTTCTTTTGTACCGATTTCAAAAACCCTTCAGTATAATTAAGTTCTTCGGTTAGTTTTTTAATTTCGGCTTCCACATCAATACTTCCTGCCATAGGCACAAAATATTCGTTCGATTTGACCCTAAATGTTAAAGCACCTTCAACAGTTTCCGCAGTATATTTAATGCTTTCCAAATTCCCTAACTTTGTAATAATAGCATCAAACAAGGTACTCGTTTTTTCATTATTTATAACCGAAAAACCAATGGCATCTTTAAATGCAATGTTTTTTTGTTTTCTGATGTTTCTAATGCCTGAAATGACTTCAGAAGCAAATTCAAACTCCGTAATCAATGTTTCGTTTACAGGTTTTGTTTCTGGCCACTTGGCAACTATCAAGGCTTCTTCTGGTGTACGTTCAGAAATATAATGCCAGATATCTTCCGTTAGAAATGGCATAAATGGATGTACTATTTTTAAATTATCTTCAAAAATTGAGATGATAGACTTATAAGTTACAGCATCAATCGGCTGTTGATACGCCGGTTTTACCATTTCGAGCAACCAACCACAAAAATCATCATAAATCAATTTATAAATAGCCATTAAAGCATCACTTAAACGGTATTTACTAAAATGGTCTTCAATTTCTATGAGTGCTTTTTGGAATTTTGATTCGTACCATGCAATGGCTGTTTTACTTGAATCGGGTTGTGGAATTTTGCTACTTACCTCCCAACCATCAACCAAACGGTAGGCATTCCAGATTTTGTTACCAAAACCTTTTCCTTGTTGGCAAAGTGCCTCATCAAACATCAAGTCATTTCCTGCAGCACTACTTAACAGCAAACCTACACGTACCCCATCGGCACTATATTCTTCAATAAGTTTTAATGCATCAGGCGAATTTCCTAAGGATTTACTCATTTTTCGGCGTTGCTTATCGCGTACCAACCCTGTTAAGTATACGTTTTCAAAAGGCTTTTCATCTTTATACTCATATCCTGCAATGATCATACGTGCCACCCAAAAGAATAAAATATCTGGCCCTGTAACCAAATCGTTGGTTGGATAATAATATTTTATATCGTCGTTTTCAGGGTTTCTTATGCCATCAAACACACTCATTGGCCATAACCATGAAGAAAACCAAGTATCAAGCGCATCGGTTTCTTGTCGTAGGCTATTGGCTGTTAGTTGTTGGTTATTGGTTTTTTGTTTAGCTTTTTCTAAAGCTTCTTCAATGGTTTCAGCAACTACAAAATCCTCTTTTCCATCGCCATAATAATAGGCTGGAATTTGTTGTCCCCACAATAATTGACGTGAAATATTCCAATCGCGGATATTTTCCATCCAATGGCGGTAGGTATTCTCGAATTTCTTTGGAAATAACTTAATATCGGAATCTTCACCCAAAACAGCTTCTATGGCAGGTTTTACGAGTTCTTCCATTTTTAAGAACCATTGATCGCTCAATCGGGGTTCAATAACCGCTTTGGTTCTTTCTGATGTTCCTACTTTATTGATATGGGTTTCGGTTTTAACCAAAAACCCTTTGTCTTCTAATTCCTTGGTGATTTCTTTTCTAACTACAAAGCGGTCTTTTCCTTGGTAATGAAGTCCAAAACTATTTAATGACGCATTTTCATTAAAAATATCAATGACTTCCAGGTTATGCTTATCTCCTAAATTTTTATCATTTTCGTCGTGTGCAGGGGTTACTTTTAAACACCCTGTACCAAACTCCATATCTACATAATCATCTTCAATAATAGGAATGACACGACCACAAATTGGCACAATGGCTTTTTTATCTTTTAAATGTGTAAAACGCTCATCATTAGGGTTGATACAAATAGCAGTATCACCAAAAATAGTTTCAGGACGTGTGGTGGCTATGGTTAAAGTATCTTCGCTGCCCTCTATTTTGTAACTTAAGTAATAAAGATTACCCTGTTTTTCTTCATACACCACTTCTTCATCAGAAAGTGTCGTTTTAGCTTCAGGATCCCAATTTACCATACGGTACCCACGATAAATCAATCCTTTATTGTGTAAATCCACAAAAACTTTAATAACCGCTTCACTCATGTCATCGTCCATGGTGAATTTGGTTCGGTCCCAATCGCAAGAACAGCCTAATTTTTTAAGCTGTTCTAAAATAACACCACCGTATTCATGCGTCCAATCCCAAGCGTGTTTTAAAAATTCCTCACGAGATAGGTCATTTTTATCAATACCTTGTTCTTTTAATTTTGCTACCACTTTAGCTTCGGTAGCAATAGAGGCATGGTCTGTTCCTGGCACCCAACATGCATTTTTTCCTAATAACCGCGCACGACGAATTAATACATCCTGAATGGTATTATTAAGCATATGCCCCATGTGCAGTACTCCCGTTACATTTGGAGGCGGTATAACAATGGTATATGGCTCTCTTTCATCTGGCGTTGAATGAAAATAATTATGTTTCATCCAGTAATCATACCACTTGGTTTCTACCTGACTTGCATCATATTTTGAAGGCATTTGCATACTTTGGAATAGTTTTTGAATATTGAGGTGCAAAAGTACTTATATTTCTTTTTCTGTGAAAATTTGACAAAAATGATTATTAATTATTTTAACAATTATTAATCAAAAAAAAATAAAGTATTGTGTACTTTTAACCTGATTTAAAAAGTTAACATACCTGCAATACATCTATTATTTTTGTTGATTATAGAAAAAGTAAGTATGTTTACAGAGAATTTTGAATATTACTCAATATAGAATTTAACTTAATGCCATTTCTAAAAAATGGTTAATTATACAAATATTACTCAATAACAATAATACAAAAAGACATGAAACAATTAATTACAATTTTATTCATTGGTTTAATTAGTTTATCAATTAATGCCCAAGACAAAGTCGCAAAAATCGAATTTAAATCAGATACCGTAGATTATGGTACTATAGAAAAAGGTGCTGATGGTGTACGCGTTTTTGAATTTACAAATACAGGCAATGCTCCACTTATCATTTCCAAAGTAACTTCTAGTTGTGGTTGCACCATTCCTAAAAAACCAGAAGCTCCTATTCTACCTGGAAAAACTGGAGAAATTGAAGTTAAATATGATACTAATAGAGTAAATCCTATCAGAAAAACTATTACTGTTATTTCCAATGCAGAAACTCCAACTGTAGCTTTAAAAATTAAAGGACTGGTTGTTGACTCTAGTAAAGAAAGCGTACTTGAAAAAAAAGATAAAAGTATCGTACAGCAATAATTCAATTAGAATAAATTAATATTTAACCCAAGATAGTTGAACTATCTTGGGTTTTTATTTTAAAAGATTAGTAGTATACTCTGTTTTAGATTTCTAATTACAGTAGGTAAATACAAGGTGTAAGCCATTGATTTCAGCATAATATTCTTTAATTTAAATTTATTTATGATTAGCCTAAAGCTACCATATACCCTTAAATAGTGCACAAAAATACCTAAACTTAATTTTGAATTTAAATCAACAAAACACAATTTAATACATCACTTTACAAATATTAAAAACGTCTTTTTTATTTATTCTTCCTTTTTTTAAAAGATTAAGATAATTTTCTCAACTTTGCACCTCAAATTTTTTTTAATGCCAACTGTATCAAAAAAAGGGGAACAAATGCCCCAATCACCTATACGTAAATTAGTTCCATTTGCAGAACAAGCTGCTAAAAATGGCAAAAATATTTACTATTTAAATATTGGGCAACCCGATATTAAAACCCCCGAAGTAGCCCTAAAAGCTGTTAAGGAAAATAATGTTGAAATTTTATCATATTCAAAATCGGAAGGGTCTGAAATATATAGACAAAAAATAACAAATTATTTTAAAGACCATGATATACATGTTAACGCCAAAGACATTGTAGTAACCACAGGCGCCAGCGAAGCCCTACTTTTTGTTTTTGGAAGTATCATGGATCCTGATGATGAAGTTATTATATCTGAGCCCTTTTACGCTAACTATATTGCATTTTCTACTGCATCAGGAATCAATGTAGTACCCATAGTTTCTAAAATTGAAGATAATTTTGCTTTGCCTTCTGTTGAAGCATTTGAGAAATTGATTACCCCAAAAACAAAAGCTATATTAATTTGCAACCCTGGAAATCCTACGGGAAATTTATATTCCAAAGAAGAAATTCAAAAATTAACAGCTATTGTTAAAAAACATGATTTGTTTTTAATTGCAGATGAAGTTTATCGTGAATTTGTTTATGATGGCGAAACTCACTATTCTATCATGCAGGAAAAAGAACTTGAGCAGCATGCTATAATGATAGATTCTGTTTCTAAACGATATAGCATGTGCGGAGCCAGAATTGGTTGTTTGGTTTCCAAAAACGAAAGTGTTATTCAAACCGCAATAAAATTTGCTCAAGCACGTTTAAGTCCTCCAACTTATGCTCAAATTGCTAGTGAAGCAGCGCTCGATACACCTAGAAGTTATTTTGACAATATAATCAATGAGTATATTGAAAGACGAGATACAGTGATTACTGAATTACAAAAAATAGAAGGCATTAAAGTTTCCAAACCTAAAGGTGCTTTTTATTGTGTTGCTGAATTACCTATAAAAAATTCTGATCATTTTGCACAATGGTTATTAGAGCATTTTGACGTAAATGGCGAAACGGTTATGGTGGCTCCTGCTGGTGGTTTTTACTCTACTCCTGGCTATGGGCTAAATCAAATAAGAATAGCCTATGTATTAAATAAAAAAAGCTTGATAAAAGCTGTTAATATTATAAAAGAAGCTTTAAAAGTTTATAAAGATTAGTGCAAATAAAACAAAACATATCACTAAAGCCTTATAATACTTTTGGTATTGATGCTACTGCAAAATATTTTGTAGAAGTAAAAAACTTAAATGAATTAAAGAACGTTTTAGAGCTCCCTGAGTATCCTGATAAACTTATTTTAGGAGGTGGCAGCAATATGCTACTAACACAGGATCAAAATAAACTGGTAATTCATAACAATTTAAAGGGTATTCAGATTATTTCTGAAAATAACAATAGTGTTGTAGTTAAAGCAAGCGCTGGCGAAAATTGGCATACTTTTGTAATGTGGTGCTTAGAACGTGATTTTGGGGGTTTAGAAAACTTATCTCTCATACCAGGAAATGTAGGTACAGCTCCTATTCAAAATATTGGTGCTTACGGAGTTGAACTAAAAGACTCATTTGTTTCATGCGAAGCTATTTCATTAATAGACAAAAAGTTTCACACCTTTACTAATTCAGATTGCAATTTTGGGTATAGACATTCCATTTTTAAACTACAAAGCAAAAATAAATACATTATCACAAGTGTTACTTTTAAACTTACAAAACAACAACACAAGCTTCATATTAATTATGGTAGTATAACCACCGAGCTTGAAAACATGCAGGTTACAAAACCAACCATACAAGACGTTTCAAAAGCTGTGATAAACATTAGAGAAAGTAAATTACCTGACCCAAAAAATATTGGTAACAGTGGGAGCTTTTTTAAAAATCCTATTATATCAAAAACTCAATACAATAAATTGCTTGAAAATTTCAATGATCTTCCTAGCTATCCTGTTTCTGAGGACACTATTAAAATCCCTGCAGGGTGGCTAATTGAAAAAGCAGGTTTTAAAGGAAAACGTTTTGGCGATTATGGAGTCCACAAAAATCAAGCCTTGGTATTGGTTAATTATGGGAATGCTCAAGGGTCAGATATTTTAAAACTTTCAAAACTCATTCAAAAAACTATAAAAAGATTATTCAATATAACCATTGAAGCAGAAGTAAATATCTTATAATCAAAAAGAAATTTCTAACTTTGGCGTCAATACTATATAAAATAGTTTTACAAAAACCCACATTACCGTGATTTCAGCCACAGAAAGAGAAATAGTAAGTTTACTGAAAAAAAACGATAAAAAGGCTATTTCATTATTATATGATTATTATTCTGATGCGCTTTATGGTGTTATTTCAAAAATTATTACAGATGAAGACCTAGCTCAAGATGTATTACAAGAAAGTTTTGTTAAAATCTGGAAAAATTCAAAAAAATACGATGCTTCAAAAGCACGATTATTTACATGGATATATCGAATTGCTTATAACTCGGCTATTGACAAAGTACGCTCAATAAAAAATAAAAGTGGTAACGAAGTCCAAATTGAAACATCTTCCGTATATAAAATAACATCAAACGAACTAAATCAAGATGTTTTAGATATTAAAAAACATTTAAAAAGTTTAGATGAAAAATATCAAATAGTACTTAATGCCCTCTTTTTTGAAGGCATGACACAACAAGAAGCTAGTGATGAATTAGATATTCCATTAGGCACTATAAAATCAAGATTAAAGATTGGATTACGTGAATTAAGAAAAATTTATCACCCTTAATTAAACAGTCATGAATGCAAAAATAACTACTTTTTTAAATTCTGACCTATTAGAAAAATATCTAGTAGGCCAAACTACTTCTGATGAATCAGAAATGGTGGAAACTTACATTTCAAAATACCCAGAGGTACAAAACGCATACAACACATTACAATTCAACTTAGAAGTAGTTGCTAAAAGTAATGCTGTTGAACCTCCTAAACATATATTAAACAATATTTTAGAGGAACTTGATGATAGCCCTCCAGTTGTAAATATACATTCACAAAAAAATCGTAAAATTTGGTACAAGCTAAGTATTGCTGCCAGTTTTGCAACACTCTTTTTTGCTGTGTCGTCTGTAATATTTTACACTCAAAACCAGAAACTTTCTGAAGAAAACCAAGTTGTTGTTGATGAAATTTTTGATTTACGAAGTGATATTGCTAAAAATAATGAAATGCTTGACAGTGTAATGCGTCAACTTTTAAAGCTTAACAATCCTGAAACTGAAAAATATATTATCAATGGAAATGAACGTGCTAAAGACTTAAAAACAATAGCTTATATCAATCCTAAAGAAAAAACTTCAATGATTGATGTGGTATCACTTCCACAATTACCAGAAGAACAATGTTATCAAATTTGGGCAGAACTTCAAGGTAAAATGGTCAGTTTAGGTGTTTTAAGTGAAGCAGATAGAAAGCTTAAAACCATTCCTTATACAGAACACGCTAAAGGGTTAAATATAACTATTGAACCCAAAGGTGGTAATACGATTGCTTCCTTACAAAACTCAGTAGCAGAAATCAATTTACAATAAAAAAAACAACTGATTAATTATTACAAAAGAAACAGCCTCAGTTTTATAAAAAAATCGAGGCTGTATTTTATTTTACGTCATCAAAAATTTTACTATTCCCTATCAAAAAGTGCTTTATGGGTAAAGCCTGCAACAATAGCTCCTGCTATAGGAGCTATCCAGAATAACCAAAGTTGGGCAGTATACTCTACTCCGGCAAATACAGCTTGACTTGTAGAGCGCGCTGGATTTACTGAGGTATTAGTAATAGGAATACTTATTAAGTGAATCAATGTTAAGCCTAAACCAATTGCTATTGGGGCAAACCCTTTAGGGGCCCTCGCATTGGTACTTCCTAAAATAATTAATAAAAAGAAGGCTGTTAAAACAAACTCTGCTATTAATGCAGATGTCATAGAATATCCATCTGGAGATAATTCACCATAACCATTGGCTGCAAAACCTCCAATATCAACAAAATCTGATTTTCCAGACACAATCAAGTATAATATGCCTGCCGCTGTAGTAGCACCTACTAATTGTGCTATTACATATCCTAATAAATCTTTAGCCTCAAATTTCCCTCCAGCCCAAAGTCCAAAAGAAACTGCTGGATTAAAATGTCCTCCAGAAATGTGTCCCACAGCATATGCCATTGTTAATACCGTAAGACCAAAAGCCAAAGCAACTCCAGCAAATCCAATACCTAAACTTGGATAAGCTGCCGCAAAAACCGCACTCCCACAGCCTCCAAAAACAAGCCAAAAAGTCCCAAAAAATTCCGCAAATAGTTTTTTCATAATTTAATAGTTTTTAGTTAGTTATATTAATAAATGTACAAATAATTATTAATTAGACAACTTGAAAAAAATAAAGTCACAATTGTATCTCGAACCAAACTATTAAATTTATCCAAAAATAGTATCTTTGCATAAAATTTAAACACATGAAACTTTTTTTAATCACAATCGCTTTATTAAGCTTAGGCATCATAGGAATTGCAATAAAAATTTGGGCAAAAAAAGACGGTAAATTTGCAGGTACTTGCGCTAGCCAAAACCCGATGCTTAACAAAGAAGGTGAAGCATGTGGTTTTTGCGGAAAAACTCCAGATCAATATAAGGATTGTAATGAACCTCAGCACTCTTAATCATTTATGACATTTCTTGATTTTGTTTACTACACATTTATTTTTGTAGTTTTTTTTCAAGTTTTACTTTATATCTTCTTTTATGGAAGATTTGCTTTTTTAAAACAAAACAAAGAATCTCAAAAAAGCATTCCCATTTCTGTTATAATTTGCGCAAAAAATGAAGCTAAAAACTTAACAAGGTTTCTGCCTTCTATTATTGAACAAGATTATTCAAATTTTGAAATAGTTCTTATTAATGATGCTTCAAATGATGACACCCTACAAGTCATGGAAGCTTTTGCAAGTAAACAAGACAACATAAAAATTGTTAATGTTAAAAACAATGAAGCCTTTTGGGGTAATAAAAAATACGCTCTAACCTTAGGCATAAAAGCGGCGAAAAACGATTATTTTTTATTCACGGATGCAGATTGCAAGCCTGTTTCTAATCAATGGATTTCAGAAATGTCATCTCATTTTAACTCCAAAAAAGCTATAGTATTAGGATATGGGAAATATGCTAAAACCGACAAATCATTTTTAAACAAACTCATCCGCTTTGAAACTGTTATAACAGCTGTTCAATACTTTACTTTTACCAAATTTGGATTACCATATATGGGTGTTGGCAGAAATTTAGCCTATAAAAAAGATACCTTTTTTAAAGCTAATGGCTTTATTAACCACATAAAAATACGTTCAGGCGACGATGATTTATTTATAAATCAGGTAGCAACTAAGGACAATACTACTATATGTATATCAGAAAACAGTTTTACAGAATCCGTTCCTAAAACAACTTTTAACCAGTGGATAACACAAAAACGTCGCCACATTTCTACCGCTAATCATTACAAGAAAACACATAAATTTTTATTAGCACTACTCTACACATTTCAATTTCTTTTTTGGAGTTTAGCCTTGATACTATTATTAGCAAAATATCAGTGGATTGTTGTATTTTCTTTATTATTAGTAAAAATAATTGTTCAATATATTATAATAGGTCTTTCAGCAAAGAAACTTGGTGAAAAAGACTTCCTATTTTTAATTCCCTTTTTAGAATTATTTTTAATTGCCACACATTTGATTATATTTATAAAGAATTGTATTTCAAAACCCAATCATTGGAAATAAACGAAGCCATTAAGCGTGCCCAACTAAATGATCAAAAAGCATTTAATTTTTTATTAGATACTTTTTGGGATGATGTTTATGGGTTTCAATTAAAACGTATTCATAATGAAAATGACGCAGAAGATGTTACTATTCAAACTTTTTCAAAGGCTTTTGATAAAATTCACACGTATAAAAACGAATACAAATTCAAAACCTGGCTAATTACTATTTCAAAAAATATTCATATTGATTTTCTTAGGAAAGAAAAAAACTCTATTTCACAAATTCTTTCTAAAGAAGATAGTAACGCATATCAGGTATTAGACGAATCTCCTTCTCCTGAAGACGAATTAATCACTGAACAAAATTTAGCCAAATTACTTCGTGATATAAAAAAACTAAAGCCTCACTATCAAGAAATGATTAATTTAAGATATTTTCAAGAATTGAGCTACAAAGAAATTTCAAAAGAATTAAACGAGCCCATCAATAATGTAAAAGTTAAACTATTGCGTGCAAAAAAATTATTGGCGGATATCATTACAAAATCATTGTGATACAAAAACTTAAAAATTTTGGTCCAGGTCTTTTGTTTGCTGGTGCTGCCATAGGAGTTTCTCATTTAGTACAATCTACTCGAGCTGGAGCTGATTATGGCATGGGATTAATTTGGGCTCTTTTACTGGTAAATTTATTTAAATATCCATTTTTTCAATTTGGAGCAAGATATGCCGCAGCCACTGGAGAAAGTTTATTAGATGGCTATAAAAAACTTGGCAAAAAGGTATTGATTGTTTTTTACATTATTAATTTCGCTACCGTATTTACTTTCCTTACTGCAGTAACCATTGTAACAGCTGGTTTGGCCTCTACCCTTTTTGGTAATTATTTTGATATAAAAACATGGACAGTTATTGTTCTAATAGTTTGTATCGCTATTTTAATAATTGGCAAGTATAAACTATTAGATAAATTAATAAAAATTATTATCATTACACTTAGCTTAAGTACCATTTTAGCTGTTTGTATAGCATTATCAAATAATACAAACCCCATATCGTTCAAACAAATACTTCCTAAAAACAACTTAGATATTGCCTTTTTAATTGCATTTATGGGTTGGATGCCAGCCCCCTTAGATGTTTCTATTTGGCAATCGTTATGGACTATTGAAAAAAACAATGAAACCAAACGATACTCACAAAAATCTGCTTTATTCGATTTTAATGTCGGCTACGTAAGTTCTATAATTTTAGGTACTGGTTTTTTAATATTAGGAGCATTAGTAATGTTTAATAGTGGTGAAACATTTAGTAGTTCGGCAGGAGTTTTTTCAAATCAATTAATAAATATGTACACTACAAATTTAGGTGATTGGGCTTATATTATTATTGGTAGTGCTGCATTTACTACCATGTTTAGCACCACAATTACTACATTAGATGCCTCGTCTAGGGTTATGGTTAAAGCCACAGATTTATTATTTATAAAAACCTCAACATTTAATTATGTTTTTTGGACTGTCTTATTAACCATTGGCACTATTTTTATCTTTTTCTTCTTAGCCTCAGAAATGGGACTACTCATTAAAATAGCTACTATCTTATCATTCATAACAGCACCTTTTTTTGCCCTCATCAATTATAAGCTTATTATAAGCAGGCACACACCTAAAGAATGGCATCCTTCTAAGGCTCTTCATATTTTAAGCTGGATGGGAATCTTATTTTTAATAGGTTTTAGCATTTGGTATCTCACGACTTTATAACAGCATTTTAAAAGAATACTTTGTATCTTTGTTACTTGATTTTTTTATAAGATGAATACAGAAACGGCATCCAATATACTACCAGAAGAACGTAAACCAAAACCCAAATGGCTTCGTGTCAAACTACCAACAGGTAAAAAATACACCGAATTAAGAGGTTTGGTTGATAAATATAAACTGAATACCATTTGTACTTCAGGAAGTTGTCCAAATATGGGGGAATGTTGGGGAGAAGGCACTGCTACTTTTATGATTTTAGGTAATGTTTGCACACGCTCTTGTGGTTTTTGTGGCGTAAAAACTGGGCGACCAGAAATGGTTGACTGGGATGAACCTGAAAAAGTAGCTCGATCTATAAAACTCATGAAAATTAAGCATGCAGTTTTAACAAGTGTAGATAGGGATGATTTAAAAGACATGGGAAGTATCATGTGGTCTGAAACTGTTAAAGCTGTTAGGAGAATGAATCCTGAAACAACTTTAGAAACTTTAATCCCCGATTTTCAAGGCATAGAAAATCATATTGATAGAATTATTAATGTAGCACCTGAAGTCGTTTCTCATAATATTGAAACCGTTAGACGGTTAACTCGCGAAGTTAGAATTCAAGCCCAATATGATAGAAGTATGGGCGTATTAAAATATTTAAAACAACAAGGTCAACGCCGAACAAAATCTGGAATCATGTTAGGTTTAGGTGAAACCAGAGAAGAAGTAATTGCTACACTTCACGATCTTAAAGAAAATGATGTAGATGTGGTTACTATTGGTCAATACTTGCAACCAAGTAAAAAGCACCTCCCAGTAAAACAGTTTATAAGCCCAGAACAGTTTAAAGAATACGAAAATATAGGTTTAGAATTAGGGTTTCGTCATGTAGAAAGTAGCGCTTTAGTTCGCTCTTCTTACAAAGCTCAAAAACACATTAATTAATCATGATTCGAGTAGCCATAAACGGTTTTGGAAGAATTGGCAGACGTGTTTTCAGATTAATTCAAAATTATAGAAATATTGAAGTTGTTGCTATAAATGATTTAGCTGATGTTAAAACATTAAGTCACCTACTAAAATACGATAGTATTCATGGTGTTTTTAATGGTCATATTTCTTCTGATGATAATGACATTATTGTAAACAATAAAAAAGTAGCATTACTTAATAAAGTTCATCCTAAAGACATTGACTGGAAACCCTATAATGTAGATTTTGTAATAGAGGCTACAGGTAAATTCAAATTAACTTCAGATTTAATCCACCATATAACAAATGGTTGTAAACAAGTTATTTTAAGTGTTCCTCCTATGGAAGATACAATTAAAACAATTGTATTAGGTGTAAATGATAAAAGTTTAGATGGTACCGAACAAATAATCTCAAATGCCTCATGCACTACTAATAATGCGGCACCAATGATTGATATCATTGATTCACTTTGCGGCATAGATCAAGCCTATATCACAACAGTACACTCCTATACTACCGATCAAAGTTTACACGACCAACCGCACCGAGATTTACGCCGAGCCAGAGCAGCAGGACAATCTATTGTACCCACTACTACGGGAGCAGCCAAAGCGCTTACTAAAATATTTCCACATTTATCAAACGTTATTGGTGGTTGTGGTATTCGGGTTCCTGTTGCAAACGGATCACTTACAGATATTACTTGTAATGTAAAAAAAACAGTAAGTATTCAAGACATTAATAACGCCTTTAAAAAAGCTGCTAAAAATCAATATAAAAATATTTTAGAATATACTGAAGACCCGATTGTATCTATAGATATTGTTGGAAACACTCATTCCTGTATTTTTGATGCACAAATGACTTCCGTAATTGGAAACATGGTAAAAATAATTGGCTGGTATGATAATGAAACAGCGTATTCTAAACGAATAATTGATTTATTATGCAATTTATCGGAAAAAAAGTGTACTTAATCGAATAAATAATTATATTTGTCGTTATTATTGAAGAAAAAATGTCCCAAATCAATAAATACACATACATCATTTTAATGCTAATTGCATTAACAGTTTCATCACAAAACTCCGTGGATGAAGATCCTGAAATCTTGCAAAACACTATTAATTATCATATTGTAGAGGCTCAAAATGCTATTGAACATTATAAATATTACCAAGCTCAAAAAAAGTTAGATGATGCTTTAGACCTTGCTAATAAAATTGATTACAAAAAAAGTATTGGTGTTATTTATGCTGCAAAAGGACAATTATATCTTATTATAGATAAGCCAGAAGATGCTATAAAATCTTTAAACAAAGCTATTGAGGTGCAGCGTATAATAAATGATAATGAAAATCTTGGTAAATCCTATAAAATATTTGGAGATGTTTACTATAGTAAGAAAAATTATTATTTGGCTTTAGACCAATATACTGCCGCAAAATCTAAATTTCAAGAAGAAGGATTAAATGACCGGCTTGCAGATTTACTTTTATGTGAAGGCAAAATTTATGTGGCTCTAAAAAACAACAGAAAAGCCAGAGTTCTTTTTGAGCAATCCATTGCTTTATCAAGAAAATTAGATCTATCAAAAACCTTAAGCAATGGGTTAATTAGTCATGCTGATGTATATTATGAATTGGGAGATAATGACAAAGCACTCTTTTTGGCTTTGGAAGGTGTACAAATTGCCAAAACCAATAATTATTCAGAAATTCTTGATGATGCTTATTTAACTATTAGTAAAATCTACGAGAGCAAAGAAAACTTTAAAAGTTCCAATGAATATTTAAAAGCGCATATAAAACTATCAGACTCAATCATAAGCGTAAAACGTGCCAATTTATCTCCAGATATGCAGGTAAAGTTTTTAATGAATGATCAAAGCGAAAGTATTAAAAGGCAGGCAGAAGACCTAAAAAAAGCTAAAGACGATAAAGATTTAAGTACATTAATTTCAATTTTAAGTGTAGCTTTAATTACCATATTGTCCTTATTAACCTTATCCCTTTATAAAAACAACAACATACGATTAAAAACCAACAACATGCTCCATAAAAAAAACGGAGAACTTATTATTGCCAAAGAAAAAGCTGAATTAGCATCAAAAACTAAGGCTAACTTCCTGTCAACAGTAACACATGAGTTAAGAACACCACTTTATGCTGTAACTGGTTTAAGTAATATGCTTTTAGACGAAGACCCTAAACCAGAGCAAATTCAGCATTTAAAATCGCTTAAGTTTTCAGGTGATTACTTGTTAACATTCATCAATGACATCCTTCAAATTAATAAAATTGAAGCTAATAAAGTAGACATTGAACCTGAACCATTCAATTTAAAAAAGAAAATAAACAATATTGTTTTAGCACTAAACAATTCTGCTATAGACAATAACATAAAAATCCATTTTGAATACGATAATGATTTACCTGAAAACTTTATTGCTGATCAACTAAAGATTTCTCAAATATTAATCAACCTTATTGGAAACTCTATTAAGTTTACAAAAGATGGTGATATTTGGATTAGAGTTTATAAAATAAATCAAGAAGGAGGTATTTACACCCTACGTTTTGAAGTAGAAGATAACGGTATAGGTATTACTCAAGAAAAACAAGAACATATGTTTGAAAGTTTTTCTCAAGGTTCTATACAAATTAATAGAAAATATGGAGGTACTGGCTTAGGACTTTCTATTGTAAAAGGGCTAATTGAAATACTAAAAGGTAAAATATATCTTAAAAGTGAATTAGGAAAAGGATCAACATTTTATTTTGAAATACCCCTTGAATATACTAAAGAACAAGAAAAAGAAGCTATAGAAAAGAAAACAAATTACCTTAAAAAGGTTGACGAATTAGATTTAAGCAATATTAAAATTTTGGTAGTTGAGGATAATAAAATCAACCAAATGATTACCAAAAAAATCCTTACTAAAATGCAACTTAGTTGTGATATTGTAGACAATGGTGAAGAAGCCGTTGATATGATTAAAACCAACAAATATGACATTATATTAATGGACATTCACATGCCAGGCATTAGTGGTATTGAAGCTACCAAAATTGTAAGAACTTTTGATAAAGAACTGACTATTTTTGCTTTAACAGCCGTTACTATTGAAGACAAAATGCAAGAATTTGATGAAGCTGGTTTTACTGATATTATTCCAAAACCTTTCAAACAAGAAGAGTTTGAGAAAAAACTTTTTAATGCACTAACTAAAAGTAAAACCGCAACAGCTTAATTGTTTTTAACAAAGCTTTTTATCAATTCATTAAATTTTAAACTATCATCTATAACCATGGTTATTGGTAAATAATACAATGCGCTCTGTAAAGATTTATAATGCTTCAACCTCATAAAATCTTTTTCAGTAGTGACAATAACACCTTTATTTTCTAATTTCAGAATATCTTCTTTCGAAAACTCATGGTGGTCTTTAAAATTCAAATGTTCAAAACTCAATCCCTTACTCTTTAAAAAACTAATTAATGGTTTTGGATTGGCAATCCCTGTTACTAAGGTAAAATTATTCAAAGTATCAATTGTTCTTTTAGCATTTAAAGAAATAACCTCTTCTGCATAAGCAATAGAACTAAAAAAAACAGCTTGATGCTTTTCGGGATTTATTTGCTTTATAAGCTCTGTTTTTTTTGATATATCTAAAGTCTCTGGACATTTGGTAACCACAATAATATTTGCACGTTTGGCTCCACTCTTTGGTTCGCGCAAATTACCTGTTGGCAGCACAAAATCATTAGTGTATATATTATTATAAGTGGTCAATAAAATATTAAAACCTGCGTTAACTTTTCTATGCTGAAAGGCATCGTCTAATAATACAATTTCAACTCCATTTTCTAATATTCGTAATTTTGAAATACCCGCTTGCCTGTTAGCATCAACTGCTACTTGAATAACATTACCAAACTTTGTATAAAACTGAAATGGCTCATCACCTAAAATTTCAACAGTTGAATTTTCATCTGCTAATTGAAAACCTTCAGATTTTCGTTTATAACCTCTACTTAATGTTGCTATTTTATAATCATTTTTAAGTAACTTAATCAAATACTCTATCATAGGGGTTTTTCCTGTACCACCTACACTCAAATTCCCTACACAAATTACTGGAAAATCATAGGATTTTGATTTTTTAAATCCTAAATCATACAGTTTATTTCGCACACTTGTTACCGTATAATATACAGGAACTAATGGGAACAATATTTTTCTTAATAGCTTCACAGCAACGAAAATATAATATTTATATTTGTTTCAAACCAATACATAAAAAATAATATGATTGTTCAGGATGTTATAAATCATTTAGAAGAACTTGCTCCTTTAGCTTACGCTGAAGATTTTGATAATGTAGGGCTTCTTGTTGGCAATAAAAACATGAAACTTTCAGGCATATTAGTCACTCTAGACACTCTTGAATCTGTTGTTGATGAAGCTATTAAAACGAACTGCAATCTAATAGTGAGCTTCCACCCTATTATTTTCAAGGGTTTAAAAACCCTTACGGGCAAAAATTATGTGGAACGTGTGGTTATAAAAGCCATTAAAAATGATATTGCTATTTATAGTATGCATACAGCTCTGGATAATGCGTTTCAAGGAGTAAACAATGTAATTTGCGAGCAATTAGAACTGACAAACAAACAGATTTTAATCCCACAAAGTGAAACTATAAAAAAGCTAATCACGTTTGTTCCTAAAACTGATGCTGAAAAACTTAGAATGTCATTATTCAATGCTGGAGCTGGAAATATTGGTAATTATGACGATTGCAGTTTTAACGTTGAAGGCATTGGTACATTTAATGGCAATGAGAATTCAAATCCTGTAAAGGGTAAAAAAGGAAGTATCCATTTTGAAGAAGAGGTTCAAATATCAGTGACTTTTAAAAAACATTTAGAAAAAAATATACTAAAAGCCCTTTTTAAAACCCATCCCTATGAAGAAGTTGCCTATGAAATAACAACACTTGAAAATAAAAACCAACATATTGGCATTGGGATGATTGGTCAGCTTGAAAATGCTATGTCTGAAGACACCTTTTTAGAATATCTTAAGGTGAAAATGAAAACAAAATGTATTAGGCATTCAGCATTATTAGGCAAACCCATAAAAAAAATTGCTGTTTTAGGAGGCTCTGGTAGTTTTGCTATTAACGCCGCTAAAGCATCTGGTGCTGATGTGTTTATAACCTCAGATTTAAAATACCATGACTTTTTTACAGCAGAAAACAGCATCGTTTTAGCTGATATTGGACATTATGAAAGCGAGCAATACACAAAAAATGGTTTAGTAGCATTTCTTATGAAAAAAATCACTAATTTTGCAGTCGTTTTATCAAAGACAAATACCAATCCTGTTAAGTATTTTTAAGTATGGCAAAAAAGAAAGAACTAACTGTTGAAGAGCGCCTAAGAGCTTTGTATGATTTACAACTTATAGATTCTCGTATTGACGAAATAAGAAATGTCCGTGGAGAACTTCCATTAGAAGTTCGTGATTTAGAAGATGAAGTTGCTGGACTGAAAATAAGATTAGAAAAATTAGTTTCTAGTTTAGAAATTATAGACAATGATATTGTTGGAAAAAAGAATCTTATAGAAGAAGCAAAAGCTTTAATAAAAAAATATAGCGAACAACAAAAAAATGTTAGAAATAACAGAGAGTTTAACTCGCTAACTAAAGAAGTTGAATTTCAAGAATTGGAAATCCAATTGGCTGAAAAACACATCAAAGAATTTAAAGCTCAAATAGAACAGAAAAAAGAGGTTATTTCTGAAACTAAAGATAAAGTTAAAGAACGCGAAACACATTTAAAGCACAAAAAAGGAGAGTTAGATGCTATTTTAGCTGAAACTGAAAAAGAAGAACAAGCTTTAATTTCTAAATCCGAAGATTATAAATCAGAAATTGAAGAGCGTTTAGTTGCTGCTTATACCAGAATCCGTAAGAATGTAAAAAATGGATTAGCCATTGTTCCAATTGAAAGAGGTGCTTCTGGTGGATCTTTTTTTACTATTCCTCCACAAATTCAAGTAGAAATTGCTTCTCGTAAAAAAGTAATTACCGATGAGCACAGTGGAAGAATATTAGTAGATGCAGAACTTGCTGAAGAACAAAAAGCAAAAATGGAAAAAATGTTTTCTAAACTGTAATATATGTTCATTTACAATATATTTAAAGAGCCTTCATTAACATGAAGGCTTTTTTTATATAAATAAAAATAATATTTTTAGTTAAGGTTTCATCGTTTCATACGTCTATTAGTTAGTAAAACACATAACAGTATATAATGAAACATATAATTCCCACTTTACTTTTAGTTCTTTTTTTAAGTTGTAAAAACAATGCTCAAGCTGACAAAAAACAGCAAGCCATTGCAAATGCTTCTCCTATTGAGGTTCCTTTACATAACGGCAAATCCAAAGCTTATTTTGCTAGTGGTTGCTTTTGGTGTGTAGAAGCTGTTTTCGAAAGTGTAAAAGGTGTTGAGGAAGTTATTAGTGGTTATTCTGGAGGTCATACAAAAAACCCAACTTATGATTCTAGCAACACTGGAAAGACCGGGCATGCTGAAACGGTTGAAGTCATTTATGATTCTAACATTATTAGTTTTAATAGTTTAGTTGATGTTTATTTTGGCTCACAAAACCCAACACAAATTAACGGTCAAGGCCCTGATAAAGGGTCACAATATCGGTCTATTATTTTTTATCAAAACGATACTCAAAAACAAATTATTTTAAAGAAAAAAGAAGCCTTAGAAAAAGCGATAAATTCAAAAGTAGCCGCAGAAGTTTATCCTTTTCAAAAGTTTTGGAAAGCTGAAGCGTATCATCAAAATTTTGAAAAGTTAAACCCAAATCATGGTTACATAAAAGCGGTTTCCGTTCCTAGGTTAAATAAATTCAAAGAAAAGTTTCCTGAATTATTGAAAGAAAATCACTAAGTTAAACACCGTAGTCCTCTATAGCGCATCAATAAATCAAACACATAAACTATTAAAAACAGAATTTTAGCGCTCACAAAGCTTTTTCTGCTTTTTTTATAGAAGCTTTTATTTTAAATTGAAGCAGTATAATCATTGCTACAAATGTGACTATAATTATTAATACTAATATTTTTATTTCTGATACAGCAGAGGATAAATCTCCACCATAAAACGCCACTTTTCTAAATCCACTTAAATATTGTGTTACAGGAATAAACTGAGCAATGCTGGTAATAAAATCTGGTATTGCTAAAGTTGGCCACGTAAAACCACTGAGTATAAATGCAGGTGTAGAAATAACCATTAATAACTCGGTGGCTTTTAATTGATTGGGAATGGCTATAGAAAACAACATACCAATTCCCATAGAAGCAATTGTTAACAATAAAGTTAAAACAATCATTGACATATTAAAAATGCTTGCATTAATCTTAAAATAAGGAAAAAGCAGGCTAATGAATAACCACATAAACGGAAGCATAATTAAAAAAGGAGTGGCTTTTAATGCTATGTGATAACATGATGATTTACTTTCTTTAGTTAAGGTCATAAAATAACCATCTTCAAAATCCCTTGAAAACACTAATGCCATAGCTAAAAAAATAACTTGTTGCATAATGGCTGCAAGTAATCCTGGTAGCATGAACGTGATATAGTTTCCAGTAGAGTTGTAAAGTTTATTAAAATTAATTTTAAAACTCTCGTAAGTCATTTTTGCTTGTTTGGGGTGTAGGCCTTGTTTTTTTAGTCCTTCAATTTCTATACCAGCATTTATAGTCATTAATACAGCACTTATATTTTTACTTGCTGTATTGGCATTTAAAATATTAGCCATATTAAGGTCTATGCGTACTTCAGGATACTTTTTTTGCAATAGATTTTTTTCAAAATCTGAAGGAAACGTAATAACTGCAGCATATTGCTTAACAGGCATTTCATTTACAATATTTCCATCAGAAGTTCGCACATCAGTTACCAATAACACTTCATTATCTTCAAAAGCATCAATCATTTTATCTGTTGTAGGACTTTGATCTTGATCAACAATAACAATAGGTAAATCAACAACTTTTGCTTGTTGGTAAACATAACCGAACAAAATACCATAGCCAATTGGTGCTCCAAAAAATATAGCAAGCAAAACCCCATTTGAAAAAATGCGCTTAAACTCAACCTTAAGTAAGCTAATAAATTTTTTCATTACTTAGTATTTTATTAAAATAGTAGCATTAATGAAAAACTTTTGGTCTGAAACATCCAATATGGGCACCACTTTCAATTCATAAATAGATTCTGATAATTGATACAATGGAGCTGTACTTGTAATATCAGCATACTGTGCCAATTGTTTTATTGCTATAATTTTAGCTTCAGTTTCTGCCTGTGTATATGGGTTGATAAGTATCAGTTCTTTTCCAACTTCAAAATCATAAATTTTAGATTCCGGAATTGTAAACCTAAAATATACACTATCCGTTTTATATCCATTAAATAAGGCAAATCCTGGAGTTAATAATTCGCCTTCTTCTAAACTTATGGTTTCTATTGTCATAGACGCTGGAGCAATAACGTATTGTTCCGCTGAGGCTGAAAGCACCTCCTCTTTTGCTCCTAATGCACGTTCTAACTGACCTTTGGCTTGCTCTATTTGTTCAAACCGCGTACCTTTTTTTACTTCATTTCGTTTTGCTTCTAAACTTACAACTTGGGCTTTTGCCATATTAAGTTTCATTTTTACTTCATCAAACTGTTGCTGACTCACTAAAGAATCTTTATACATGTTTTGCAATCTTAAAAAAGACTCTTGAGCAAACTCTAACTGTGCTTTCCCTGCTTCCAATTGGCCTTCAATCTGACTTAATTGTTCTGATGTTGCACCATTATACGCCATATTTAACTGTCCTTGAGCAGCAGTAATTGCACCCTGAGCTTGGAGCATTTTTGCATTCACTTCTGGAATATTAACCCATGCCAATGTATCGCCTTTCTTTACAGTTTGTCCTTCTTCAACATATATCGTGTGAATTCTGCCAGCAATTTTACTACTTACTGAAATAGTTTCAAATTTCACTTTTCCTCTATTAGGTGTGATTTTTTCATGATTACAAGATTGAAAGAGCAATAATGTAAAAAGACTTAAGAAAAGAGTTTTATAAGTATTCATTTTTTTTGGGTTATAAATTGAATTAATAAGTTAGTAGGCCCTTAGCATGAAATAAATCTACAACGGCTCTTCGTTCGTTATAGAATGATTCTTGTAATTTGAAATTGGCTTTTTCAACATCATTTAACGCATCAAGCACATCATTAATTGAGGCCAAATTGTTTTTGTATTGTTTATTAACCAAGTTGTAGGTAGCGTTAGCTATTTCAATTTCTTTTTTAACAATTTTAGTATTTTCCTTAGCGGCTTCATATGTTAATTGAGCTTTCGTAATACTTAAAGCAATCATTTCATTAGCATCATTTATCTGCTCTCTAAATTTCAGACTTTCTAATTGTATTTTTTTACTATTTAACCGGGATGAATTACCATCAAAAACATGCCATTTTACGCCAGCACCAATAAACCACTTTGGATCAAATAGGGATAAATCATCTTCTATAAACTCATAATGTCCTTTTATGGCTACTTTAGGAATAAAATTGCTTTTTTCCATTTTCACCTTATAATTTGTAGCTTTCTCAGCCTCTTCTAAAGCTTTAACTTCATTTCGTTTTTCATTGTTAGAGGTTCCTTCAAATGAAAACAAATGCAATTTTGGTTGAAGCAATTTCAACTTTTCTTTAGATTCATCTGTCAATTGATGAAGTACTTCAACTAATAAAATATTTTTATGTTCAAAATCGAGTTGTTTTGCTGCTAATTGTTGTTGTGCAAGTTCAATTTTTTTTCGACTTAAAGGTGTGGCTAATCCATTTTCAATGGCTTTTTTAGCATAAAAGGTTTGTTCGTTTAAATAATTTTCTGTGGCAGTTAAAACTTTTTTAGAAGCTTTTACAAGTGCCATTTTATCATAAGTTTCAATAATTTGTAATGCGATTTTGTCCGCTTCTGCTAAGCCCACATAATTTAATGAAGACTCTTTATGTTTACTTGCTTTCAGCGCATTACTGGCTTCAAAACCACTAAATAATACCCAATCTAAATCAACTGAAGATTTTAGAATATTCTTATTCTGTAAGTTTGCCGCTTCTTGCAATGGAATATCATCTGGAAAAGTTGAGTTAAAAGGTAATCCAACGGCATCTTTAATAATGAGTTTTTGAGTTTCAATTAACAAGTTTTTTGTATCATCATCAAAAGTAATATCATCATTTAACCTTGTAAAACTTCCATTTAATGTAATCTTTGGCAAGAATACCGATTTTGCCATTTGTTGGTCAACTTTAGCTTGTTCTGATTCAATATGATTACTTTTTAGAGTATAATTTTTACTAATACCTTTATGAATTAAATCTTTCAATATTGGGTCTAATTCTTGTGCCGAAATTATCATGGGCATTAGAATTACAAATACCAATAAAACATCATTAAATACAACTTTATTTAAGTTCATTGTACATAGCTTTTAATTACTATGCAAAGGTATTACCGAATTCAGAATTTATTTTTGACCTATATCAAAAAGTGACGTTATGATATGTTTTAGTTGATAGAATCTTGACTTCTGATACGACTTAATGTTTCTTGTGCCATTCCTAAATATGACGCAATATGCCCTAATGAAACCTGATAAACAATATCTGGAAATTCGGCTAACATATAATCATAGCGTTCTCTTGCAGTTTGAAATTGAATAGCATTAAGTTTATTAACCACATTAGTTAACATTTCAGAAATAACAAGTCGCCCTAATTTTTCCATTTTGGAATATTTATCAAATAATTTATCCAAATTCTCTTTAGAAATGAGGTATAGAATAGAATCTTCCAATACTTCTAAATAATACAAACTTGGTTTTTTTTGAAAAAAGCTATCAGCACTAGTCATGAACTTTCCTTTCCCAAAAAACCATTGTGTAATTTCTTTTTGGTTTTCGTTTAAATAATAACTTCTCCCCATACCTTGTTCTATAAAATACAAGTACTTACATATTTCACCTTGATTGACAAGAATTTCATTTTTAGAAACTAATTTCATTGTAAAATGATTAAGGATATCATTTAATTCATCATCTGAAAATGGCACTAAAGCTGTTATAGTGTCGGAAAAACTCATAAATTGTATTTACTTATAATTTAAGAAAAAGCTAAGCTAATTGAAATTTAGACCAGAAACAAATGCAATGATGCAACAATAGTGCTATCCCCTGAAATCACATGCATCAATTAGATATCTTATAAAAACTTACTTTAAGCTAAATTACAACCGACACTATAAAAAGAACTTAAAATGTTTTACTTTTTAATTAATATAGATGTAAATTAGGAATAATTTTCTCTGTTATTAAGGTAATTCTATCTTTAGCTCGTGGTTTAAAACTGGAGGTAATAGCGATTACTAATTCTAATTTTTTATCTACCAGAATAATATTTCCACTATCACCAATTGCTGCATAGGTATTAGGGTTAATTACCCACCATAAATATCCATAAGATTTATCATTCCATTGGCTATGTGTAATGGTACTTTTTTGTATCCAGTTAGAAGATACTAATTGTTGGTTATTCCATTTTCCCTCTTTAAGGTACAATTGGCCAATTTTAGCAACATCTCTTGTGGTTAAACAGATTCCCCAACCGGAGGTATTTACACCTTTAGGGTCTGTTACCCAGCCATGCACATGCTTATTTTTAAGAAAAGCAAAGTGTTCATCTTTAGTGTGTATTCTTATAGGTTTTGGTGGATTAATTTCTAACGGAAGAAATAGATGTTTGGTAGCAAAATCCAAAACGGAACTGCCAGTTGCATTACAAATTAATCCGGATAAAACTTGAATTCCAACGGTTGTATATTTAAAATCTTCACTTAATTTTTTGCCTCCTAAGAGGTCTAAAGCAGATTTTGTCCAATCTTCACTTGCGTATACTTTGGTATAAGGTTCGTATTTAAATTTATAAGGCGCCGTCATAGTTAATACCTGTTCTATTGTAATGTGTGGTAAAACCTTTTCCCTTTTTTTTAGGGTGTAGTTAGGAAAATAATCTATAAGCGGTTGTTGTATGCTTTTTATGAGCCCTTTGTCTATTGCAATTCCAATAAGTATAGATATTATGCTTTTAGTAACAGATGCAATGTGAACCGTGTCTTCCTTTTTATATCCTTGAAAATAGTTTTCATATATAATTTCATTTTTATCAGAAATTACAATCCCTGTTATATTTTGGTATTCTTCTTTAATAAGTTCAGTGATATTCTTAGCTAAAATAGGTTTCATAAGGTTTAAATTTATATAGGTTTTAATCTGCTGTTTAAACTAATATTTGATAGATTCTTGATTCTTCGTCCCAAGGATGGTAACCTTGACCAATATGTTCAAAACCATGTTTTTCATAATATCCTTCTAAATCTGTACAAAGATTTATATATTTAAATCCGAAAGTTTTAGTGTCCTTTTTAGCTTTGTCTATAAGTAACTTAGCGTAATTATGGCCTCTATAATTAGTATCAATATAGAGTGCACATAACCAAGGGGTAAGGTCCATTCTGCTAATAAAATCATTTGAAATTAATCCTGCACAGCCAATTACTTCATTATCTAAAAGAAGTAGATACCATTGGGGCAAAATGTACTCTGCACCAATACAATGAGATATACAATCTGTATATATTTTTGGAGACATGGAAGGCCAACTTTCTTGTAGATATGTAATGGCTATATCTTTATATTGTATCTGTTCTCTTACGGATATTATTGTGAGCATAATATTGTTTTTTTAGTCATATTATTCTGATTATTTAGTTCTGAATCAACTTATTATAATGGCAATTATTTTTAGTAAATTAAGTTATAGGAATGTAAATTAGACTTTCAGAATTTTCATTATATGGTCCTAAATAGGATGTGTCATAACATTCAAAGTTAAAAGGCTTATTTAATGTGTAATTGGTGTTTGGTAAAAATTGATTGTAAATAAACTTATAAGTAAATTCTACCTTATTGGCTAATCCTTGATGTTTAAAACATAAGTATCTATTTTCTGGTATTGTTTTTACCACAAATAGAGGGTTGATGTTGGTTATTTTTTCTACTTCAACACCAATAAAAAAAAACATCCCTCCATAATCTTGTTGGTCAGACCAATATTGTACTTGGTAATATTTTTTAGGTTCTATCATATTTTCAATGGTATCTATTTCTTGAAAAAACAGTCCCCATTCTTTTGATAAATCCTCTACCTTAATTTTGTTTTTAATAAAAAAAGAGGTTCCCACAAGAATTTTAGTTTTACACACTAATAATCTTGGCTGAGTTTCTTTTAGGTTTTTAGATTGATATAAATAGTCTATTGTTATTCGCTCTAATGTTGAGAGGTTTTTAGTGGAAACTCCTGAACGAATTCCTATTGGAGTAATACCAAATTGTTTATTAAATGCTCTTGAAAAAGATTCGGGACTTCCAAAATGAAAATTATAGGCTATATCACTTATTTTCCTATCAGTTTCTTTAATTAGTTTTAAGGCTTCGGTTAACCTTCTTTTTTGTATATAGCTTTTAGGTGAAAACCCTGTTATACTTTGAAACAGACGTATAAAGTGAAACAAGGAATAACATACTTCATTTGAAACCATTAAAACTTCTAAATTACTACACAGGTTATCTTCTATATAGTCTATGGATTTTAGTATAATTTCTTTATTAGTCATTGCATTAATTTAACATTTATGAGTTATTCTATATTATGTCAAATCACTGGCATGCAGTGGTAACGTTTTGTATGTGGCGAAAAGGTTTTTAAAAACCTTTTCGCCACTTTTTATTTATGCTTCAAAGGAGAATTCATCTTTCCAATTAAAGCTTTCAGTGTCTTCATACCATTCTGGCCAGTGTTTGCACCAACCTGGAACTACACAGTCTTTAACTCTTTCCATTTTGTGATAAGGTTTAATATTTAAAATAAAAGTTCCATCTTCAGCATCTATATAAGGGGTGTAAATTTCACCCGTTTGTTCATCTATTTTTATAACTTCTATAGTTGTTATAAGTATGGGATTTGGTCGAGAATCAGAACGGGTAGCAAAAACACCCAATTGTTTAGGTGCTGTTTTATATGGCTTATTAATAATTAAGGTGCTTCTACTTTTTGGATTATCATTTAAATGGCCCCACCAAATTATCTGAAGATACTTAAATCCGTTTAAGTTTTTTATTCCAGAAATATACGTTTTATCAAGGTGAAGGCAACACATGTTATTTTCATAACTAATTCGTCCTATTGGTTGTATTACATATGAGTTTTTCATTTCATTATAGTTTTATTTACACTAATTAATTCTATTACCGGTAATTGAAACAAAATTAATTTTTGTAAGCTAAAAGGACTTGATAGATATTGCTAACTTCCAAGAGAGATTTGATTATTATTGCTCATTTATACTAGTTTACAATTATTTTATTGATACTTTTTCTGGGAGAATATGGAACTTTATTAGCATAGCCTATTCTTAAAATTAGGGTCGGGTATTCCTGTTTAATTATAGGTATACTATTTTTTAATTCTTCAGATAAAGAATGTATTTCACAAGGAGGATTCATGTAGGCACATGCAATATCTAATTCGGTCAACTTTAATAAGATATGTTGTAAATGCCTCCCCAATTTTATCCACTCTGTAACCGTATTGTGCTTTGTTGTAAATAAAATATAGTGTGAGGATGAGTTTATCTTTTCTATATCATTTTTATTTTGTTTAGATGGAGTTAGAAAAGATTTCACTACCATTTTACCTATAAATCGTGGTGTTTGTGGGGCACCCATCACTTTATAGGTTAGGCCATTTTGGGTATTTTTTATTTCATAATTATTAAATCGAATCCAGGATAACAATTCTGCCTTAAACTTAGAATCCCTCATTTGAATGGTATTACCTTTTAAAATATAATCTGTTATCATTTTAAATTCAGGTGTTCCATTTTTAAAATAATAAGTATTAATGTTTAACGAAGTCAATATGCTCTCTAATGTTTTGATGGAAGTATCTGAAATATGCTTTCCAGTATAGATACTCCTATTGGATTGCCTATTGTTTATAAGGTTTAGTATTGTGGTATTGTTGTTTTTACTAGTTTCTTTAAACCGTATTTTTATAAAAGTGTAATCATTGGAAGTTGTTATAATTTCTAATTCCGTATTATAATTAAAATATGGAGATACCAAACATATATTTTCTGTAGCACAACCTAAGGAGATATATAATTCTCGATTATCAGGGTCTACAATTGGAAGTGCACCATTTTTGTCAGGATGAATTTCAATTGAATGTTCTTTTACTTTAAATATCCAGGGTTGACTATTGTGACTTGAAGGAGCTTTTGAAGCATAATTTATTAATTCTGTAGCATTTTCCATCATTTCAATTTAAAAAGTGTTGAAAGAAATAATCTAAGTATGTAGTGCTGCTATTGGTTACAAATTTCTCTGAAAATTATGGAAAAATAAGATATGCAAAAAGATAAATTTTAAAATTTATATCCCTTTGTAATAATGCTATAGTACTGTAATAATTATCGCTATAAAAGTTGGTAATTTAAATATATAAAAGACTTGTTTTTGTTTAAAACAATTACGTCTCGGTTTATTAATTCTAAGCCATTTTGAAGAAGGAAAGAGCTAATATTATCTTCATTAACTTGGTTTGAAATTTTAGATAATTTTTCTAAAGATTTATATTTTGTAGAGGTAACAAAGGTCGTTTTCTCGTTCTTTTGAATTACCAAGCTTAGAATCGCATTTTTACCTAAGGTTGTAATGATATTTTTAAGTGATTTTAGCGGGTCAACATATTCAAGAACTAAACCAATAAAAAACAACTCAATATCCCTAAAATCCAATGCTGTATTTTGTATATCAATATTATATGGTTTTAAGTTTAATGTCTTATGAAACTTATGGTATGTTATTTCTAGATATTTAGGATTAATATCAATAACATAAGTAGTTTTTGTAATCCGGCTATCGATATGTTCAAGACCGTTACCTGTAGAACAACCAAGTAGAGCAAATTTTTTAGGCTTATATTGATTTAAATGCTTCTCTAATAATTGATTTAAAATTTGAGATTGACCTATTTCAGACATATGATTTTCATAATCATCTGAAGGGATTTCTAACCATGGATTATTCATCGTTATATGATAATTTATGAGTAATACTAACGTTTAGTAACACATATGTGTAGATGGGGTATTCTATACAGTATAAATTTAGTAAAAGTGTTTTTTAGATAAACTTTTTGTAATCTTATTTTAAAAAATGTTACACTTCTTTAGAAGTAATAATGTATTTTATGTTCTATTCTATATATTATACAAAGACTACTTTTATATTATATAACTGTTACTGCGTCCAAACTGCAAGTTCATAACCATCTAGGTCATTAAAGTGGAAGCGTTTACCCCCAGGAAAATCAAATGTGTCTTTTACTATAATACCTCCTGCGTTAATTATCTTATTTTTTGTGTATTCAATATCATTTGAATAGAGTACAATTAGAATACTACCTATTTGTGGTTTTCCTTTTGTAAACCCACCATCTACATAATCTCCTTCAAATGCGGTATAGGTTTTACCATAATCTGTAAACTTCCAATTAAAACAAGTTTGATAAAAATGTTTTGCCTTATCAATATCACTTGATAAAAACTCGATGTATTGAACCTGTTCGTGTTTTAATTTTTTTGTGTCATTTTTCAAAACAATATGTTTATAGTTTATACATCTTATTCCATTCAAAAACCTTTGTTAAACAAGTAATTTTGAGCAACTAAATTAACCAAAAAAACCAATAAAGTTTATATAAATATCATAGAGATTCATAATACTAAAACTATTCGCTTTTGGGGTTACAAACCATATAGTACCTATATAGTAAATCTATAAATTATTTTTTTCTGAAACAAAAACATCTTATCTAATTAACAGGTAAACCATTATCATTATTCATATGAGTAATGATTTCAATAAAGTTCAAAAAAAGGGGAGGGCTAATTATACTTTTATATATGTTTTATTTTTATTCATATACCAAAGCAATAAATAAATAATAGCAAACCCGCCAGTTGTTGCAAAGGCATGGAAATAGCTTCCTAAATATTGTTCAAACCCGAATAATATATATTTGGCTACTTCAGAAAAATCTATAACATGGGAAACAACATAAGCTGTTATAGCATTAACTCCAATTACTTTTAAAGGGAAGCTCCACTTTACATACCCTTTTATATCAATCAACCAATAAAAAAATGCCAATAAAACAAAACAGATTCCTGATGATAGTAGCACAAACGTACTATTCCAAATTTTCTTGACACTTGGGTGCCATAAATTAAAAATGAATCCAACCACAATAAAACTAATGCCAGCTATTAGAATATGACGCGCTATTTTTTTTCTTGGCAATTTAGTACGAAGTATCTCTCCTGCAAATAAACCAGATAATACCGTTGCAATAAAACCTAAACCAGATAGCAACCAAGTATATTGATAACCATCATCAAAACGACCAAAAACATATCGGTCAATATATAAAGCTATATTTTTATCTGGTAATAATTCACTCTTTCCAATTCCTGGAATATTTGCAAATTCTAATAATAGAGTATACACAACAAGACACAGCAAAAACACAATATATCTTGTTTTTTTATTCAAGTGGATATATGCCACACAAGAAAACAAATAACCCACAGCAATTGCCTGAAGGGTGTTACTGAAAATCTTAAATTCATTGACATTTAAAGCAAGTAAATTACCCTGAACAATCCAACCCAAGATAAACAAAATAACAAATCGTTTAATTAAATGCGGATAAAGTTTTGTTTTACTCTCTATTTCTTTTACCCGTCTTTCCATTGAAAAAGGGATTACTACTCCCACTAAAAACAGAAAAAGCGGCATAATAATATCATAAAAATGAAAACCAAACCAATCTGGATGCTCAAACTGAGTGGCAAAAAAACTTGAAATTGTTGTTTGTGAAGCTTGATGTAAATGTGCAAAAAAACGATCTGCAAAAATAATCATTAACATATCAAAGCCTCGTAATACATCAATAGACATTAAGCGGTTATTTTCTGTTTTTTTCATATTATGCTCATATTTTTAGATAACAAATATTTCAAAACCCTACAAACAACAATTCTAGAAGGCTTTAGTTTTTAATCTATTTTTATTACTTGCGTACGGTTTGCAGGAATATCAATAAACAAAACATTATTTTTAACCGTTATCTCCTGGTTGTTAATTAACTCTAAAGCCGAAAATCCGTCTACTATTTCCAACTCTGATTGATTTAAAATTATAGAACATTTTTCATCAATATTACCATTATTTCTAATAGTAAAATAAAGATTATTTGCTGTTCCAAAACGCTCAATACGTATTGACTCTAAATTAGAAACAGCATGAGTAACAGGCTCCCATCCAGCACCTGAAATTTGTTTTATAATAGGGATGTATTTTTTGAAAAAGGGGCGACCATTTTCAACTTTTTTATCATCCATCCAATAAGGATCACTTGATGCATCTGTACTAAAAAAAGAAGGAAAAAAACCATAAGCTAAAAGTTTTTCGAAATAAATTTCATAACCTTTAAAAGGAAAATCCGTAAAAGCTTTATCATTTAAGCCTTCATTTAATAAAAACACAATAGGTTTTTGAAATGAAATAGCTCGTTTAAAATCTAATGCCTCAGTACCATGATCACCAGTTGAGTACCAGCTTAATTCTGCTCCAAACAAATCAAGATTAGATGCTGCAAATGGATTCCAACCATGCCCATTCCCCATTACTAATTTCCCTTGAGAATGCATTTCTTCTGCTATCTTTTTCATTAATTCAAATTCAGAAGTAAAATTCCATATCGCTGGTCTTTTTACATTTTTTGAAAAGGATAGAGGATAATCTGTGTACTTAAAATGTTCTTTTCGATAATTTAAATCATGGTGCCAGTTCCATTCCATAGAATCAAAATAAACACCATCTACATTCATTTTAATCGCTGGGGTTATCTCCGTTTGCTTTACGTATTGATATCTGTTTACTCCTTCTAAATCTGGATCACAATTAGTTGTTATACTTACAGCCCAGCCTGAATTAAACCATGGTGTTTCAAGTCTACGTGTTTGCAACAATCCATTTTTGTCAAATGTAGCACTGTTATCAAGATAATTTTTATGTTCTTTTGGAATTAATGTATTAGAAACAAGTGTATCATAATCTATTTCTTTAGTAAGTATGGGTAATTGAACATCCCAAGGTTCTGTATACTGAAAACTTAACACTCCAGTATCTTTATCAGATGTTATACTAGGTATTTTCTCCCCATCTTTTTCATCAAAACTACTCCAGGACAATTCGTGATAAGAAAACCCAAAATCCTCCCAATTCTTAATTGATCTAAGCGGTGTAAAAGGAAGCCACACCCCCTCATTTACGACACGTTTTTTAAAAGACTCAGAATATATAGCGTAATACGTTTTTAAAGCTGCCCGCAACCCCCAATCTGGTTTAAAATTGAAACGACTTAATTTAAAGAAAGCTCGATTAGTAAATTTATCTGTTAAGGGACTGGTTGCAAAATCAAACTCAGCTATTAACCCTTTATTTTTTTCTGCACTCAAACGATAAATTAATGGAAGTGCCATATCTACCCCTAAGCCTTCTCCCTTGTTATTAATACTTATTGCTGCAAGTGGGTAGAATGACATAAGACCTTGTCCTACAGGGTCACCATATCCCCCATTAGATGACTTGTTTATATTAAATGCTCCATCTGGAGGTAGTATTGTAGAAATATCTTTAACATCTAAATAAACTGAATCTTTATTCATAACCTCAGCATCTTGAAAACCTCGATACCAAATCCATTTTTCACCACTTAAAGGAAAAATTATTCTAAGAGTTACACAAGAACTTCCTTCTCCGAGGTATTCCAACTCACCATTTACTTCTGTATAATCATCTCTAAAAATTTCGCTAATTACAACCCTATATGATTCATTACTAAAGTTTGTAATTTTAGATTGCTCGGTCATGAACACCTTTTGTTGAGTCAGTCTAATATACTTACTGTTATCCTTACCAACTTCTAAATATTCAACACGAATAGATTCTTCTGTAAAATCTTCATGACTTTTTTTAAGAGAAAGTTTTTTTACATCGTCTAAATGCTTTAAACTTTTAGCATTTAGTGCATTATTGCTTAACATAAAACCCAAGATTAGGATTTTAACTATTAAAAAATGTTTTTTACTCATTATAATTTTTTAAGTTGAAGTAAAATTTAAGCATAAGGCATCTATCTTAATATATGTTGATATTAAGATAGACTCCTAATATACAAGCTCCTACAAACTAATTAATGTAAGAGCCTTTATTAAAACGTTACTGGCAAGAAGTGTAAGACTCCTCAGGAAGGTCATAAGACACAAAACTACTTGTACTAGTTACTTCAGGAAACGTAGCAACTGCTGCCCAACCAATAGTTAACTCTGAAATAGCAAGACTAACACTACTACCAATAGCACCTAATTGAGTTTTTGGAATACTAAATTCAATAGCATTCGTTTCTGCATCTAAATTTACAATACCTGATGAATACATATTGGCTCCAGAACCTGCTAATGCAGACCATCCCCAGCCTCCATTTGGATCTGTATGTTGATAAAAAGCCCCCCAAGAATTACTTAATAAAGGTCCCTCAAATAAATATTCTGCACCAGAACCTTCAGGCCATTGCCAGCTTAAAAACCCTGTTGACGAATCTCCATCAGAATTAATATAAATATCAACTAATTCCATTTGCATTAAAGTATTACCCTCTATATAAACATTCAGGTTATCTCCACCTCCATACATTTTAATTTTTTGCATAGAACCTGACCCCGAAGCACTTTCATCATATATGAATTCGACATTTTTCCAATCATCAAAATCACCATCAATTTCAATATCAATATTATATACTTCTGGAGCCGAAATTGTTTTTGTAATATGGGATTCTTCACCTGCATCATTCATGGCAGTAAGAGTCACATTAATTTCTCCTCCAATTTTAGTATATCTATAAGTTGGATTTTCTTTTTCGCAATAAAAACTTAAATCTCCTAAATCCCACCTATAAGAGGTAGCTCCTTCTGAAAGATTTGTAAATTCAAATAAATTTCCGTCGTTAGTAAATGAAAAATCTACTACAATACCTCCATTAGAGTTTAAAGACTCATCATCCGAACCACAGTTTAAAAACAATGAAACTGCGATTAGATAGCATAAAAATGTTAATTTCTTCATGTTAAATATATTTAGAGATTAAATAGTTTTAATTAATTGTTAATGTGTGTTGTAAATCGTTGAACCCTTCTGTTGAGTCCCACATACTCGTATTGGCTAATTGTATAGCGTATTCTGGCCTATCTGCTATAATAGCATGAGAATCTTCAATTTTCAAAAATAATTTATAGCTTCCAGAAGGAATTTCTGTAAGACTTACTGCTTCTTCTAATTGATAATTTATACCTGGAATTACCTTTCTAACATCAAAGTTTAGTGCTTTTTTGTAAATGGTACCATCACTAACCGATTTTAAAATTAAAAATGTATTTTTAGTATTATAAACGGGTGCATAGCCATCGTTATCGATTACTATATCTAGATTAAGTGTTCCATTTGTTTCCACTTCATTTTCTAAATTGGCAGTTTTTAATAAAAGTCTGTAACCTAACTGTCTTTGAAAATCTGTAAAACAACTATTATTTCTCCAAACATTAAGCACAGGTCCATAATAATCTAGATTTAAATAGGTCCATTTTAACAAAGTCATTTCTGCCTCAGCAGTATCACAGCTTGCTGTAGAAACACCACTTGGCGGACATGTTTCGCCTCCTGTAGGTACAAAAAATGCTTCATTGCTTATATACAATTTTTCAATTTGAACATTTTGATAAGTTCCATAATCATCTGCGCTGGCTAAAAAACAGTCATTGTGAAAACCAACTCGTGCTATATCTGAGGTTCCATAACCAACATCTGTTCCTATAGCTGTTGTTGTATTAAAATACGTTTGCTTGTACAATGGTGTTCTTACTTGAATTTTTATGCTTTCAGGTAATACCTCTAATAATTTAGTTAATACAGCTGCTCTATTTTCTGATGTGTCTAACCCATTAGATGAATAATACCACTCACCCCATGAGCCTATAAAACCAGCTTGAACAAATGAAATAACATCTGCATTATCTTCAAAAATTGGCTTCAACTGATCTAAATGTGACTCCACAATATTCAAAGGGGCATCTGTATCATTTTCATTACTATTATAGGCGAATCGTAAAATACATTTTACCCCAGCTGCTCTTAAATTTTGAAAATCTGTTTTAATTAAATCTAATTGTGCCGTGCTTAAATCTGAATTTTTAAATTTTTCTAAATAATAAAGGCGTAAGATAATTGTAACATTTTCATTTACTAAACTTTGCAAAGTAACTAAATTAAGAGGTGTTCCTTCTGAAACAACACTCCATGTATGCATAAAGCCTCGCTCAGGATTTGAAATAACTTCATTTGATGCCGTATATGTAATTTCAGTTATATTTTCATCTAAAACAGCTCCTTCACCATCATCTGATGAGCTACTATCGCTTGAGCAATTAATGAAAATACACGTGATTAAAAGTGCTAAAAATTTATATTTCATATTTTTATCTTTATGATTAACACAACCTAATATTTGTCGTTAATCCAGTTATAAGGTTTTCTTTTCACCCAATTTCCTCTTGTGAAATCAGGAAAATCTTGAGGCGCTCCATTATTTTCTATTGATGCCTCAGACAATGGTGTAATAGCACTCCAAGCAGCAGCGTCATAAGCATCCATTGGAGGAGCAACATTTAGTTTAGCTGCCTCTACAAAAGCATGCATCACAAAGAAATCCATCCCTCCGTGTCCTGATCCATCAGCTAACTCACCATACTTTTTCCATAATGGGTGATCATATTTTTTTAACCAATCATCTGCCGCGTCCCATTCATGAGCTTTTGTTTTTCCATCAATATGAATTCGGTTACCATCTACTTCCCATAACCCATTAGCACCCTGAACTCTAAAGCCTAAAGAATAAGGTCTTGGTAAATTAGTATCATGGGTCACTATTATAGATTCGCCATTAGTAGTTTCTATGGTGGATGTAATAACATCTCCTAACTTAAATTTCACTTTGGCATTTGGATGATTTTCTCCTCCATGTTTAACAATATAATTATGCAATCCCACCGCTTTAGTTGCTGTAGAAGTTAACGTCATAAATCTGTTACCTCTATTAATATCGCACATGGCAGCTATAGGACCTATGCCATGGGTTGGATAAACATCTGCATTGCGCAAAACAGAATGTTGCGTTCTCCATGCCGATTCAGAAATACCTTTTTCTCCAAATTCCACACCTGGACCGTAAGCTGTTTTTCCATCATTAAATTTAACGTGTCTTAAATCGTGCTGATAACCACATCGAAAATGAATTAACTCACCAAAAACGTTTTGCTTTACCATATTTAATACTGCCATAATATCTCGACGGTAATTAACATTTTCAAGTAACATTAAATGAGTGCCAGTTTGTTCATGTACATTTACAAGATCCCAACACTCTTCCATGGTATTTGCTGCAGAAACTTCTAAACCAGTATATTTACCAGCCCTCATAGTATCTTTTGCCATGCGCGTATGCCACAGCCAAGGGGTAGAAATAACTACCGCATCCACATCATCTAAAGCTAAAAGATTTTTATAATCATAATCATCTTTACCAAAAATCAATGGTTTTTTAAATCCTTTTTCTGTAATAAGTTTTACGGCTAAATCGGTTCTTTTAGGATCTATATCGCAAATGGCCGTTATATTAACATCATCTCTTAGCAATAAATTCTGTAAATGATTTGTACCGCGCAAACCAACTCCTATAAATCCAATTTTTAATTTATCGGCATTCCTTACATTCCCTTTTCCAAAAGTAAAACTTGGAAGTAATGTAACGCCTGTACCCATTATTGCTGCTTTTTTTATAAAATTTCTTCTAGTGTCCATTTATTTTATTATTTGTATGATTATAAATTTAGAGAACTACGCTATTAAGTTTTAACTTAATAGCGTAGTTCTCTAAAAATTAATTATATCCTGTATTTTGGATAAATTCGCCTTTACCTTCACTTATTCTTTCTAAAGAAAAAGGAAATAGCACTTTATAATCTTCACTTTGACTTGCAATACCATTTAAATCATCACAATGTTCTTTGTACTTATCATGTCTGATTAAATCTGAACGATACTGTCCATTTTCACACCAATATTCATGAGATCTTTCTAATAAAATCATTGTATTGAATGTATCTATATCTGCAAAATCAGACAGTAATATTGGGTCTAATTGTGCTCTTCCTCTAACTACATTTACTAAATCAATAGCTTCTTGAGTTGGAACACCTGTTTTATTAGCAATTGCTTCTGCTTTAGACAGTAATACATCTGCATATCTATAAAGAATGATATCTACAGTTGTAAATGCCGTTGTTCTATCTGCATCTTCAGCTATTTTTAAAGGTATAGGCCCCAACTGCATTACAGAACCTGGATTATTTCTATTATAAGTAATTCCATCAGTTCCAACATATTCTGCAATTAAGTTTGTTTTACGTACATCTCCTTCTTCAAAAGAATCATAAAAATCCCAAGAACTTTGGATAGTTCCCCACCCTGCTCTATTTGGGTAGTTAGAAGGCAACACCATTAACTGCCATTGATTTTCCACTGTTCCTGCATAATCTGCTGGTATAGAAAAAATAATTTCTCGGCTATCAGTAGGTGCTTCTGTATCCCATAAACTAACGTAATCATCTTCCAATTCATAATAATTCATTGCTATTATTTCGTTAGCCTGTGTTTCTACATCTTCCCATCTTTTTTCGTGTAAATACAATCTAATTAATAACATTCTTGCCATACCTTTACTAAACCTTCCATACTCTGCATCAGCAGGGCTTGGTAAACCATCTATTGCATCTAATAAATCTTGTTCAATAAAACGCACCATTTCATCATATCCTAATCTAGCTAATGGGGTTTCAACTAATGGTGATTCTAACACCTCTAAGGGCGCTACTACCAACGGGCCATACATATCAAATAATTCATAACTTAAAAAAGCTCTAGCGCACTTTATCTCTGCTATACCTTGTTTCTTGAAATTTTCATTTACAGAAGAGTTTTCTATTCCATTAATATTAATAGTCATACTACTTATATCGTTATAAAAATCATCATAAAAACGGGTTATAGAACTTGTATTTTCATTATAACTATGATATGATTGAGTCAGTTGATCGCCATAAGGCCCTTGAAGAATTTCTGTAGTAGCATCAAGCATAAACATAATGCCGCGTTCAGACGTAGAGTGTATCCCATCTGACCAAGAACCTCTTAATGGATAATAAGCTGCTAACACTAAAGATTCAACATCTGCTTCGGAATCTGGAAATATTGTTGGGTTAATTTCATTGTAATATATAGATTCTAACTCTGGATTACAGGCTATTGCAAAAGCAGCAAATACGCCTAGCAAACAAATTTTTATATTTTTCATACGGTTTTTTTTTAAAATTTTAAATCAATACCTATAGTATATGTTTTTACATTTGGATATGCTGCAGCATAAGCATCGGTCTCTGGATCAACACCTTCATAAGGAGTAATAACAAAAAGGTTTTGAGCATCAAATCTAACCGTTGCGCTTTTAATTAACTTCCCAAAAGTTTTCTGAGGTATATTGTAGGCTAACGAAACATTTTGAAGTCTAATAAACCAAGCATCTTGCAAAAAGAAATCACCAGGTCCGTACTCAGGATACCCATAGTAAGATGAAGGTCTGGTAGTAGATGGATTGTCAGGAGTCCATCTGTCATAGATACTACGTAATACATTTTGTCCGTTTGTAGCTACCGCTTCTGCACTTACCCCTAATGCTAAATCTGTAGGATCTACCATTTCTCTTCCAAACATTCCATTAAAATGAAAATTAAGATCGAAGTTTTTATACGTTAATGTATTACTAAAACCTGCTATAAAATCTGGATCAGTTGACCCCATCAATACGGTATCTGCAGCATCTATAATACCATCAGCTTCACCGGTTCTTAAAAATATTCCATTATCATCTGTTACTGGATTTCCTAAATCATCTCTTAAAAATCCATTTACATCTTTTATTTTTATTTGCCCAGGTATTAAATCTGGTTGGGCATCAACAACATCACCAATTTGCATAATCCCATCAGATATGTAAGAGTACCGTGAACGAATAGGATCATCTACATTTTCATAAACTGACGGTTTCCAATCTTCTGCACGTTCTTTCCATCTATCTTTAAATTTAGAAAAAGTAAACGAGCTTCTCCATTTAAAACTTTCAGTATCTACATTTACGGTATTCAAGGTAAGTTCAACACCTTTACTTTGTGTACTTCCAACATTCGCCCAAACCGTATTTAAAGGATTATATGAATTAATAGCCTTTAATTGCAATAAATCTTCAATGTTTTTATTGTAAACCTCTACAGATCCGGATAACTTACCATCAAAAAAACCAAAATCTAAACCTAAGTTAAGCTCTTTAGTTGTTTCCCATTTTAAATCTGGATTTTCTAATCTTGTTTGAAACGCCCCTACCAAAATAGATTCATCTGAACCTAAATAGGCTGGATAATACTCATAGGCAGCAAAAGCATTTTCAGGGAAGTCAGAATTCCCAGTCTCACCATAACCAATTCTAAACTTTAATTGTGAAACATTTTTTAAATTTTGCATGAATGGCTCTTGGGATATATCCCAAGCTAAAGCAACCGATGAAAATACTGCAAATTGATTATTGGCTGCAAATTTACTTGATCCATCACGTCTAATAGAAGATGTTAAAATATATCTGTCTTTATAAACGTAGTTGAGTCTTCCAAAATATGACACCCAATTTTCTTCACTTTTAGAAGATGCTAATACTTTAGTACCTTCTCCTGCATTTAAGTTATTCCATAAAAACGCATCTGTTTTAAAGGCACTATTACCAGAAGAAGCGCTTTCTGTTCTAAATTTTTGTCTCGAATAACCAATTAAAAAATTAAAATTATGATCCTCCTTAATAAATTTTGAATAGTTTAAAGTAAAATCAAAAAGTTGATCATTCTTTTTCTGATTGTATATAGATGCTTTTCCATTTTCTAATTCGCCCCATAAAGTCGTTCTTGGTAAATATGTATTTCTAGCATTGGTTCCCTGATCAATACCTGCTTGAAACCTAGCAACCATACCTTTAATAGGCTTTATTTCCATAAAAAAGTTAGTTAAACTTCTATCTGTAATCCCTTCATCTGTAATAGTAAGTAATGAATAAGGATTTGGTTCTTGTGAGTTTTCTGGATTTACAGGATAATACCCAAACTCATCAATAGCTTCTATATGTGGGCCATATTTTAAAGCAGAATATATTAATCCAGAGTTTTCATACTGACCATCTCCTAATTGACTGTTTTCATTTACAATTCTACTTGTAGTTAAATTAAGTCCAACATTTATATAGTCATTAATTTTTTGATCTAAATTTAAACGCAAAGATGCTCTATCAAAAGCTGAATTATTTAAAACTCCTTTTTGTTCGTATAAGTTTCCAGATAAGTAATATTTAGTGGATTCACTTCCACCTCTTAATGATAAGTTGTGCTGTTGTGTTGTTCCATCTCTAGTTACTAAATCCACCCAATTGGTACCCGAACCTGCATTTAGTATTTCATCATCTGAATAAAACCTAGAAAATGCAACACCATTAACAGGGTTTTCTATAGCTTGCTCAAGTGTGTTAGAACCATATGGCGCTACACCATTTTTAAATTCCCAGTTTTCTAAAGCTACATCATTTCTTAATTGCATCCACTCCTGTAAACTTAAAACATCAAAACTATTAGTATATGGCTGGTAAGAGAATGACGAATTATACTCTACCTGTACTTTTCCCGACTTACCCTTTTTTGTAGTAAGCAAAATAACCCCATTTGCAGCTCTTGCTCCATATATAGAAGTTGCACTAGCGTCCTTTAATATTGATATAGACTCAATATCGTTCGGGTTGAATGAATTTAAAATACTTTGAGTTCCTGAGTCATATCTATTTCCAGATGTAGAATCTTCAAAATTTGAAATGGGAAATCCATCTACAACAACTAAGGGCTCATTACTTGCATTTATAGAGCCTGCTCCTCTTATTTGGATGTCTAAACCTCCACCTGGTTGCGCACTATTTTGAGTGATTTGCAACCCAGCTGCTTTCCCTCTTAATACGTCACCTATTGATGGTGATGATGATAGTACTAAATCCTCTGTATCTACCGTTGATATGGCTCCAGCTACATCCTTCTTTCTTTGAGTACCATAACCAACAATAACAATTTCATCTAAATTAGTGTTATCTGCAACTAAAATAATATCAATATTTGAACTTCCAGCTACTAATACTTCTTGAGTAACAAAACCAATGTATGAAAACACCAATGTGGCCGCATCTTGTGAAACTGTAATTTCATAATTACCATCAAAATCTGTTGAGACACCATTCATAGTGCCTTTTTCTAAAATAGAAGCTCCAGGAAGCGGTACTCCTCCTTCGTCTGTAATTTTTCCGCTAATAATTATTTGTACAGATTCTTTTGCCTTAGTGTCTGACTGTTTCTTTTTAATGGGAGAAATAAGAATAATGTTTTCCTCTTCTTGCTGAACACTATAGCCGTCTCCTACTAATTGCATAGTAGCAACAATAACATCCACATCCACAAAATCTGCTTTTACTAATTTATTAGCATCCAACTCAAAATTGCTATAAAAGAAATTTATATCTGTTTTTTCGGTAATAGATATTAATGCTTCTTCCAAGGTTACCTCTCCCAGTTCCAAAGTAAGTTTTTGAGAGTAAGCAAAACCTGAATTACTTAAAAAAAGTATACAAAACCCAATTAAACTTTTCTTCATTATCCAAAGTATTTGATCTTTTAATCGTTTAACATGACTATAATTTATAGCCGATAAATTTTTTTCCATATTTTTACGTTTTAGTGTGATTAATTATTGTTGAAACAAGGATTAACTGCTAAGATTTTTCGGGAAATGTTGGCGCATTTCCCGTTTTCTTATGGTTCTTTTTTTAAAATTTTTACTAAGTATTCTTCATTGGTATTTGTGTTTTTAATTATTTCATATGTTACATTTGCTGACTTACTGATTCGATCCAATAAACGTTTTGCAGGAAAATCTTTTGATGCTAACCCTGTAAATTTTATTTGACTAAGTTCTTGGTTAGAAAAATCGACCTTAAAATTATACCACCTTCCCACTTTTTTTAAAATATCTCCAAGACTTTTATTTTTAAAGAAAAAAGTACCTTCTCTCCAAGCAGAGTAAGCTTCTGGATTAACCCTATTTACCTGAGCAACGCCTAATTCCTGCTTACTAACCACAGCTTGTTCTCCTGGACTTAAATAAACCTCCTCTTGTGATTCAGCTCCCAAAAGTTTTATTTTTCCTTCAGCTAAAGTAGCCGCAAAAAAATCATCATCTTGATAAGCCGATACATTAAAAGAAGTTCCTAATACCGAAATATCTCTCGTTTTTGTTTTTACAACAAAACTTTTATTAACATCTTTTTTAACCTCAAAATATCCTTCTCCAGACAACTCTACAATTCTTTTAGATTCTTCAAAAGAAGTAGGATATTTTAAAGAAGAAGAAGAATTTAACCAGACTTTTGTTCCATCAGATAAAACAATATTATACATACCCCCTATTGGCACAAACAAAGTATTTAAGCTTACTTTTTTTGAAGAAATTTTGCCTTTTTTATTTTCCTTATAAACCAAAGAATTATTTTGATTTTTAACTTCTGCTGATGCCTGTTCTGTAACAAACTCATTCTTTTCAAGATTCACTTCTGTACCATCTTCCAAAACAAGTGTTGCTTTTTCATAACCAGGTTTTAAATCTAAAACTACCGAGTCATTTATTTCGGCAGGAGATGATTCTGAAGAAAAATATGAGGCACTATAATAACCTATTGAAATCAATAAAATAGCTGCAGCTGCATACTTAAAGGCATTTTTATAATTAATAGATAACTTTTGTTTTGTTGATTGTTGCTTATCCTCTATCCTTTTTATAATTCTAGAATACGCAGCATTTTTATTTAAACTTTTATATAGAAGTATTTTATGTTCAAAATTTTCTTCTTTTATAATCTTATGATAAAACTCTCTATTCTCTGAAACACTATACCAATTGTCAAAATCAATATTCTCTTCCGATGAAAGTGTTCCTAAAACTGATTTCACAATCAGTTTTGATATATAATATTCTTTATTAGTACCAGACATACGCTTTTGTTTATTGGCGTTATTAAATTGTTACATTTTTGTTATATCTATATAATCTGTTTGAATTAAAAAAGGGTGGAAAAAAAAATGAATTTAACATTTATTTTTTCCACCCTATATAAATTAGCCATTCAAAAACACATGCTTACTTACTGTAAATAACAACTTTACATACTTTTCTTTATTTATTAAATATTTTTCAATGAATTAATATTTTATCAAGTTCTTTACATAAATTTTTAACACTTATACAAAGAAATTAACAGACGTTTTTTTAGAAAGAGGATAGCAATATGAGTAAAAATGGGTTGTTTTTTAATTGCTTTTTCAGTAATTCAATAGCTCTTGAGCGCTGAGATTTTACGGTATTAAGAGAAATGTCCATATCCGTAGCAATATCTTTATATTTCATACCTTTTAGACAAGATAATTCAAAAACTTTCCTGCACTTAGGAGGCAATGTTTCTAATGCTTGATACAATATAACAGCATGTACTTCTTCTTCTATAATACCTTGCTCAATAACAACAGCTGAATCATGCACTGTTTGATCCAACGAAATCATTCTTTTCTTTTTTTCTAAATACTTAAAGGAAGCATTTCTAACCATAGTATATAAATATGGCTTAACATTATCAATATGAGCTAAATCTTTACGTTTTTCCCATAAAACTACTAAACAATCTTCTACAATTTCCTCTGCAATAAATGCATCTTTCACATACTTAAAACTATAAGAAACAAGTCTAGGATATAAGGCGTTGAATAAATCTTTAAAAGTTTCTTTATTAAGCACTATTTAAAATATTAGCATCGCCTAAAATACAGATTCTTATTTAATCCAATAAAATAACTATTGATTATTAATCATTTTGCAACTTTACAATACTAATAATACAAAAACACAGGTTAAATTAACATTAAATTTCTAATACGCTAATTATATACACGGTACAATCTTAAAAGTCATGTATGAATTGGAGCAATATTTTGACTTTTACAAAAAAAACCTGTCAAAGATATGATTAACAGGTCTTGCATAAATTAAAACTATAATTAGTCAGGGGTGGCAGAATGACACCTAATACTAACACTGTACAGTAAAATCAATAGTTTACAACAATCTATTTTGAACTCAAGTAGTTTTATTTTTATTAAACTCATTTAACGTTTCTAACCCTTCTATCGACACCAATCTATGTAAAAACAATGAGTTTAAAAACTTAAGCGCATTTTGGTTTGTTCCTGGATTGTAGAAAAAACCATCCAAGAAGATTATTTTAGAAATATCATTAAAAGATTCACAAATTTCTTCGGTATTTATATCTTTTTTATAAACACCTTCTTGTTTTCCTATCTTGATATTTTCAAAAAGAAACGGCATTACTATAGTATTTTTGTGTTTAATAACTTCTAAGAAAATTGTTGGATAGTATTTTTTTAATTCCTTGCCAAAGGTAGCAGATATACTAAAGAAAAGCTCATTTACATAGTCAAAAAAAAGCATTAATTCTTTTAATGCATTTTCGCTTATTTGTTTATTTTCAAAAATTTCTTTTTTTAGTTCTTTTATTTGTAGTTCTATAACTTGACATAACAAATCATCTTTATTTTCAAAATATTTATAAATTGTTTTTTTAGAAACCCCACATTTTTTTGCAATATCATCCATAGTGATATGCTGGATTCCATAATTAAAAAACATATTAGTAGATTGTTCCAAAATCAACTTTTTTCTTTTAAAAACCATACTCGATTTTTTTAGGATAAATTTCCAATCCACCTTCTTTGATATTCATCTTTATATTTTCGTTTCCAACGCCTATGACTCCAGAGGTAGTTTTCTGGATTTTCATTTATTGATTCTTCTATTTTTTTAGCATAAAATTGGGTAATGAGTCCAACTTGATACGGTTCTGAAAAATCAAAAAGAGGTGTTATAACAAATTTGTAATTACCTCTATTTAAACGAATAATATTTGCAAAAAAAGTAGTAGTTTTATTTGATGCCGTATAAAGTTCAGTTCCACTTAAAAAGGCTGTTTTTTGATTTAAAAAATTTGTCCAATAACTTTTTATTGAAATTTTAGGCGTTTGGTCTGCAACTAAAATTAATACATGTGGGGTATCCTTGAATTTTTCAATATCTTTTTTCAATTGTTTGGATGCAACCAATTTTGAACCAAATCGACTCCGCATTTGCTTCATTAAACTATTAAATTGTTTATTTTTTATTGGCTTATAGGCTACTATAACATTCTCTTCCAATACGCTTGATATATGCAAATTTGCCCATTCCCAATTAAACTGATGTCCTAAATAAACATGACAATTTTTGTTTTGAGATATTATGTTTATTAATTCAGAATAATCTACAGTGATACGGTTATGTAGTTCTTTCTTAGATATAGACAATAGCTTTAAGGTCTCAATAAAATTATCGCAGAAATTTCTGTAAAATCTTTTCTCAATAACGACCCTATCTTTTTTGTTTAGATTAGGAAATGAGTTCTTAATGTTTTCTGACACCGTTATTCTACGATATTTTACTACATAATACAATAAATAATAACAAACATCTGATATTAGATACAATAGTCTTAATGGAAGCAGTGAAAACACATATAAAATTCTGTAAAGCATTAGTAAAAATTTAATTTGATAGTGAATTATATTTATATATATGAAACATATTTAATGATTGAAACACTTGTTGACTTAATGTTTTAAATTGATTCTTACTTATTAATTTTGACAAGTAAAATTGAAAAAAAATATAGGTAATAGTAATCTCTATTCATTATTAGATATCAATAATCTTTATATGGTTTAAATTTGAAAGCCTCCTCAAAATGACGAAAACTCATGTTATATTTTTTTCCAAAAACACCCCTGTTTCCATAACCAAATTATGTAATCGGGTTAGTATTATTGCCCAATCGTTTTTTTGTAATTAGCTTCATTTATTCTATGGTTTGCCTTAGCATCAATAACATCTGAATAGGCTTGTTGCCAAAGCACTTGTGCTTCTAAAACATCTTTTCCTGTTACGGTTCCGGCATCAAATCTATCTTGATTTAATCTTAAATTTTCGTCGGCTTGTTGTAAAGATTTTTCTGTGATATCCACTTTCTTTATGGATTGCTGAAGTTCTAAATAGGCATTTTGAATTTGAAGTGACAGCAATTCTTCTGTTTCTTCCAATTCTAATTTTTGTGCTTCAACTTTAAATTTTTGTTCCTTCACTTTTTGCTTTCTGCTTCCCCAATCAAATACGGGTATATTAACATTTAACAATCCGTAATATGAAGTAAAATCATTACTTCCATCTGTAAAATTTATTTGCTTCCCGTTGGCATAAAATCCACTTACATTAAGTCCAATTGTTGGTTTTCTGTCTGCCTCTAAAATTTTAGATTGTAACTCTTCAATTTCAACAGCGCTTTTAAGTATTTTAATTTCTGGTCTATTATCAATTGCTATTGATTGCGAAACCTCTTCTATTAAAACAACATCATTATTAATAGTGTCTTGTATTAAAAAATCAATGTTAGACATACCTGTTAATTGTGCCATCTTAAGCATTAGTAGTTTAAGTCCATCATTTGCCTTTGTAAAATCTAGTTCTGCCTGATTTAATTGTACTTGCACACGTAACACATCGTTTTTATATATGATTCCTGCATTGTATGAGTTGGTTAAATCTTTCAATAATTCTGTTAACAGGTCTTTATATTTTTGCGCTAACTCTACTTTACTTTTAACATTTATTATTTGCCAATACGTTGTTTCAACCTCCAAAAGCACTTCCCTATCTGTTAATTCTTTCTGTGATGTATACAAATCGACTGCGGTTGCGCTCATTTTTTTAGCAGTATTTATTTTACTACCTGCATAAATTACTTGAGTTACCCCTAAGGAGGCATTCGCAAAAAACTCTGGCAATAGTAAATTTAAAGGGTCGCCAACATGAACTCCCATACCACTTGCCTCTACAAAAGGTTTACCTGATGCGTAAACCGATGACTGCGCTGCTTTGGCTGCTTCAATGGTTTTAGTAGCTTTTTTAATTTTTTTATTATTAGATAAGGCCATTGCTTTAGCGTCTTCTAAACTCAACAAACGGTCTTGAGCGATAGCTTGATAAAAAGTGAAAAAAACCAGTATAAAAACTAACGATAGGGTATATTTATATGTATTCATAATGTTATTTAAGTTTGTCTAAAAGGACTATAGAAACTACGGTTTTTAAAATAAGGATAAATTGCTATTAATCTATTAAACAGTAGCTCTATAGTCTTTATCTTTAGTTCTTGATTCGTTTTTTTAATTTATACGTCATCACTTCTAATTTGCGAAGTGTTCTACTTTTCTTTTTAGGTTTATACAAAATAGTTTCATATTCTTCAGCATCCGGACGAAAATGTATTTCGTCTGCTTGCGGTTTAACAAACTTGTAGTAAAGTATAGGCACTATAAATAAGGTTAGCACCATTGAAACTATTAGTCCTACGGCTAACACACTTCCTAAAGGCGCCCACAGTGGTGATTTACCAATAATCATAGGAACCACACCAATAGCTGCTGCTGCAGAGGTTAAAAAGATGGGACGCATACGTCTTTTCCCTGATGCTTTAGCCGCTGCTTTTACGGTATAACCGTGTTCTAAGACCAGCTCGTCTGCATAATCCACCAAAATAATTCCGTTTCTTACCACTATGCCAATAAGACTAATTATTCCCATAAAAGCCGTAAAACCAATTGGATTTCCTGTAAGTAACAACCCCAAAAATGCGCCTAGTAAACTCAACGGAAATGTTGCTAAAACAATTAAGACTTTTGTAAAATCCTTGAATTGAAATAAAAGCACTAAAAAGATTAATATTAAACTTATCCCTAAAGACGCCATCATGTGTGGTGCTGTTTCATTAGTACTTTCGTATTCACCTCCATAGGTAATTGATATGCCGTCTGGTAAGTGTAAAGCATCAATTTTAGGCATGATATCATTTTGGATAGAGGTGGCTTTTATTCCCAACTGTGTTTCAGCTCTAACCGTTAATGTTCTTAAACCATTTCTATGAGTTATGGTTCCTGTATGCCACTCAGGAGTAATGTCTGCGACCTCTCTTAATTGTACTTTTGTACCAAATACTGTAGGTATATTTAAAGCGCCCAAATCGTTAAAATTCTCACGATTTTCAGCATCAAAACGCAATAAAATATCTATCGCTTTATCCCCTTCGTATAACGTAGATACCGGATACCCTTTTAAGCCTGCTCCCAAAGTTTGTGAAACGATTGCATTGGTTACGCCCAAACGGTTGGCCTTATCGTCGTTTAAATTTACTTTTACACCATAATAATCGTCTTGATACGATGTTCTTATCCAGTTTGTTCCTTGAGCATCTTCTAAAATTACTTTTACTTGTTCTGCTACTTGTTTTTGTGTATTTAAATCTTCACCCACAATTCTTACTTCAATAGGTGCTGGCGTTTCTTTCATTGAAAGTTGTCTGATGCGGATATAACCATCTGGAATAAAACCTTCAAACTTTTTAATGTACTCATCTGCTAATTCTTGTGTAGCTTCTTTACCAGTTGTCGTTATAAAGATTTGGGCAAAGTTTTTTCGAGGGAATTCTGGTGCATACGTAGAATGAAACCTTGGAGAACTGGTACCAACAAAACTTGCCACGCCTAAAACCCTTTCTTCTTTTTTTATTTCGTTTTCAATACGTTTTACAGCGTCTTCAGTTTGTTTTAAATTTCCTCCGTTAGGCAGCCACACTTCTATGTTAAACTGATTTCGTTCTGCAGTTGGAAACAATTCCTGCTCTAAGCCCATCGCTATTAAAATGGCAATTACAACAGATAATAATCCACAGAACAAGGTTGCTTTTGGCCACTTAAAACTATAATCTAAACCATTATTAAACACATGCTGCAATCTATCTAACATACTTTTTTTATCCCCATCACTTACCTTGTGCTTTAATCCTTTTTTTATAAAGACATAACACATATATGGTGTTAACAACAATGCAACTAACAATGATGCAAATAAAGCTACTGCTACAGCAATTGGTAAAGCCTGGATAAACTCTTTAGCTAATCCGTTTAAGAAAAAAGCCAATGGTATAAAGGCAAAAATAATGGCCATTGTTGCTGTAAAAATTGGCACCATTAATTGGGTACCACTTTGCCAAGCGGCTGTCCACCGGTCTTCACCTTCATCTAATTTTTCTATATAATTATCTACAACTACAATAGCATTATCTACTACCATGCCCAATACTATAATTAATGCGGCTAAGGTAACTTGATGAATTTCTACACCAATAACGTTTAAAACGCCGAATGTAATGACTATAGCAATTGGACATGCCACTGCCGAAACTATTGCCACACGAAAGGGTAACAACAGGATTACTACAATAATTACCGCCACAATAGCGATAACAAACTCTAACATAAAATGGCTAATACTTGCCTTTACAACTGCAGGTTGGTCTACAATAGTGGTAATTTGAACATCTTGAGGTAATCGTTTTTTTACTTCATTAATTTTATTAGTTATTTTCTCTCCAAATTGAACAATGTTATTACCGGGTTGCATCTCTACGGTTAACATCATTACTTTTTCATCATTTACCTTAATATAGCTTGAAACTTCTTCGTAACGACGTTCAATAGTTGCCACATCTTTTAAGCGAACAACTTTGCCATCTGGACTACTATATACAATTTGATTGCCTAAATCTGCTTCATTTTTATATTGATTTTTGGCAAACACAGAGACTTCCGAATTCTCTAACGTAATTCCTCCAGAATAGCCGGTATTATTTTGCATTTGAATAATTTGAGCTATAGTTGAAAAATCGAAACCATATTGTTTCATTTTTTCATCTTGAACCGTTACATAAATTTGCTGTTTTTGTCCACCGTAACGTTTAATTTTTGATGTTTCTGTAATGGTCTTTAAGCCATCTTCTAACTCATCCAAATAAGTCTCAATCTCTGCATAACTTCGTCCTGGTGCAGAAACTGTAATCATTTGAGCCACCACATCTCCAAAGTCACTGTTAACTATTGGACCAATCACACCTTGTGGCAACGTGTAATTTTGCCTGAATGTTGTATTTAATCCATGTTGTAAAGTCGCCCAAAAACCATCTGTATCTACTACATTTTCATTTAACTCTACAGTAACTACCACTTGTCCTTCTTTGGTATCCGAGATTGTTTTCTCCTTTCTAACTTCCTCAAAACCGAACAAAAATTGTTCAATTTGATTGGTTAATTGTTGTTCTACTTGTAACTCGTCTGCGCCAGGAAATGCTGCTATTACCAATCCCTTACGAACGGTAATTTGTGGATCTTCACTTCGGGCCATGGTGGCTAAAGCATATACGCCTAAAATCATTAACAATATGGTAAGCACAATGGTTACCTGACGGTATTTCATTGCTGCCTCTATAAAGTTTATTTTTACTTTTTTCATCATCTTATTCAGTTCTTTTATAGAGACACTGTTTGTCCATCTTTTAAATTTTTATTTCCTGCAATTACAACTGAATCACCAATTGCTAAACCTTCTGTAACGATGACCTCATTACCTTTAAAGTTGCCAAGAGATACTCTTTTTTTAATGGCTTTATTATTTTTGACCATAAACACATAGAGTATATTGTTAGCATCTCTTACCACATTTTCTGAAGGAATTGAAATAACATTTACGGTATTACCCGTATTGATTTTTATAGTACTAATCATGCCTGGTAATAACTTATCTTCATTATTATCAAGACGTACTTTTACATTAAACGTTCTGGTTAATGCATCTGCACTTGGATTTACAATAGCGACTTTGCCATTAAAAATTTCATCTAATGAGGAGATTTCAACCTTAGCATCTGTACCTATTTTGAGTTTAGCTATTTCCGATTCCGTAATAGAAGCTTTGGCGTAAACTTTATCTGTTTTCATAACAGTAAAAGCTGGTACTCCAGGTGCTGCCGTTGCTCCTATTTCTGTTAGTTTAGCTGTAATCATTCCAGAAAAAGGCGCATAAAGATTCGTGTCTGCTAAATTTTTCTCTGCTAAATTTTTATTTGCATTAGCTTGAGCTACAGCCACTTTAACGGCAATAAAATCGCGTTCTGGCAAACTTCCTTTTTCATATAAACTATGTAATCTATTAAAGTTATCATTAGCTTGTTCTAAGCCAGCATTCGCTATATCAAATGCATTTTTATATGTAGTTTGGTCTATTGCTGCTAGTAACTGCCCTCGTTTTACTTTTTGCCCTTCTTGCACATAGACTTTTGAAATCCGGCCTGGAACAGAGAAACCTAAAGACACGGTATTGTCTGCCTCAATGGTTCCGCTATAATTTAAAACTTCAGTTTCAGAACTTGTTTGTATTTTTTTTACGGTAACCTTAGGAATAATAGTTGGTTTTACCGTTTTCTTTTTATCTGAACAACCTACTAATAATAAAATTAAAGTTGTTAAGGTGATAATTTGCTTCATATTTGTTGCTATAATTTTAGGATTATAGGCAACAAAAATCTTATTATTGATAGAATTACAACAGGTTTACAAACGGAAAATATTGGTCTAAATCAGTTATTTTTATATATAAAAAGAAAAAAAAGGGAATATTACGGAAGCTTGTTGGTCAAAAATTAACTTTTAAAATTAATTTCCCTAAACTTTGAAGGTGAGTAACCCGTGTGTTTTTTAAAATATTTACCAAAGAAAGATTGATCACTAAATTGAAGCTCATTTGCAATTTCAGAAATGGACAAGGTTTGATTTTTTAATAGTAATTTTGCCTCCATTATCACGGCTTCTTCAATTAATTCGCTTGCTGTTTTTTTCGAAATATGCTTTAAGACTTTTGATAAATAACCTGGAGTTAAACATAAGATATCTGCATAAAATTGCACCGTACGCTCTTGTTTAAAATTTTCATTTAACAATTTTAAAAACCGAAGTGCTAATTTTTCTTGTCGGGTTAAATTTTCCTCTATATTAGGAAACTGTCTCTTTAATAAAGAAGCATAATGATACATTAATAAATTAAAACTATGAGTTATTTTTTCTTTATTATATGGGTTGTTTTTAGCAAGGCGATTATTTTGTTCTAAAATTTTTGCCACTGAAATAAACGCTTTAAAATTTTCTTTAGATAATTTTAATTTGGGTATACTAATCGCCGTAAAGAAGTCTAAAGTATCAATATCATTTTTATTAATAGAGTTTCGCAATATAAAATCAATATTAAAGCTAATTGTTACAATTTCAAGATTTTTGCTCATTTCTTGAGCATGAGTAACCATTTGTTGATTTATAGCAATAATTTCAAATTTATTAATAGTATAATTAAGTAAATTTATTTGCAACCTTAATTCGCCTTTAATGATTAATATAAAAGTGAAGGCATTGGCTCTAAAAGGATATCCTATTGGAATTTCTTTAAACCTACTTTTCGAAAAATGTATATGTAAACCATTTTCTTCTTGTGGCATATCTCCTATAATCTCCACTACTTCTTCTATTGTAAGGCTTTTTATTGAAGATTGTTTATACATTTTAAGTTGGTTTTGTACTCAAATATACTGTATTATTTTATTTTGATTTAGAATGATTTTTCTAGTTGTTACTATGAATCTTTTTAAGCTTTAAAGTATTAATATATTCAATTACCTTTCTTTCAACAACCATAGCAGAAATTTGAATAGTTGCTGTTTTGTAATCGCCAAGTAATTGTGTTACCACTTCAATAGGTATAACATTGCTCAAAGTTATCGTAGTTAAGAAAGTGTGATTAGCGAAATAAAAAATTAGATTCTATTTGATTTTACATACATATGCAATATCTTTTAAGTATTTGTTGAGTTTTGTTTTAGTTTGAAATATTAGAAAATAAAGTTTCTATTTTCTTGATTTTGATATATCCTTTATATTTCTGAACTAATTCTTCGGATAGATACAACAATGATATTTTCACTTTATCTATGAATATATAGTCTGTTTATGAATATACACTACCTCCATCAATTCAAATGTAATATAACTCTCTGTGACGGTTCATAATTCGGTTAACACTTTTTTTGTTTTGAAACTGTGTATCGAATTAAACCATATCAATTCAATGCTTATAATATTCTAAAAACTAAAAAAACCTTGTAAATCATACGATTTACAAGGTTTTAGTTTCTATTGGTATTCATTTTTGTCGGGGTGGCAGGATTCGAACCTGCGACCTCCGCGTCCCAAACGCGGCGCGATAACCGGGCTACGCTACACCCCGAATTGGCTATCATTGCTTAAAGTAATTTTACATCACTTGAAAGCGAGTGCAAATATAATTTATTTATACAATACCCAAACTAATATTTTGTTTATTTTTTTAAAGAAAAATTTTTAACTTTTAAAAAAATTATCACTATACTTAATCAAATCTGAATCCTCTTATTAATTTAATAAATGACTAAAAACCCAATACAGACTATTAGAAAATCATGTCTTTTTTTGTGGATATTAATTTTTAGCTGCCAATATAATTTTAGTCAAAAAAATATAAAAGTAAAAATAATTGATGGCACTAACCGTATTCCTTTAAGTCATGTTCAAATTAAAAATTTAAAAACTAACATCTATTCAAATTCCAATGAGTTTGGGGAATTTACAATACCTAATACAGGAAATTATGAATTTCGAAAAATAGGATATATTAGCAAAGAAATTCAAATTTCTAATTCAGATTTTATAATCATTCAATTAGATATTAATCCTTCTGAACTCGATGAAGTTTTTGTAAGCTCCAACCATTTACCGCTTCACCTTAAAAAAGCTGTTTCATCCATTCAAATTGTTTCTTCAGAAGATATAAATAGGGCCAACAACACAAATATTAATTCTGCTTTAAATCGAGTTACAGGTGTATTTATGCAAACCGCTGCTTTAAACACCAATAGAATCAGTATACGAGGTATAGGCACCAGAAACTTATATGGAACTTCCAAAATAAGGGCTTATTTTCAAGATATTCCGCTAACTTCTGGAAACGGGAATACTAATATTGAAGATTTTGAATTGGGTGCCATAACCAAAATGGAAATTATTAAGGGAGCTGCTTCAAGCATTTATGGAGCTGGATTAGGTGGCACGATTCATTTACAACCTCAAAACGCCTATTTAAACCAAACCAACTTGCAAAGCGAATTAACTATTGGTTCTTTTGGTTTAATGAAAGGGTTAATAAACATCAATCATGGAACAAATAAACATAGCTTTAGAGCAATTTACAGCAATACACATAGCGATGGTTTTAGAGAAAACAATAAATACGACCGCCAAACTTTTACAATAAATACCAATCATTTTATTAGCCAAAAAGATAATCTAAATTTATTTATTAGTTTGGTAAACCTAAAAGCTTTTATTCCAAGCTCCATTAATGAAAATGATTTTATAAACAATCCCAAATCAGCAGCTTTTACATGGAAACAAGCCAAAGGGTATGAGGATTCACAGCGCGGTGTTTTTGGTTTATCTTGGAACCATCAATACCATAATAATTTAAAACAGCTTACTAGTATTTTTACTTCTTTTAAAAAGAGCTACGAACCCAGACCTTTTGACATTTTAGAAGAAAACACTAATGCTTTTGGTTTAAGAAGTCGACTCATTGGCAACTTAAAACTATTCAAAAATAACTTACACTGGACTATAGGAGGTGAATTTTTTAGAGACACTAATCAATGGGGCAATTTTGAAAATTTATACGAAAATTTCCCTACAGGAACTGGCAGCGTTGAAGGAAATCGGTTTTCTGATTTTAAAGAAGAACGCAGCTATTACAACCTCTTTTTTGAGACTAATTATAGCATCACAAAAAAAACCACAGTATCTATCGGATTAAATTTTAATGACACATCATACAACCTAGAAGATAGATTTCCAGATTCCAGTCCTAACCAATCGGGTTCCTATAACTTTGAAAACAAATTATCTCCCAAGTTTGGTATTTCACAATTAGTTACAGAAAACATAAGTCTATACTCCAATATTAGTCATGGGTTTTCTCCTCCTTCATTAGAAGAAACATTATTACCAGATGGCTTAATTAACACCAATATAAAGCCTGAAACTGGCTGGAATTATGAAATTGGCAGCAGAGGATCTATACTTAAAAACAAACTTCAGTTTAATGCTGCTATTTTCCAAATGGCTATTAAAAATCTTTTAGTAGCAAGAAGAACAGCTGATGATCAATATATTGGAATTAATGCAGGTAAAACAAGACATGATGGCCTGGAACTTTCTTTAAACTATAAAATCATGAACACAGATGCCATCAATCTTAAATCTTTTATTTCGTATACCAAAAATAATTTTAAATTCAAGAAATTTATTGATGACACGAGTGATTATTCTGGAAATAAACTAACAGGTGTACCCTCAAATATTTTTAATGTTGGAATAGATATAAATTCAAAACTTGGCATCTACGGAAATATTAATTATCAGCATATTGGAAGCATGCCTATAACTGATAGTAATTCTCTTTTTTCAGATGCTTACAACTTAACAAACTTAAAAATAGGTTACCAAATTTTGATGGCACAAAAATTGACGTTAAATGTTTTTTTAGGAGTGGATAATATTTTCAATGAAGCCTTTGCTTCCCAAATTCTTATTAATGCCAGTGGTTTTGGAGGCAGTGCTCCTAGATATTATTACCCTGGAAATCCAGTGAACTATTTTTCTGGAATTCATATAAGTTATAAGATTTAATGTATTTTTACAATAAAGAAAGAAAAAAATGATAAAAAATTTAGCTTTTATATTCACAATATACATGTCATTTTCGGCATGCGCACAACAACAGGACTCTTCTGTTGAAGCAGAAATACCAAAAAACCTCAACTACACTACTGAAATGTATGTGGCAGATTTGGATATTCCTTGGGGGATGGTTTTACTTCCAGACAACAGCATGTTAATTACTGAAAAATCAGGTCAACTTATTCATTTTAAAGGAGGTAAAAAAACCAACATTGCAGGACTTCCCGATATTTATGTTCGTGGACAAGGTGGTTTTATGGATGTTGAATTGCACCCTAACTATTCTGAAAATGGTTGGATTTATTTTTCGTTTGCATCTGCTAATGGTGAAGGAGATGGAGGTAACACAGCCATCATGCGAGCAAAATTAAAAGAAAACACCTTAGTTGAAAAAGAAATCTTGTACAAAGCCAATCCAAACACTAAAAAAGGACAACATTGGGGTTCTCGTATTGAATTTGATAATGACGGCTACCTATTCTTTTCTATAGGTGAACGCGGTGAACGTGATATCTATCCTCAGGATTTAACTTTGGATTGCGGAAAAATTTATAGACTAAACGATGACGGTAGTGTTCCTCATGATAATCCTTTTATCAGCACTGCAAATGCAAAAACAGCCATTTACAGTTACGGTCACAGAAACCCACAAGGATTAGTTAAAAACCCAAAAACAGGTGATTTATGGGAACATGAACACGGCCCTAAAGGTGGAGATGAAATCAATATTATAGAAAAAGGCAAAAACTATGGCTGGCCAGTTATTTCATATGGAATTAATTATGCAGGCACCAGTTTTACAGACATTACAGAAAAAGAAGGCATGGAACAACCCCTATTTTATTGGGTACCATCCATTGCACCAAGTGGCTTAACATTTGTTTTTTCTGACAAATATCCTGACTGGAAAGGCAATTTATTGGTTGGGTCTTTAAAATTCCAATATTTAGAACGCTTGGTTTTAAAAGACGGAAAGGTTATAAAAAGAGAAAAACTTTTTGAAAATATTGGTCGCGTTAGAAATGTTTTAGAAGCTACTGATGGTAATATTTACATTGCGGTTGAAGGTAAAGGTATTTTCAAAATTGTTCCTAAAAAATAATATATGAAATTAATAATAATCACATATTTTACTGCCATAACATTTGTTTTTTGCCAAAATAAGCAAAATCCAAAACTTCAAGAAAGCATAGAACGTGGTCGTGCAATTTATACTGATTTTTGTGTTAATTGTCATATGCCAGCTGGAGAAGGTGTTCCTGAAACCTTTCCGCCATTAGCAAAATCTGATTATTTAATGAAAAATCGAGAAGCAAGTATAAGAGGTATTAAATATGGTCAGAGTGGCGAAATAGTAGTTAATGGCAAAACATACAACGGCACTATGGCTCCTATGGGTTTAAGCGATGATGAAGTAGCGGATGTTATGAATTACATCACCAACAGTTGGGGTAATAAAAACGATAAAATGGTTACAGAAGTCGAAGTTTCTAATATCAAAAAATAAAAATTTCCACCCAATTAAACCTCCTATTTTAGCTAACTTTGTCAAAAAAGTTAAAACATTAAATCATGCTTATTATTGGTATTGCTGGTGGTACTGGTTGTGGAAAAACAACCGTTGTTAATCAAATTTTAAAAGAATTACCAGAGGGCGAAGTAGGTATCCTCTCGCAAGACTCATACTATAAAGACACCTCACATTTAAGTTATGACGAACGGGTTAAAATAAATTTTGATCATCCACGCTCTATTGATTTTGAATTATTACACGAGCACTTAGTTGAATTAAAAAAAGGCAATACAGTGCACCAACCCGTCTATTCATTTGTTAAACATAATAGAACAGGAGATACTATTTTTACACACCCCAGAAAGGTGATCATTGTAGAAGGTATTTTAATTTTAACAAATCCAGAATTACGAGATATGTTTGACATTAAAATTTTTGTACATGCCGATAGTGATGAACGATTAATACGCCGTTTAAAGCGTGACATTACAGAACGTGGTAGAGATTTGGACGAAGTTTTAACCAGATACCAAACCACACTCAAACCGATGCACAATCAGTTTATTGAACCCATGAAAGAGTTTGCGGATATTATAATTCCTAACAACAAATATAATACCGTGGCAATAGATATAGTAAAAACCATCATAAACCAAAGATTATAAATGGCAGCCCCTTTTAACAAAAAGAAGCTATTGAAACCATTCAAAAACATATTCATTCTTATATTGACCGTGTTTATTGTTTGGATGCTATTTTTTGATGCCAATTCTTGGCTTATTCATCATGAATTGAATAGCGAAATTAACGATTTAGAAAACGAAAAAGAATACTACAAAAAGGAGATTGAAAAAGATAAAAAAGCACTTAAAAAATTAAGTACTGAAGAAGGTATTGAAAAATTTGCTCGAGAAGAATACTATATGAAACGCGAAAATGAAGAAATTTACATTATTGAGTACGAAGACAGCCTTAAGGTAAAACCAAATGAGTAAAAGACTTTTTGATGAATTTAATAGGGTTTCTGCTAAACAATGGAAACAAAAAATACAAGTCGACTTAAAAGGAGCCGACTACAACAACACGCTTATTTGGAAAAGCAATGAAGATATTTCAGTGAAACCTTTTTATCATGCCGATGATTTTAATGACCTTCCAGATCCCTCAAATACTAAAGCTTCCGAATGGAAAATAGGACAGTTTATCTACGTAGCGGATGTACAAAAATCAAATGAAAAAGCTATAAACTTAGTTAAAGAAGGGATAGATACTATAACGTTCATCATACCAACAGCTCGTATTTTAGTTTCTGATTTATTACAGAATATTAACCTAAATACCGTTTCCATTTCTTTTGAACTACAGTTTCTATCATTCCCATACGTACAAATAATTTATGATTATTATCTTAACTGCAATCAAAAGACTCTATTAAATAATTTCAATATTAAAACAGATATCATTGGAAATTTAACCAAAAATGGGAATTGGTTTAAAAATTTAAATGATGATTTTAAAACCTTTACGTCTATTGTAAAAATTACAAATTCATTTAACGTTGACGGGGTATTATATCAAAATGCAGGAGCTAATATTGTGCAACAATTAGCTTATATAATCTCCCATGTCAATGAATATTTAAACCTCATTGACAATCTAAGCAAACAGTCATTTACATTTACTTTTCATGTATCCGTTGGAACTAATTACTTCTTTGAAATTGCCAAACTAAGAGCTTTACGAATTCTTTGGCATACCTTAGCTTCAGAATATAAAATTAATTCAGATTGTAATATTGTAGCAACATCTACTAAGCGTAACAAAACACTCTACGATAACCATACCAATATGCTTCGTACAACGACTGAATGCATGAGCGCCATTATTGGAGGAGCTAACACAATTGTTAATTTGCCCTATGATGCCATATACCACAAAACAAATGATTTTAGTGAACGTATGGCACGAAACCAACTCCTTATTTTGAAACATGAAAGCCATTTTGATAAAGTAAACAACCCTGCCGATGGAGCTTACTATATTGAAACGCTAACGAAGCAATTAGCAGAAAAAGCCTTGATATTATTTAAAGATATTGAAGCAAATGGTGGTTTTTTAAAACAACTAAAAGAAGGTACCATTCAAAGAAAAATAAAAGAAAATGCTGAAAAAGAGCAAAAACAATTTGATGAAGGAAAGGAAATTTTAATTGGGACCAATAAACACATCAACCCTAATGACAGGATGAAACAAGAGTTAGAGCTTTATCCATTTATTAAAAGTAATCCTAGAAAAACATTCATTGAACCCATTATAGAAAAGCGATTATCTGAAACTTTAGAAAAAAATCGATTAAAAAACGAGCTTTAAAAAACCTTCTAAATGTTAAGAAAAAATCTTCAACACATTGCTTTAAAAATACCAACTATCATCCAGAATCCGATAGAAAAAAGCCCTCCCTTTATTATTAAAGGTATCAACATAAAAACACATTATTCTAAAACAGATATTGAAAATTTAGAACACCTCAACTTCGCCGCTGGCATATCACCTTATTTACGAGGTCCATACAGTACTATGTATATAGAAAATCCTTGGACAATAAAGCAATATCAAAAAAATTTAAATGCTGAGAACATTGATACCTTTTACAAAGAAAGTATCCTAAAAGAACAAGAAGAACTTTTCATTATTTTGGATGCAGTTAACCTAAAAAACAATAGTAATGACAGCAAACATAATGTTATAAACACAGATATTGCCATCAATATTGTTGATGACATGAAGTTGATTTTTAACCAAATCTCTTTAGAAATAACCAATCTATCTATAACTCTAAACCATACTATTTTACCCATCATGGCATTTTATATTGTTGCAGCAGAAGAACAAGGAGTAACACCCCAACAATTAAAAGGCTCGATAGAAAATGACATTTTAAAAGAATTTATGGAGCCAAACCGCTATTCCTCTCCTACTCATTCTATGAAAATCATTTCTAATATTTTTGAATATACAAACCAATATATGCCCAAATTCAATAGCATAAATATTTCGGGGCACTATCTACATGAAGTCAATACAACCGTTTACAAGGAGTTGGCTTACATGTTAGCACAAGGATTGGAATACATAAAAAAAGGCTTAGAATTAGGTTTAAGCATTGATACATTAGCTTCCAAATTATCTTTCTCTTGGAGTATTGGCATGAATCATTTTATAGATATAGCTAAAATGAGAGCAGCAAGAATGTTATGGGCTAAAATGATTAAACAATTTAATCCTAAAAATGAAAATTCATTAAAACTACGTACACATTGTAAAACCGCAATTTACAGTTTAGCTGAGCAAAATTCTTTTAATAATATAACAAGAACAACTATTCAAGCTGCCTCCGCAATATTTGGCGGCACACAATCTTTACATACAAATATTCCTACTCAAGCCAAAGATTTACAAACCAACTTATCAGTTCGTATTGCCCGAAACACACAACTTTTTTTACAAGAAGAAACGAAAGTAACAAAAACAGTAGACCCTTGGGGTGGCAGTTATTATATTGAAAAACTAACCCAGAATCTTACAGAAAAAGCTTGGGAGCATATTGAAGAAATTGAAGCAATGGGCGGCATGACTATGGCTATAAAATCTGGCATTTATAAATCACACATTAAAGAAACTTTTAATAAAAAACAAACACGTATAGATTTTAATCAAAATATTACAACTGAATTAAATCAATATAAATCAGAAAAAAATACCTCAAATAATATTCCTAATGTAGATGAACAAACTACATTAAATCAGCAATTAGAACGTTTAAATAAAATTAAATCCGAAAGAGATTCTGAAAAAATTAAAACAATCCTTTCAAAACTAACCAGTGCAGTACAAAACGGCCAAGAAAACCTATTAAGTTTAGCAATCGATGCTGCTCGTGAGCGAGCAACTTTAAATGAAATCTGCAAGGCACTTGAAGTTTAACTCTAAAAACAAATACAAAATCATAATATAAGATGTACAACTCAAAACTAAAAAATGATGACTCTTATAAAAAAGCACAAAAATTAGCTGATGTTTTTGCAGAACAAGACGGCAGACGCCCACGAATTATGATTTCAAAAATGAAACAAGATTATCTTGTTCAAAACACTAAAGTGTTAGCAACAACATTTGCTCATATTGGTTTTGATGTAGACATTGCGCCTCTCTTTGAAACGCCACAAGAGATTACTAAACAAGCCATAGAAAACGATGTGCATATTTTAAGCCTATCAGTATCAGCAACAAATTATAAAATTTTAATTCCACAAGTTATTAGTGGATTAAAAAAATATGGCCGAGAAGATATAATGATTATTGTAGGCAGCACTATTCCAAAACAAGATTATAAATTTCTATTTGATGCTGGCGTTGCTACTATTTTTAATCCAGACGAAGATATTAACAAAACAGCTATTGAAATTTTAACCATTTTAGTAGGTCTGTAATTTTTTACTAAACAAAACATTTTAATTAAGATAAATTTGTCTTAGTTAAGTTTTTATACTACTTTTGTATAAAATCAATAAGGAATATGTTTTCAAAAGCCTGTGAATACGGCATTAAAGCTACAATATTTATTGCTATAAAATCAAAAGAAGGTTTACGAGTAAGTCCAAAAGAAATAGCAAAAGAAATTGATTCACCTCAGGCTTTTACAGCCAAAATATTACAAGCATTAGTTAAACATCAAGTTGTAAATTCTGTAAAAGGTGCTTATGGTGGTTTTGAAATTAACAAAAACAAATTAAAAACCATTAAACTGTCTCAAATAGTTAATGCCATTGATGGTGACACTATTTATAAAGGTTGCGGTTTAGGAATGAAAGCCTGTAATGAAAATTTCCCTTGTGCTGTACATGATAAGTTCAAAAATATAAGAGATGAATTGAAGCATATGTTGGAAAACACAAATTTAGAAGAATTAGCACTAAACATTAAGTCTGGTGCTTCATACTTAAAGGTCTAAAAAAAATTTGAATATAAATAGGATAAAATTATCCGAAATAATAACATTATGGAAGTACTTAATAATAATGCAAAAAAACAGATTGGACAATTTGTAGCAGACGACTTTAGAACAGCAGCAGTATTTAGCAACTACGGTATAGATTTTTGTTGTAAAGGCCAAAGAAGCATTGAAGAAGTTTGCAAAAAAAATGATATAAATATTAACGAATTGTTAGACAAATTAAATGCTGTATTACATTCAAATACAGACCAATCCATAGACTATAAATCTTGGCCATTAGATTTATTGATAGATTATATTGAAAAAAAGCACCATCGCTATGTAGAGGAAAAAATTCCGGTATTACGTCAGTTTTTAGATAAATTATGCAACGTTCATGCAGAAAGGCATCCAGAACTATATAAAATAAACGAACTATTTACTGCCTCTGCGAATGAATTGGCAACACACATGAAAAAAGAAGAATTAATTCTTTTCCCTTTTGTAAGGAAAATGGTTTCTGCTACTAAATCAAAAAACCCGATTGAAGCACCACACTTTGGCACCGTTGAAAACCCAATTACAATGATGATGCAAGAACATGACAATGAAGGGGAACGCTTTAGACAAATAGCGGAACTAACAAATAATTATAATCCGCCAGCAGATGCTTGCAACACCTATAGAGTAACTTTTGCTATGTTAGATGAATTTGAAAAGGATTTGCATTTACATATTCACTTAGAAAACAATATTCTATTCCCTAAGGCCATAAAACTGGAACAACAATTCCATAAATAATACATTTTCTTATTATTAAAAATTCCAGAAAGGTTAATCTTTCTGGAATTTTTAATTAGTAATACCTCTTTAAGGTTTCTTATATTTATCATTTAGAAATAAATTATAATGCAGAAAAAGCTTGTGCTAATATGTTTCTTTAATTTTTTAATTGCAGCACTTTTTGGCTTAGCTTTACGGTATTCTTTTATAGGTGAAATTTATATAAATTATCGTTTTCTAACACATGCACACTCTCATATAGCCATGTTGGGATGGGTATATTTAATGCTTTTTGTACTTTTTACCCACTATTTCGTACCAAAAAAAAAGCCTATATATAATCGGTTGTTTTGGATTACCCAGTTTGCGGTTATTGGCATGATGCTAAGTTTTCCATTTCAAGGGTATGCAGCCCTTTCCATTTCATTTTCTACCCTACATATTTTTTGCAGCTATTATTTTGTATATCTTATTTGGAAGCATCACAAAATAGAATCTATAGCTATTAATTATTTAATGAAGGTGTCATTATTTTTTATGCTACTGTCAACTATCGGCGTTTGGTGTTTGGGTCCTGCCGTATCTATAGTTGGTCAAACTTCTGCATTTTATCAAATTGCAATTCAATTTTTTTTGCATTTTCAATTCAACGGTTGGTTTTTATTAGCTGTTATTGCCATATTTTTTCACCTCATAAAACTTAAAGATTCTAAACAATTCCGGTTGTTTCTTAAATTAATAATAACTTCAACATTATTCACTATGGCATTGCCTATTAATTGGTATGCTCCTCATATCTCTTTATTATGGATAAATGGATTAGGAGTTATACTTCAATTAATGGCACTTGTAATATTTTTAAAGCTCATAAAACCATATCAATATTTTATCATACAACACAATTCTAAACTTACTGTTTACGTTTACAAGTTTGCCTTATTTTGTTTTATCCTAAAGATTGGTATTCAACTTTTATCATTCATACCCGAAATTTACGAAGCAGCCTACCAACATCATCATTTAGTTATTGGCTTTATTCATTTACTAATGCTTGGAGTGATTACAGGATTTTTATTTGGATTTGTATTACAAAGTAAATTGATTACTATTAACAGCGAATTACAATTTGGCATTATTTTATTTATTTTAGGCTTCATATTAACTGAATGCCTATTAATAATTCAAGGAAATATGTTTTACTTTAACAAAAGTAGTATTCCATATTATTATTTTTTATTATTTATTTTCAGTGTATTGTTACCATTAGGGATTCTACTAATAACTCTTAACATTTTAAAAAATAAGTAATTACATCTTCAAAACAAAAAAGTTCCCATATTTATCATTTTAAATGAAAACCAATAACTAATCAAGAGAACTCAGACTAAGCACAAACACTTAAAACGATTATTTACAAAAAAAACAATAAAGCAAAAAGCTCAAATGAAATTAAAAAAATAGATAAACACATTATCCTTAAAAAATCTCGTTAATAAATGGTTAAAGCAATCTTTTTTCTTGAAAAGAAATGTAACTTTATTCAAATTTAATTTGCTACTATAAAAAATATATGAATTTACTTTTCATGAAAGAAATAACTCTATTCATTTTCAGTTTTCTTCTTATTATTAGTAATAACATTATTCTAGCTCAAAATACCACAAAACACTCCCATTTAAACTCTAAAATTCCTATTGCAGAAAATATAAAAATTGGAGAACTTAACAATGGTTTAACCTATTATATTAGAAACAATAAAAAACCCGAAGATAAAGTAGAATTGCGTTTGATAATTAAAGCAGAATCTATTCGAAAAAAGATTTTGGTTAAATTTACTGAAAAATGCTGATTTTTACGACAGGAATCTTTCACGAGTTTTTAATTATGAAGAAGATATTAATACTATAACAAAAAAACAAATACAAAACGTTGCAAAAAAATACTTAACTAAGGGTTATAAATTTTGTGTTCATAATCCTGAGAAATAAAAACCGATTAAAAGCTATTCTTAACATATTCTTTATAGCTTAAACTGTTTATTAACAAGTTCGATTTTTATTCCTAATAAATAGTTGTATTTTTGCACCTTTAAAAAACCAAATCACTAATGGGGAAAATCTTTGCAATTGCTAATCAAAAAGGAGGAGTAGGAAAAACAACCACGTCTATCAATTTAGCAGCTTCACTCGGTGTACTAGAAAAAAAAATCTTACTTATTGATGCCGACCCTCAAGCTAATGCTTCATCAGGATTAGGTCTTGATGTAGATTCTGTTGATATAGGTACCTATCAGCTTTTAGAGCATTCTAATTCAGCAAGAGAAGCCATTATTAAAACAGACACTCCTAATTTGGATGTTATCCCTGCCCACATTGACTTAGTTGCTATTGAAATAGAGCTAGTGGATAAGGATGAGCGCGAATACATGCTAAAAAAAGCTTTAGTAGATATTAAAAATGATTATGATTTTATTATCATTGATTGTGCACCATCTTTAGGTTTATTAACGCTTAATGCATTAACTGCAGCAGATGCCGTAATCATACCCATACAATGTGAATATTTTGCATTAGAAGGTTTAGGGAAATTATTAAACACTATAAAAAGTGTTCAAAAAATTCACAATCCAGAATTAGATATTGAAGGTTTATTACTTACTATGTACGATTCTCGATTAAGATTATCGAATCAAGTAGTTGAAGAAGTACAAAAGCATTTTAACAACATGGTGTTTCAAACTATTATTCAACGTAATGTACGTTTAAGTGAAGCTCCAAGTTATGGTGAAAGTATAATTAATTACGATGCCAGTAGTAAAGGTGCCACTAATTACTTAAGTTTGGCAAAAGAAATTATCAATAAAAACTCTTAATGTATGGCTAAAGCAATCAAAAAACAGGCTTTAGGTAGAGGTTTATCTGCACTTTTAAAAGATCCAAGTAACGATATACAATCCGTTGGAGATAAAAATGCAGATAAAGTTATTGGAAATATTATTGAACTCGATTTAAACTTCATCGAAGTTAACCCTTTTCAACCTCGAACCAATTTTAATGAAGAAACACTACAAGAATTAGCATCTTCTATCAAAGAATTGGGGGTTATTCAGCCTATAACCGTTCGTAAATTAGGCTTTAATAGCTACCAATTAGTGTCTGGTGAACGCAGATATAGAGCATCTAAGCTTATTGGCTTAGAAACCATTCCTGCATACATACGAATTGCCAACGATCAAGAATCGTTAGAAATGGCTTTGGTTGAAAACATACAACGCCAAGATTTAGACCCTATTGAAATTGCTCTGTCTTACCAACGTTTAATTGATGAAATCAATTTAACACAAGAACAAATGAGTGAACGTGTTGGTAAAAAACGTTCTACAATCGCAAATTATTTACGCTTATTAAAATTAGACCCTATCATTCAAACAGGCATGCGTGATGGGTTTATTTCTATGGGCCATGGGCGGGCTATAATTAATATTGATGACCCAAATGCCCAATTAGATATCTATGAGCAAATCCTTTCTAACAAACTATCTGTTAGAGATACGGAAGCCTTAGTTCGAGATTTCAACGCCACTGAAGACACACAAAAAAAGCCTACTAAAAAACAAGATACTGTTCTTCCAGAACATATCTCAAAAGGAATAAAAGAATTTTCGGAATACTTTGGACACAAAATAGACGTTAAAGTTTCCAGTAATGGTAAAGGAAAAATAACCATTCCTTTTCATTCCGAAGAAGACTTTAATCGCCTTAAAAAATTAGTAGAACGTGCCAAATAAATTTCTAATATTAGGAGTACTCGCTTTTTTTTATTGTTTTTCTGTCGTAGCTCAAGACAAAAACGATAAAAAAATTATAGAAGCACTTCCTGTAATAGAAACAGATAGCATTATAGTTAAAACAAGAGAACCCATGGATGCCTTATCTCCTGCTCGGGCGGCATTTTATTCTGCTATATTACCAGGACTTGGTCAAGCATACAATAAAAAATACTGGAAAATACCCCTTGTTTATGGTGCTTTAGGAACAGGTATCTATTTTTTTGTTTCCAATCAAAAAGAATACAATAGGTATCGTGATGCTTATAAAAGTAGATTAGCCGGTTTTACCGATGACGAATTTTATTTTGATTCTGAAGGAAACAAACTGGATACTCCTAGAGTTAGCACTACAAATTTGGAACGCGGACAAGAATTTTATAGAAAAAACAAAGATTTATCACTCTTAATTACTGTCGGGCTTTATGCTTTAAATATTATTGATGCCAATGTGGATGCCCATTTACTTCAATATAATGTTGACGACAATTTAACGCTAGCTCCTCATTATGAGTTTAATGAATTTGATGCTAGTAGTAACCTTGGATTAACTTTAAATTTTAAATTTTAATATGAACATTGCATTACTTGGATACGGAAAAATGGGAAAAGCCATTGAGCAAATTGCTTTAAAACGTGGTCATAACATTGTTATAAAAGCAGATGTAGGTACAACGTATAACATTACAGATGCCGATGTTGCCATTGATTTTAGTATCCCATCTGTAGCTTTTAGCAATATATCCAAATGCTTAAACAATGGTGTACCTGTTATTTCTGGTACGACTGGATGGTTAGAAGATTACGATAATGCCGTAGCTTTATGTAATGAAAAAAAAGGGGCTTTTATTTCAGCTTCCAATTTTAGTTTAGGAGTAAATATCTTTTTTGAATTAAATAAAAATTTAGCAAAAATGATGAGTAATTTAGCACAGTACAAAGTGCGTTTGGAAGAGATTCACCACACTCAAAAATTAGATGCTCCAAGTGGTACAGCTATAACCTTAGCAAATGGTATTATTAAAAATCATTCAAGTTTTGACAAATGGGTTTTAGACTCAAAAGAAGACAATGCAGTTCCAATTGTAGCAAAACGTATCGAAAACGTACCAGGTACGCATACCGTGAAGTATGAAAGTGATATTGACTTTATTGAAATGAAACATCACGCACACAACAGAGAAGGTTTTGCTTTAGGTGCTGTAATTGCAGCAGAATGGATTATAGGAAAAACAGGTGTTTTTACAATGAACGATGTTTTAAACATAGGTTAAACCCAACTCTAAACAGTACAATTAAATTATTATTGACTAAAAAAATACGATTATGACATTGATACAATGGTTTATATTTTTCATGATTATTCAGGTAGTTCATGGTTTAGGAACTTGGAAACTATATATTAAAGCTGGGCGAAAAGCATGGGAAGCTTTTGTACCTGTGTACAATGCTATTGTTTTAATGAAAATAATTAACAGATCTCCTTGGCTAACTATTTTACTGTTCTTGCCTATTGTAAACGTTATTATGTTTATTGTTGTTTGGGTAGAAACAGCTAGAAGTTTTGGCAAAAACCAATACATTGATACATTTTTAGCTATTATAAGCTTAGGGTTTTACAACTTTTACTTAAATTATTTTGCGGATGTTAATTATATAGAAAACAGAAGTCTTCATCCTAAATCTAGTTCAGGAGAATGGACAAGCTCCATATTATTTGCTATTGTTGCTGCCACCATTGTACATACCTATTTTATTCAACCTTACACCATTCCAAGTTCTTCTTTAGAAAAATCGTTATTAGTAGGCGACTTTTTATTTGTGAGTAAATTTCATTATGGTGCTAGGGTACCAATGACCACTATTGCAGCACCAATGGTCCATGATACCATCCCTGTACTGAACAAGAAATCGTACTTGTTTAGTGATGAATACCCTAAAAGAAATACCGCATGGCAAAACAAATTACAACTTCCTTATTTAAGAATTCCAGGATTTGAAAAAATAGAAAGAAATGACATTGTAGTTTTTAACCAACCTGCCGATACCCTATTGGATATGAATAATTTCCGCCCAGATAGAAATTATTACAAACCCATTGACAAAAAAACCAATTTGGTAAAACGTTGTGTAGGCACGCCTGGTGATACTTTTGAAATTCGTGAAGGATATGTTTATATTAATGGTAAACAAAATGAGTTACCTGACAGAGCACATTTGCAATTTTCATATATGGTGGAAACCAAAGGCAGTGCTTTCAATAATTCACAATTAGCAAACAGATATGACATTACTGACTTTCCTCAGTATAATCAAGATTTAACAATGAGTTATTTTCCTGCTATTAGTGATGAAGCCTTATCTAAATTCAAAAATCACCCAAATGTTGCCAGCATAACCAAAAACATACAAGAAAAAGGAGTTGCTGATACAAGCTTATTTCCTCAAGACCCAGAATACCCGTGGAATAACGATTTTTTCGGTCCCCTTTACATTCCTGAAGCAGGAAAAACAATTGACATTGATTTAAAAACACTTCCGTTATACAAACGCGTTATATCAGAATACGAAGGTAATACTGTAACCGTTCAGGGAAACCAAGTTTTAATAAATGGTGAAGTGGCAAATCAATATACTTTTAAACAAGATTATTATTGGATGATGGGAGACAATCGTCATAACTCATTAGACGCTAGGTCTTGGGGCTTCGTTCCATTTGATCATGTAGTAGGCAAACCTGTATTTGTTTGGATGAGCTGGAATACTCATGGAGAAGGTTTATTTAATAAAATACGTTGGGAGCGATTATTCACAACTGTAAATGGTACGGGAAAACCTATTTCATTTTTTATTCCTTTTTTAGTAGTTTTATTTGGTTGGATGGGGTTCAATAAATGGAGAGCTCGCAAAAAAGCATAATTTTTGAATTAGAAAAATCGTGTTGTTATCTCGTACAAAATTGATTGTATGTATTTTAACAACAAACCTCTAAGCAATATGGACATATTACTACACCCTACTTATTGCGCAGATATAGCCCATTTTGTTGCTCTAACACAAGCTAACAAACTTGTGTTTGAAACCAATGATAATTTTATAAAACAAACCTACAGAACCCGAACCTACATATATGCGGCTAATGGAAAGTTACTACTCAACATTCCAGTAGTTCACTCTCAAAAAAAACGTCAAAAATACAAGGACGTTAAAATTTCTAATGATTATAAATGGCAAGAGCTTCATTGGAAATCATTACTTTCAGCATATCGAACTTCTCCTTTTTTTGAATATTATGAAGATGAACTTCGACCTCTATTTAAGACAAAAGCAGACTTTATTTTAGACTTTAATTTCAAATGTTTTGAAACCATTTGTGAGTGTTTACAATTAGATTTGAATATTTCAAAAACTGAAACTTTTGAAAAAACGGTGAAAAACAAGGCAGACTATAGATATTTAGTAAACGCAAAAAAAGAACATTTTCAGCCTTTTGAATTTTATACACAAGTGTTTAACAATAAGCACGGTTATATTAATAACTTAAGTATTTTGGACTTGCTATTTAATGAAGGTCCTAATGCATTAAACTATTTAGAATCTCAAGTTTTAAACCCGTTATAATGTTACAAACAATTGCTCATTACGGCTGCCATATATTTCTTCCGCTATTAACGGCTGTTATTTTTTTCAAATCAAAATGGAAAATTGCCTTTTTAATTATGATTTCAGGTATGTGGATAGATTTAGACCATTTGTTAGCTACTCCCATGTTTGACCCTAATAGATGCAGTATTAACTTTCATCCGCTGCATACGTATTACGCCATAGCATTATATTTACTGCTCATAATACCTCAAAAAACACGATTAGTTGGCTTAGGTTTAGTGTTCCATATTGTAGCCGATTTGGTAGATTGCTCATTTATGTAAAAAGCATCAACACAAAACGTTATAAGATTAATAGTAATTCTAAAAATACAAACAAAACGAATGCCACCACTTAAAACCTACTTTTCTAACTCTAAGGTAGCCATTATAGGAAAGTGATCGGAGTTATGAGCATTATAAGTTTTAAAACCATTCACTTTAAAGGCTTCATCTTGTAAAATAAAATCAATGCGTGCTGGAAAAAATTTAAAATCATAAGTGCGTCCAAAGCCATTACCAGCTTCTTTAAAAGCATCTACCAAATCACCTTTTATGGTTCTATAGACATAAGAATATGCAGAATTATTGAAATCACCACATACAATCATCTTATAAGGGCATTGATTTTTATGCATTAAAAATAACTCTGTTTGAAACTGTTGCATTTCAAATGCTTTCCCTACTCGTTTTAAAAGGCGTTCAGAATCTTCTCTTTTCAAATTTTCTGCTTTGGTATCAATTCGCATAGATTCTAAATGAATGTTATAAATCCTCAAGGTATCATTTCCTTTTTTAACATCAGCAAAAATAGCATTATTAGATGTGTTGGGAAACTCAATGGAACCTGAATTTATAATAGGAAATTGAGAGAAAATAACTTGGCCATTCTTTAGTTTTTTGCCTGAAAGGTTTTCATATTTATATTTAAAAAAAGAAAAATCAATGTTATTTGTAGGATGGTATTCTTGAACACATAAAATCTGAGGTGCTTCTGTTTTTATAAAGTTTATAATTTTGTTTTCTACTCCCTTTTCTGGAATCCAATTATACAAATTAAAAAGCCTAACATTATAATTCATAACTTTAATGTTATTAGGATGTACAATATTTTCAGAAGACGAAAATTTATAAAACGATCCGAACGATAAATATCCAATGGTAACTACAAACAATGATAAAATCATCTGCTTTTTTAATTTAACAAGCCAATAAAAAAAGAACGCTACGTTAACCAAAGTTAAAAAGGGGACCCCTAAACTTAGTATAGATAATATTGAAAATGCTTTAGGAGGAACAAAAGGTAATATGTATGATAATAATAAAAGCGTAGCTACAATGCCATTAAGCATATAAACGATTTTTTCAAAAAAACGCAGCTCTTTCATTACAAATTATTTACCTGCCCTAAACAAAAATTCCTTTTCTTCTGAGGTTAAACTTTCATACCCACTTTTGCTAATTTTATCTAAAATCACATCAATCTTTTTCTGATTGTTAAACTGATTAAATTCACCTTTAGTAAAACCACCAACCTTTGATTTGTTTTTGTGAACTGTTTTTAAGGGAGACTTTTTTGATGACTTAAACATACTCGTTATAACGTCCATATAACGTTCAAAACCTTTTCCTATATCACGACCTTTCACATATTGAATAGCATAGAAGTAACCTAAAGCAGCACCACCTAAATGCGCTAAGTTTCCACCTGTATTGATTCCAAATAGACCTATAACGTCAAGAATAACTATAGCAAAACCTATATACCAAAGTTTCAGTCTAAATGTAAAAAAATGCACCTCTTGATAAGGCATATAAGCACAAATAAAAATGAGTAAAGCCCTTACCGAAGCAGAAGCACCAACTAAATGTGTTTTACCAAAAACATTAGGAAATAAGCTGTAAGCAACCATAAATAATAATCCGCCACAAATGGCACCAAGGAAATAAACATTTAAAGCCAACTTAGGACTAAAGAGATTTAAAAAAAACTTACCAATATAGTATAGCCAAAGCATATTAAATAAAATGTGCAGAAAATCATAATGTACAAAGGCATAAGTAATAATAGCCCAAGGTTGAAAAATAAAATCACCTAAATCACTTGGTAATTCCAACCAATTTAAAGTAATATTAAATAAAGGTTTTAAAATCAAGCCTAAAAGAAAAATGAATACATTGATAGCAATGAGTTTTTCTAATATGTTAAGCCTGTCAAACTTATATTTTATGTCTTGAACTGAAGTCATTAATCCCACCTATTTCTATTAAACTGTGTTTTTTTCCAATACCACATGATGATAAATCCTGTTAACGCACCGCCAACGTGTGCAAAGTATGCTGTATTACTTGGACTAAAAAAAGAGCTACCTGTTACTCCTGAAATTAAATCCAATAAAATGATCCCTGGAATAAAATATTTTGCTTTTATAGGAATTGGTAAAAAAATTAGCATTAATTCGGCATTAGGATTCATCATTCCAAAGGCTACTAAAATACCCATAATACACCCAGAAGCACCAACCATAGATGCATAATAAATTTCATTGAACTCTTGACCAATGGCTGTAAAAACCTTGCCATCTTTAAATACTTCTATAATCTGTTCGTGGGTAGCTCCAAGGTTTAACGCTTGAGCTTCCATTGGTAAATATTTAAAATAATAGTACCCCACTTGTAATGCCACAGCTCCTAATCCAGCAGAAATATAAATAAACATAAAGCGTTTACTTCCTAAGTTTTGCTCTACTGGTGTACCAAACATCCATAGAGCAAACATATTAAATAAAATATGCATGATACTAAAATTATTCATATCTGCGCCTCCATGCATAAACATATGGGTAAGTATTTGCCATGGTTTGAATGCTTCATTTTCTGGAAAATGCATAGCAAACAAGTTATAAAACATACCATTTCCAATGGTCAATGTTGCAACAAACATAATCACATTAATGATTATCAAATGCTTTACCAATCCTGTTACTCTTATCATATTTTTATATAAATTTTTTATCCAATTCGTCCACACTCATCGTAATAAAAGTTTTTCTATTAGTGGGTGAAACGTTAGGCTCTTTACAAGCAAAAAGTCTATTTACTAAATGCTCTTGTTCATCTTTTTCTAAGGATTGTCCTGTTTTAATAGCTAAACTTTTAGCCATAGATTTTGCTAACAAATCAGTAGCACTAAAATGACTATCTGGCACTTCATTTTCAACATCACTAATTAGCTGTTCTAATATAATGGACACTTCACTTTCTGGCACACTCACAGGCACTCCTATAATTTCAACCGATTCATTTAAAATATTAGAAAATACAAATCCTGTATGCTCTAAATCGGTTTGTAATTGTTTTATTAAAACTAATTCTTGAGGTGTAAAATGAAGATATAGTGGAAATAATAACTGCTGGCTTGCTGCTTTATTAACTGTCATATTTTGTAAAAATTCTTCATACAAAACACGTTGATGAGCACGGTGTTGATCCATAACCAACATTCCAGATTTAATAGTACTTACAATATATTTGTTATGAATTTGATGTGTGGTATATGTTTGATCTAACTGCTTATCGTCATCAAATAGTGAAACTGTACTTTCTTCACTTTCAAATTGAACCTCATCAAAATCTTTTTGAAAATCATTGCCCTTGGATTCCAACCCTACATACAAACCATCCCAATTATTTGGAATTTGTGTTTTAAATGTTCTGGGGTGGTTGCCTCCCAAATTAGTGCTATCTTTAAATGGGTTAAAACTTTTATCCACCTCTACTTTTGGTGAGCTTACTCCATTAGCTTTATAATTATATGGGGTATCAAGCGTGGAGTCTCTATCAAAATCTAATACTGGGGCTATATTAAATTGCCCTAAACTATGTTTTACTGCAGAACGTAATAAAGCATACAAAGTATGTTCATCATCAAACTTAATTTCTGTTTTTGTAGGGTGTATATTTATATCAATCGTTTGTGGATTCACTGTTAAATTTAAAAAATAACTGGGGTGTGTGCCACCTTTTAATAAACCATCAAACGCAGAAGAAATAGCATGATTCAAATAAGCACTTTTAATAAATCTATCATTGACAAAAAAGTACTGTTCGCCACGTGTTTTCTTAGCAAATTCAGGTTTCCCAACAAAACCAGATATTTTTAGTACTTCGGTATCTTCTTCAACAGGGACTAATTTTTCATTTGTTTTGGCACCAAAAATATTAACAATTCGCTGCCTATAATTACTTGTTGGCAAATTAAAAATATTGCTTCCGTTGTTAAAAAAACTAAAAGAAATATTTGGATGTGCTAAAACAACACGATGAAATTCGTCAATCACATGACGCAATTCTACGGTATTAGATTTTAAAAAATTACGCCTAGCAGGAATATTAAAAAAAAGATTTTTAACTGCAATAGAAGTCCCTTTAGGTGTCACAACCACTTCTTGCGCAACAAAATTACTGCCTTCTATTTCAATACAAGTACCAACATCTTCTTGCTCCTGTTTTGTTTTTAACTCTACATGCGCAATAGCAGCAATACTTGCTAAAGCCTCACCTCGAAACCCTTTGGTATGTAATTGAAATAAATCATCAGCACTACGGATTTTAGAGGTAGCATGGCGCTCAAAACTCAAACGGGCATCAGTAACACTCATACCTTTTCCATCATCAATGACTTGAACCAAGGTTTTACCAGCATCTTTAATGATGAGTTTTATAGTTGTAGCTCCAGCATCAATGGCATTTTCCATGAGTTCTTTAACTACCGAAGCTGGGCGTTGTACAACTTCTCCAGCAGCAATTTGATTTGCTACATGGTCTGGTAATAGTTGTATAATGTCTGCCATAAATTATTTAGAAAAGAATATAGATAAATCAAAATCGATGATAAAAAGAAACACTAAAACAAGGATGCTGATAATTATCAAAATACGCTTGTTTGCCTCTTTGTCTGGGTTGTTTTTAAAATCATCTACAGCATTGTTAATTTTAGTTTTCAGACCTTTATTAGCTCCAACAGTTGTTCTAAACTCATCAAACTTATGTTTAATTTGAAAAGGGTTTCCTTGCCCCTTATCGTCAAAATGACGAGGTGTATAACTAAATTGTTTGTTTTTACGAGTTTTAAAAAGTCCCATGATGTATTTGTTTTTTTGTTAATTGAATCTATTCTCTAACAGATACATACAAATCAATAATAGTACCAAAATAAACAGGAGCATTTTTATGGGAAAACCGCCTTTTCTTTTCCTCTTATTTATATCGCGATAAGTTCGCCATTTTGAAACAAAACCTTCTGTTTCAGAAGTTTCTTTTTCTTCTGATTGTTCTTGGTTTTCCTTAGAAAAACGAGATTGATATTGAAACGTTTTGTTTTTGCGCTGTTTAAACAAAGTATACTAATTACTTAACCTCAAAAGTACTTAAAAATAGAGAGATTAAAGGAAACGAAATGCCAAAAATTGTTAACAAATTAGCTAAAAAGCAGAAGTTTAAAGTTTGAAATTGTAAGCTTTTAATTGCTTTGCTTAAACAAAATAAATATTTAACAATGCTTACGTAAGTTAGCCATTTTAATAGCAGCCACAGCAGCTTCCGTTCCTTTGTTACCGTGTTTTCCACCAGAACGATCTATAGACTGCTGCATGGTATTGTCTGTAAGCACACAAAAAATAACTGGCGTATCACTTGAAACATTCAAATCTTTAATGCCTTGAGTAACTCCTTCACAAACAAAATCAAAATGTTTGGTTTCCCCTTGAATAACACATCCAATGGCAATAACAGCATCTACGTGCTGTTCAATCATTTTCTTACTTCCGTATATAAGTTCAAAACTACCGGGCACGTGCCAAGTTAGAATGTTTTCAGAAACCACGCCATTGTCAATTAATGCCTCAACTGCTCCATTAAGCATACTGTTTGTAATGGCATCATTCCATTCTGAAACAACAATCCCAAACCGAAAATCTTTCGCGTTTGGGATTGCTGTTTTATCATACTCTGATAAATTTTTATTTACTGTTGCCATAAATTAATTTTACTACTTGTCTGCCAACACTTGTGCTTTACCAATAAACACATCTACTGTTGCTGCTTCTGTAGAATTAGCATAATCCTCTTTAATACGTTTAAAATAAGACAAGGCCTTATCTGCATCACCTAACTCTAAAGCAATAGCTCCTGCTTTATAAAGATACATAGGTGTAGTATATTCATTATCACGCATTTCCGCAGCTTTTTCATAATAACCTAAAGCATCTTCAGGTTGGTTCAATTGCACAAAAGCATCACCAATATTTCCTTTAGCTAATGGTGCTAAAATTTCATCATCACTTGAAAAATCACTTAAGTATTCCACAGCATTTTTGTAATCTTTCAATCTCAAATAAGCTGTCCCTGCGTAATAGGTTGCCAAATTAGCAGCTGGTGTACCGCTGTATTCTTCAATAATATCAAGCATACCAAACTTTCCTTCCCCTCCATTTAAGGCTAGATTGTATAGGGAGTCTTTTTCCACACCGTTTACAGCTTCATCAAAATACTTTTGAGCTTGAAACATATCATTCATAGCTTCTAATTGTTTTGGTTTTGCTATAAATTCTTTGTATCCCAAATACCCTAAAACAACAGCCGCAATCAAACCAATAACTATTAAAATATATTTTTGATTTTTCTCAACAAATAATTCTGTTTTAGACGCTGTTTCATCAAGGGTATTAAAAACCTCAGCGGTAGTAGACCCTTCTTCAATATCATGTTCCTTTTCTACTTTCGTTTTAGGTTTATAACCTCTTTTATTATAAGTTGCCATATATTTTGTATTTATGCGGGGCAAAAATATAATTTTCTTCTTAACTAAAAGGGTATTTATTTGATATTTTTCAATAATTTGCACTTCTTTTTAGGTGCCTCACTCTTATTGAGCCCTTAAGTTGCATTTTATATGATTTTAAAGTCCCTTTCATTACTTAATTATAAGAATTTTGATAGTAAATCTTTTACTTTCAATGATAAAATAAATTGTATTGTTGGCAATAATGGCATTGGAAAAACCAATATATTAGATGCTATTTATCATCTTTCTTTCGGAAAAAGCTATTTTAATCCTGTGGCAACACAAAACATCAAACACGACGAAGATTTTTTTGTAGTTAATGGTGATTATATTAAAGACAACAAACCTGAAAAATTAGTGATAAGCTTAAAACGCGGGCAAAAAAAAGTTATTAAAAGAAATGGGAAAGCTTATGAAAAATTTAGTGAACACATCGGTTTTTTGCCATTGGTCATTATTTCACCTGCTGACAGAGATTTAATTATTGAAGGTAGTGACACCCGACGAAAATTTATTGATAGTGTAATTTCACAAAGTGATAAAACATATTTAGAAACTCTAATAAAATACAACAAAATATTATCGCAACGCAATGCACTCTTAAAATATTTTGCTTTAAACCACACCTTTAATAAGGATACTTTAGATATTTACAACAATCAACTTAATGAGTATGGCACTATCATTTTTAAAAAGCGCGATGCTTTTTTAAAAACCTTTATTCCAATTTTTAAATTGCGCTACAAAGCTATTAGCAATGGTAAAGATGCCGTTAATTTAGTATATGAAAGTCATTTATTTAATGATTCACTAAACAATCTATTAATGAAAGCCATTAATAAAGACAAGGCTCTACAATATACTAGTGTTGGTGTACATAAAGACGATTTGCATTTTAATATAGATACACACCCTATTAAAAAGTTTGGAAGTCAAGGGCAACAAAAATCCTTTTTAATTGCTTTAAAATTAGCGCAATTTGATTTTATTAAAGCTCAGAGCCACGTGAACCCTATTTTATTGTTGGATGATATTTTTGATAAATTAGACGAACAGCGTGTTTCGCAAATCATTAAATTAGTAGATGACGAAAATTTTGGACAAATTTTTATTAGTGATACCCATGCAGAGCGTACAGAAAATGCTGTAAAACAGGTGCATCAATCTTATCAGATTTTTAAATTGTAATTTTATTTTTAACAAACAGAATTAGCAAATAAACTAGTATATTGAAACCTGCTTGCCTAATTTTATTAAAAATATTTGTTTGATTTCAACATCAGATATAAAAAACATTACAAAGCATTTGCAAATCGTAAATTCAAATATTAATAATTAACATATGAAACAAATTTACTCTTTAATTTTATTCGCTTTTTTATCATTCAACGTTTCAGCAATGCAAATATTTATCAAGACGTTGACTGGAGAAACTATAACAATTGATGTTGAAGCCAATGAAACCATTGATAATGTTAAAACGAAAATTTATGACAAAACAGGAACTCCCATTGAAGACCAAAAATTAATATTTTCTGGGACAGAACTTCAAAATAATAGAACTTTAGCAGATTATAATATCCAAAAAGAAAGTACCATTTTTTTAGTATCTAATGCATTAGGAATTACAACAAATATAGAAGAAAATATTCAGTGGCATTTATATCCAAACCCTTCAAATGCATATATTTTTATCTCAGGATTAAATGAAAATAAAAATTACATTATTTATAACATTATTGGAACTAAAGTAAAAAGTGGAATTTTAGGTGCGCAAGAAAAAATAAATATTATAAGTTTAACTAAAGGCATATACTTCTTGAAGCTAAAAAAAGAAAGTTCTTTTAAATTTATAAAAGAATAAAACTAATTATAGTTTAATGACAAAACAACAGTTAGCAAATTGCCCAATTAAAAGTTGGAGTAAAGGTCGTTTTTGTATGAAATCAGTATATAAGGTTAAAAACAAAGAAACCACCCATTATCTTGGGCTAAATTAAAAATAAAGTTAAAGCCTAAAATAATATTATAAAAAACACCTACATAATGGCAAAACGAAACAACGAAAACATAAGTATTAGTGACGCATTAAAAGAATTTGTTGAAACCAATAAGTTGGAAAAAGGCTTAGACAAAGTAAATGTAGCCGATGCTTGGGCAAAATTAATGGGCAACGGCGTAAACAACTATACAACCGCTATAAAACTGGAGCGAGACACGCTTTATATTCAATTAAGTTCTAGCGTACTTCGTGAAGAATTATCTTACGGGAAACAAAAAATAATAGCGATGCTTAATGAAGAGTTAGATAAAGAAATCATTAAAAAACTGGTTTTGCGATAATTACATATTATTATTTAATTGAAATAATTTACTAAAAACTCAAAAGCTATCATTATTTTGCTACCTTTGTGACTTAAATTTTTTAATATTAAACACAATGAGTAAAGGTACCGTAAAATTCTTCAACGATTCAAAAGGATTTGGATTCATCACTGAAGATGACAACAACAAAGAACATTTCGTTCACATTTCAGGACTAATCGATGAAATTCGTGAAGGTGACGCAGTAGAATTCGATCTACAAGAAGGTAGAAAAGGATTAAACGCCGTAAACGTAAAAGTAATCTAAGATATATACTTTAACAATTACAAAGTTAAAGCCTATCAAATCAATTTGATAGGCTTTTTTATTTTCAATAATTAAACCTAAACTTTTATAATTCAATCAAAAAAATAATTAAATTTGTTAAGCACTACTAATGTGTAATGCACAACTATAAACTAATTTAATATTTTTTCAAGCATGAGTACAGGAACAGTAAAATTCTTCAATGATTCCAAAGGATTTGGATTTATTATTGAGGAGGGCTCCAAAAAAGAACATTTTGTTCACATTTCTGGTTTAATTGACGAAATCCGTGAAGGTGACAACGTTGAATTTGAATTAAAGGAAGGTAAAAAAGGCTTAAATGCCGTAAATGTGAAAGTTATTTAATTGTGTAGAAAACTTTAAACTTATATGCCTCTATTATTTCAATAAAATCATTACTACTTTAAAACCCCTTAAGGTTAACAAGATAAAACTAAATTAAAGAATTATATAAGTTTTTTTAATGCTAACAATTTTAAAAAACAAAACCCAGCAACTATTATTTGCTGGGTTACTTATTTATAAGCATTTATACTTTTTAAAACATCTCTCGACCTGAAAAATGAAATGCTCCTTCTATTGCGGCATTCTCATCACTATCACTTCCATGTACAGCATTTTCACTTAATGATGTTGCATATAATTTACGTATGGTTCCTTCTGCTGCATCCTCAGGGTTTGTAGCTCCTATTAAAGTTCTAAAATCAGCTACAGCATTTTCTTTTTCTAAAATAGCGGCTACTATTGGCCCTCTTGTCATATAACTTACTAATTCTCCAAAAAATGGCCTTTCATTATGAATTGCATAAAATGTTTCAGCATCAACCTGAGTCATTTGCGTCTTTTTTAAAGCTACGATTCTAAACCCAGAAGCCGAAATCTTTTCTAATATTGCGCCTATATGCCCGTTTTCAACTGCATCTGGCTTAATCATGGTAAATGTTCTATTTGTTGCCATTTTTAGTAATTTAATCACATTATTTAAGTGGCAAAAGTAACGCATTTCTTAATAAAAACAAGACAATCCAATTTTAAAAATATTGTATATTCGCTAACTATGACGCAACATGATATTACAGAAATAAAACAATTATTAGCAAGCCCTAAAAAGATAGTTATTGTACCACACAAAAACCCAGACGGCGATGCTATGGGCTCTACCTTAGGCTTGTACCACTATCTTATACAAAACAACCATAATGCCAAGGTTATTGTTCCAAATGATTATCCTGATTTTTTAAGATGGATACCTGGTGAAAACACCACCTTAAAATATGAATTTGAAGCTCAAATTTGTGACAAATTAATAGCGGATGCCGATATTATTTTTACTTTAGATTTTAATGCCTTTCACAGAACAGGCAATATGGAACCTATTTTAAAAAGTAGTCGTGCTATTAAAATTTTAATAGATCATCATCAAGAACCTGACGATTATGCCAAGTATGTGTTTTCTGATGTAAATATGAGCTCCACCTGCGAAATGATTTATCATTTTATTAATATGCTTGGAGATCTTGACTATATTAATAGTTCTATTGCTACTTGTTTATATGTTGGTATTATGACAGACACGGGTTCTTTCAGATTCAAATCCACAACAAGTACCACACACAAAATTATAGCTGAACTAATCAATAAAGGTGCTGACAATTCGCAAATTCATAATAATATTTATGACACAAACAGCTATGAGCGTCTTCAGTTATTAGGATGTGCCTTAAGCAACTTAAAAATACTCCCTGAATTTAAAACGGCCTATATAACACTTTCACAAGAAGAATTACATAAATTTAATTTCAAAAAAGGAGACACAGAAGGTATCGTAAATTATGGTTTATCATTAAACAATATTATTTTTGCAGCAATTTTTATTGAAGATAAAAATGAAGGCATAATAAAAATATCTTTACGCTCGAAAGGTGATTTTTCAGTAAATAGTTTTTCTAGAGCGCACTTTAATGGTGGAGGCCATACAAATGCTGCAGGAGGAAGAAGTAATGAATCTTTAAGTACAACTGTAGAAAAATTTATTAGTATATTACCTGATTATAAAAAAGCCCTAAATCATGAATAAATTAGTAACACTCTTTATAATTATTTTAGCTATAGTTAGCTGTAAAACTCCAGAAGCAAGAAAACCTATATCGATAAAAACAGGTTCTTTTATTGACGCTTCAGTAGAGCGAAACAAAAAATTAAATGCTCAAGAAGAAGCCAGTATACAAAAAATAATCTCAGAACAAAAAGATCATAAGTTTATAGCTTCAGAAACTGGATTTTGGTATTATTATAATACAAAAATAGAAGTTGACTCCTTAAAAACCCCAGATTTTGGAGACGTTGTAAATTATGATTATGATGTAAAAACACTTAATGGTACCATTATATATACAAAAGAAGAGCTTAAGCCACAATCCTATGCCATGGATCAAGAAAACTTGTTTACGGGGTTACGAGAAGGTTTAAAACTTATGAAAACAGGAGAAACAGCTACTTTTTTATTCCCTTCGCAGAAAGCCTATGGCTATTATGGTGATGAAAACAAAATAGGTACAAATCTACCTATTATGTGTGAAGTAACAGTTCACTCCATAACTGAAAACCATTTTAATTAAGTTATGAATATTTTAAAATTGCATTCAGCATTTTTGCTACTAATAACTCTGCTAACTTTTAGTTCTTGTAAAATACAATACCCAGATTTAGAAGAAGGTATATACGCTGAAATTATTACCACCAAAGGCACTATGGTTGCTAAACTGGCCTACGATAAAGCCCCAATAACTGTTGCAAACTTTGTATCACTTGCTGAAGGCACGAATACTTTAGTTGAGAACTCTTTTAAAAACAAAAAATTTTATAATGGCTTACTTTTTCATCGCGTTATTGATGGATTTATGATTCAAGGCGGTGACCCTGTTGGCGATGGAACAGGTGACCCTGGCTATAAGTTTAATAATGAATTTCATACAGATTTAAAACATGACAAACCAGGCGTTTTATCTATGGCTAATTCTGGACCAAACAGCAATGGAAGTCAATTTTTTATAACTGAAGTAGCAAAACCATTTTTGGACAACAATTACAATGTTTTTGGAGAATTAGTTATAGGACTAGATATTCAAGACACAATTTCTAATGTAAAAACATCTGAAAATGATAAGCCTATTGAAGATGTAGTTATTAAACAGCTAAACATTATTAGAAAAGGAAATGAAGCTAAGTCATTTGATGCTCCAGAAATATTCATCAATCATTTTGCTGAAATTGATCGGATAGAAAAAGAAAAAGAAGCCAAAGCCAAGGCTATTAAAGACGCCAATATATCAAAGTTCAAAAACCAAAAAGAACAAGCTACCACACTCCCTTCTGGTTTACAATACATTGTTACCAAAAAAGGAGCAGGAAAAAAACTACCTAAAATGGCCAAGGTATTAATTCATTATGCCATGTATTTTGATGATGGTTTGTTTATGGCAACTAATAAATTAGAAATAGCAGAAGCTCAAAACCAAGTAAGTGAAAGAAGTATTAAAAACAATGAATACCAACCTTTTGCAGCTTCCATTGGTCCAGATGCTAAAATGATAACTGGCTTCAAAGAAGGACTACAACAATTAAGTATTGGAGATCAAGCAACACTGTTTGTCCCCTACCATTTAGCCTATGGTGAATCTGGAGGTAATGGATTCCCTCCAAAAACAAACTTAATATTTGAAGTTGAAATTATAGAACTTGTAAAATAACATATATGTATTTTTTAAAATTTGATTGGAACCCTATAACAGGTATCGATATTATTGGAAATTTCAAACTCCACTTTTACAGCTTAATGTGGGTTGTAGCTTTTTCTATAGGGTGGTATATTATGAAGCGTATTTTTACTAAAGAAAAAATATCTTTAGATTACTTAGATCCTTTATTTATTTATACCGTTTTAGCTACTATGATTGGGGCACGCTTAGGGCATGTTTTGTTTTACCAATCGGAATTAATTTCACAAGATTTTTTTAGTATTTTTCTACCTTTTAAATTCAAAGGTGGTTTTGAATTTACAGGGTTTCAAGGCTTAGCAAGTCATGGTGCTGCTATAGGTATTATTATTGGTATGTATTTATACCGAAAAAAATACAAGTATAAATCCATTCTTTGGATCTTGGACCGCATTGTTATTCCGGTAGCTTCAGGTGCTATTTTTATTAGAATAGGTAATTTTATCAATTCAGAAATTATTGGAAAAATAACTGACTCCAATTTTGGGGTACGATTTATTCAAGACCAATATTACAAAAATGAAATTGTGCAACGAACAGGTATACAAGATGTTCAAAAGGCCTATAATGCTGTTACTGACAATCCTCAGTTTAAAAATTTATTAGAAGCTGTCCCATACAGACACCCAGCTCAATTATACGAGTCATTTTGTTATATTTTTGTGTTTTTAATTTTAGGCTATTTCTATTTGAAAACTAACAAAAAAGATCAAACAGGCTTTTTATTCGGGCTGTTTTTAGTTTTATTATGGACAGTTCGCTTTTTTGTTGAATTTTCAAAAGAACCACAAGGCGATGAATATATTAATTGGTTTGGATTAAACACCGGACAATGGTTGAGCATTCCTTTTATATTAATTGGATTCTACTTTATGTTTCTTTACAAATCCAAATCTACTTCAAAATAAGATGCATTTAAAAACTATTTCATTTCTAATTATTTTTAGTTTAATCTGCTTAAGTCATCAATCTTGCAGACAGGAAAGCAAAACAATTAAGCAAACCGAAGTAACTTTTAAAAAAGAAGCAGACCTCACTATTTACAAATCCAATACGGATTCAATAATAAAAAAATTAGATATTGAATTAGCAGAAACCGATTACGATATTCAAACAGGTTTAATGTACCGAGATACAATGAAAGAAAACCAAGGTATGTTGTTTATTTTTGAAGACGAAACAGAACGTTTTTTTTATATGAAAAACACCCGATTTTCTTTAGATCTCATTTATATCAACGCCAATAAAAAAATAGTTAGTTTTCAAAAAAATGCAAAACCATTTGATGAAGCTTCTTTACCTTCAAATGCACCCGCAAAATATGTTTTAGAAATTAATGCAGGTATGGTAGATGCTTGGAAGGTTTCTGTTGGAGATGATATTAATTTTACAAGAAATTAGATAACGTTCAACCTAAAATTTCTATTTATATAGCTACTATAGGTTTTCTATCAAACCTATAGAGTTTACCATTTTGCTGTATGTGAAAAAAAGCACAGTTGGAATAATGTACAAATTTATATTCTAAATCGTAATTAAAAGACACATCATCAACTACAAATCGGTCATAAACATCTATATGTCCATGTGGTGAAATGCGTTTAAAATCATACTCCAAATCATTACCTATAGTGTGTAATTCAAACCATGCCCCAGCTGCAATACCTGATAACCATTGTGCCTTTTCATGTAAACCATCAACTAATTTCGGTTTTAATGTTCCAACAAAATCAGTTCTATGATTTTTAAGTTTATCTAAAAAACATCTCAAATTTTCTAAACTTTGCGACCCCGTAAACTTAGAAATATCGCCAGAATTAGAGACCTCAAAAACAGCATCATTAGTATTAGCTAATAATACATTCCCAACTGTACTTGGAGTAAACCAGTTAGACTGTATTAACTTTTTTTTTATCGTTTTATTTGTTACTGAAGCAATTAAAGTATCTGTAACAAATCGAGCACAATTAGAGGCTTCTTTTTTAAAAGCAGCGTACCTAATAAAATGCTTTTCTTGCATCATCGTAATATAGGCTCTGGCTTTTTTATAATCTATTTCATCACACACAGACGCTATTAATATACCGTCGCCATGCGTTAATTTAGGCTGCATACTTAAAAATTTTAAAATGGCATTTAGATTAGTAATTTCACCATCTTTAACAATTGCTTTTAAAGGAAAGTCTAACTCGCAATCGGTGACTCTCCCACGTACTCTCCCATAAGGTTCTGAAGTGATATAACGTCCAAAATCATGATATTCTAAAACGCCGGTTTCTTTATCAATAAGTATTAATGCAGCGTGGCCAGCCCGTAGATGGCTCTTATTTCCAATACCAACAAACCTTAAATATGGAGAAAACCATTCATCAGAAACCATAACAATTGTTTCCGGATAGGCTAATATTAAAATAATACCCGTATTAATCATTGATAGTTTTAAGCATATAAAATGTTTTATGAGATACTTTTTTTTGATGAATGTTTTCGTAAAGCATTTCAACTTTAGTATTGGTTTTACTAACCTGAGTAATACTTGTTGTTTTTACAAAACCTCTATTCATAACTACGCCATAATCATTATTATCTTTTCCTGCCGTTTTATGAAATTGAAGTATTGAGTCTTGATTTAATACATTCTTAGTTTTAAAGACCTCAAACCACCCTGTGCGTTCTTGCATCATCGCTTGAGAATATAATGTAGACGATGACCAAATTTTTGGTTTTAATGGCAACTTAGTAAAATGTGACTTTTGCCCATCCCAAACCAATTCAAAAAAACGTAAATTTAAATTCCAATCTACAATTACCATGGTAAATGGCTCTATATTATTAAAGTTATAGGACACCACTTCTTGTTCAAGGTTATTAAATGCCATAAAATCTTTTGCAACAACACCTCTACTTTTCCTATAATTCAATTCACGCTGATGCATTATAAATCCACCATTAAGCACACAAACTAATCGTTCTTTATTACTAACACCAATCCATGTTCCTTCAGAAAGCTCATCTTTTGGAAATAGCATTTTTACAGTGCCTTCCACATAAAAATCTGGCAATGTTGCAACCCTATTAGGAGCTTCATCTCTATTTGATGTTAAAATAAAGTCATCATTCCCTTTAGGAACTATAGTTACTGTACACATAAAAACAATAATCTAAATACATTATAGCAACTTACAAAAAATTAAATTACCATTAAGGCACCCACCATTCCTTTTAAGTTCATAAAACGGATTATTAAATTTAATAAAAACCTAAACAGATAATCCTTGACTTTTTATTTAGTCCATTTTCTGGAACTTGAAGCAGTCTTGGTAGGAAAATCAATTGGAATAGGTTGTGTAACATTGCCCGTAGCTGCCCATTCTGCGCCACGATTAAAAGTAGTAATAAACCCAACACATTCTATTGAATAATCTGTATGCCCCAGTGTTGTATGGAAAACCCTTCCTTTTTTATAATTTATAGCCATAAGCATGGGCTGATGCGTTCCCTCAGAACTTTTTTCAACTTTAGAATATGCGGTTGCTAATACAGTCAAATTCTCAGCTGGCCCTCGTAATTTTTCATATAGTTCATCTTTAGCATGAAGCCAAGACATAGGCAATCCTTTCATGATTGGATGATTCGGCGCACGCGTATCTACTAAAAACTCCCGCTGTGGACCATGGCTACCACACTTTCCTTCAGAGGTATCGTACTTAAGATTACCATCATTATCATAATATACATAAGGGCCGCTTTCTGTATTTCTACCTCCCCAACCTCCTATGCCAATCATTTTATTAAATTCATCCCAATCCCCCCAAGAATTATCAGCTGCATGTACTACAACTAACCCTCCGCCATTAGCCATATATTTTTCAAAACTCTTTTTTGTATTATCAGGTAAATCAGAAGCTTTCCAACCTAAATTAGAAATAACAACATCGTATTTTTTAAATTTAGGGTTAAAATTTGGATCAAATTTTGGCTGCTTAACAGGTGTTGTTTTTTCTCCAGTTGCTAAAGGATATTTCTCTAAATACTCTTCACCTTGCCAAGTAAAAGCTTTTCTAACGATATCTACTTCAAACAAATTAGTTTCTTCTAAATAATCTTTCATCATCATAGTAGACTTAGGCCATATACCATGGTTGTTTTCACCATCCATAATCAATGCTCTTAGCTTCTTATGAGAATGTTGTGCATGGATACTAAAACTAAACGTTAAAATAATAATTATTAAAAAATTAAACTTTTTTAAGTTTGTCATTATACGATACATAAAAGATTAAAAAGTAAATATAACATTGTTATTCTAATAATAAAATGCAAAATCGTTAAAATAAACCTAATCAAAAAACAATATAACTATTAAAATCAAACAACTATTGAAAAGTTAAAAATCAATGAATACAGGTTATTGAATTTATATTAACTAAATAAAAGCTTAGTTTTGCTCAAATTAAATAAAATATATATTCAATGAGTATTAATAATTATATTGTCATTTTTCTTACAATTATTACATTTTTAGGGTGTAAACAAGACAAATCAAAAGCAAAACTACCAGTTGAAGAGCTTCAACAAAACATAGAAATTCCTGAAGCACCAGAAGGCATGGTTTGGGTACCTGCTGGTATATTTGAACAAGGTGCCGTACCTCAAGATCAAACAGCTATGCAACATGAAAAACCTAGACATTCTGTAAGTTTAGATGGTTTTTTTATTGATATAACGGAGGTTACTAATGCTCAATTTTCAAAATTTGTTGAAGAAACAGGTTACAAAACCATTGCAGAACGAAAAATTGATTGGGAAGCTATGAAATCTCAACTTCCAGAAGGTACTCCAAAACCACACGATTCTATCCTACAACCAGGATCATTGTTATTTAAAAAATCAAAATCAACAGTCCCTAATTTATATGATTTTTCACAATGGTGGGAATGGAGCATTGGAGCGAATTGGAAACATCCAGAAGGACCTGATAGCTCTATTAAAGGTAAAGATGATTACCCCGTAGTTCATATTTCTTATGAAGATGCACTAGCATATTGTGAATGGGCTGGAAGAAGACTTCCAACTGAAGCTGAATGGGAATACGCTGCAAGAGGAAACAAAAATGGCACCATATATTTTTGGGGCGATGATGCAAGTGAATTATCTAAAAGAGTAAACAGCTGGGAAGGAGAATTTCCTGTAAACAATACTTTAGAAGATGGGTATGAAAGAACAGCTCCAGTAAAATCATATCCGCCAAACAGTTTTGGCCTTTATGATATGGCTGGAAATGTATGGGAATTAACCAGTGATTGGTACAACTTAAACTATTATGAAGAGCTTGCTGCTTTAAAAACAACAACTAAAAATCCACAAGGAGCCACAAAAGCTTATAACCCTAACAACCCTTACATTCAAGAAAAAGTAATACGTGGAGGTTCTTTCTTATGTAGTGATTCTTATTGTGCGAGTTACCGAGTATCTTCACGCATGGGCTCTAGTATGGACTCCGCATCCGAACATGTTGGATTTCGAACTGTAGCAACTCCTGAAATGTTAATGAACCAATAAAAAACAATTTAAATTTAGACTAACCATCCTTTTTATTGTAAAAAAACTATTAATTAAAATAATTAATATGCAACGTTATTTTTGCTCTTCTTTAATAGACCGTTAAAAAGCACAAAAAATTAACTGTATAAACACTACTTGGAAGCGGTATACTATTTTAGATTCTTAAAAAGGACATAACGAAATCTTATCTTTACTTTTTAAAAATTAATTATATGAAGATTTAGCGATTACGCCAAAAGAAAGGAGTAAATAAAATTAGTACAGTAAATAACTCTAAACGTCCTATAAGCATTAAAAATGCAGACCACCACTGTGCTAAAGGAGGTAATGCAGCGTAATTATTTACAGGGCCAAAATTACCAAATGCAGGACCAACATTCCCCAAACTAGAAGCAGATAAACCAATGGCCGACTCAAAATCTATTTCAAACATAGAAAACACCAAGGCTCCAATGATAAATGACAGCATATAAAGAATAAAAAATGCTAAAACATTAAACACAATAAACCGGTTTATAGCCTTATTGTTATAACGAACAGGAACAATAGCGTTAGGATGAAGCGTTCGTTTAAACTCTAAAAATCCATTTTTAATCAGAATTAAATGACGCACTACTTTTACACCACCCGAAGTACTTCCGGCAGATCCTCCTAAAAACATGAGGCCAAAAAAGAAAACTACCAAAAATGGTGTCCATAAAGTATAATCAGCTGTTACAAAACCTGTAGTAGTAATTACTGATAACACTTGAAAAAGCGCATGCCTAAAAGTACTTTCTGCTTTACCTAAAACCATAGGATGATGAATGGATGATAGGCCTAAATCGGCTTTAAAAAAGATAATAAGTGCTGCTATAATAGAAAACACTGCCACAAATCTAAAGTATAGTTTAAATTCATCATCTTTAATTATTTTTTGAATTTTTCCTTTAAAAGCAAAATAACTTAAAACAAAATTTGACCCTGCCAAAAACATAAATAATATAATTATATATTGGATAAGCGGCTGATCATTCCAATAAGCAACACTTGCATTTTTTGTTGAAAATCCTCCTGTAGAAAGCGTTGCCATAGAATGGTTAATGGCATCAAAAAAAGTCATCCCTGCTAGTTTAAGAAGCAAAGTTTCCGCCACTGTGTATCCAAAATAAATCAACCAAAGTCTTTTTGCCGTATCTGTAATTCTTGGATGTAATTTATCAGCACTAGGTCCTGGTGCTTCGGCAGCAAATAGTTCCATCCCTCCTATTCCTAATAACGGTAAAATAGCAATAGCTAAAACAATAATACCCATACCCCCAATCCAATGAGTAGTACTTCTCCAAAACAATACGCCTTTAGGTATAATTTCAATATCATTTAAAATAGACGCTCCCGTTGTGGTATACCCAGACATGGTTTCAAAAAAAGCACTAGTAAAACTTGGAATACTTTCAGTCATTACATACGGTAAAGAACCTGACAATGACATAATTACCCAACCAAAGGTTACTATAATATAACCTTCGCGTTTATTCATTTCTTTTTTGTGTTTTCGGGTTAATAACATAGCAACAAGCCCTATAAAAACTGTTAAAACCCCTGCTTGAAGTATTTTGAAGGTTACCCCATCACTATAAATATAACTGATAAGTGCGGACAACAACATAAAACCACCATTAAATAATAATAGCAATCCTAAAAAATGAAAGATAATTTTATAATTGAGTTTCAAGACGTTGTATATTTTTAAAGGAATAGTTTTTCAACACGTTTAATAGATTGAAGTAAACAACAAACTACTACACGGTCTCCTTCTTCAATTTTAAAGTTACCCAATGCAATCATTCCAACACCATTTCTAATAATCCCACCAATAATAGCTGACCTTGGAAAATCAATAGATTTTATTGTTTTATTACAGACAGCAGAAGTTGATTTTACTTTAAACTCCAACAACTCCGCATTTAAATTATTAAGCTTTGTCATGGCTACAACTTCTCCTCTTCGGATGTACCTAAAAATGGTATTAGCGGCTAATAACTTTTTATTTATCAAAGTTTCAATACCTATAGAATGTGATAAGTCAAAATAATCCATATTTTCAACCAAAGCAATAGTCTTTTTAACACTTTTTGATTTAGCCACTAAACAAGACATTATATTGGTTTCAGAATTAGGTCCTACAGCAATAAAGGCATCCATATCACTTATATTTTCTTCTTCTAACAAATCAACATTCCGTCCATCACTATTGATAACTAACACCTTTGTCAGCTCATCTGCAAGCTCAAAAGCTCGATCTCTATTACCTTCAAAAAGTTTTACATTAAAACCTTTACTACTTAAATCCCGTGCTGTTTTATAACCTATTAAAGTACCTCCTAATATCATCACGTTTTTTATATCCCTGTTAGCTTTCCCTGTAAGTCTACAAAGTTCATCAGCACCACCTTCCGAAGTTATAAACACTACATTATCTCCACGTTTAAATTTAGTGTCTCCACGGGGAATTAATGTATATTGGGTTCCAAATCGCTGAATGGCAATAGGAACAAAATGTATTTCAGGAAAACTTAACGCAGCTTCTTTGACCGTTTTTCCAACAAAAGAAGCGGACCTTGTAAGCGTTAATCCCGCCATAGTAAGGGCACCATCTTCAAACTCATAAGTTTCGTTAAAAGACGATTGTTTTAATGATAATTCAATTTCAGCTGCAGCTAAAGCTTCAGGAGAAATCAACTCATCTATACCTAATTTTGTAAACCCTACCTCTCCTTTATAATGTATAAATTCTGTATTAGAAATCCTAGCAATGGTTTTTTCAGCGCCTAATTGCTTTGCCAATACACATGCCGTAATATTGGTAGTTTCACTAGATGTAACGGCTATAAATAAATTACAAGAATTTATCCGAGCATCTTTTAAAATAGAAATTGAAGTGGCATCACCCTTAATAACTCTAATATCCAAATGAGTATCAGCATAGGCTAAACTTGTTTTATTTGTATCTATTAAGGTAATTTCTTGAGATTCGTAAGATAACAACTTTGCTAAATGAAATCCTACCTCACCAGCACCCGCAATAATAATTTTCATTTTTTAATAATCATAAAAAGTGTAACAAAGATACTATAAAATAGATACAGCTAAATAAAAACAACCTTAATATATCTTTTCTATAAATTTCTCTTTACTTATTATATAGTTTCAGTATTACTTAATTCACTTTATTTTAAAGTAGAAATAAATTATGTAGGTTTGCCATAAAAATAGATTTTGACAAAAATTAAGCCTTATAAAAATAGTGATTTAGGAAAAAAAGAGCAAGTTACCCAAATGTTTGATACCATTTCTGGAGATTATGATGGATTAAATCGTGTTATATCCTTTGGAATTGATGTAAAATGGCGTAAAAAAGTTGTTAAGTTGGTAAAAGAAACTAAGCCTAACAGCATTTTAGACATTGCTACAGGAACTGGCGATTTAGCAATAGCATTAGCTCAAACTAGTGCTGAAAAAATTATTGGATTAGACATTAGCAGTGGCATGCTTGATATTGGAAAAGAAAAAATCAAGAAAAAAGGATTAGAAACAAAAATTGACATGGTTCTAGGGGATTCTGAAAATATGCCATTTGAAGACAATACTTTTGATGCCATTACCGTTGCCTTTGGCATTAGAAATTTTGAAACCTTAGAAAAAGGTCTCAAAGAAATATTTAGAGTTTTAAAACCTAAGGGTACCTTCGTGATTTTGGAAACATCTATGCCTACTAAAACCCCCTACCTTCAAGGGTATACGTTTTATACTAAAAATATTTTACCACTTATTGGCAAAGTGTTTTCTAAAGACAAAAGTGCTTATAAATATTTATGCGAATCCGCATCTATTTTTCCTTATGGCGAAGCTTTAAACAATATTTTGCGTAAAATTGGGTTTATTAATGTTAAAGATTTTCCACAAACATTTGGAGTGGCTACAATCTATACATCATCAAAATAATCTTATGAAACACTTCGTATTTATTTTATTCTTTTTTTTGTTTTCACAAAACACTAAAGCTCAACTATTCACAAAAGAAAAAGTGATTTACGATGCCAACCAAGGCCGAGGGACTACAGACAACAAATTTCTTCGTTGGGGGTATTTTTTAGGACTTAGCTCCTATGATTTTAATTTTGATTATAATAATGACATAAAGGATATTCATGTTAAAAGAAGCCCTGGTTTTAATGTTGGTTTGATTGGTAATTTACGTATTAACAAATATCTTGATTTACGCTTAGAACCTGGTTTATTTATTACCACAAGAGAATTAAATTACAGCCAAACCTATTTTAATGGTATGGCTCTAAATCAGTCTGATTTAATTCGTGAAGTTAAATCCACATACATACATTTACCTTTATTATTAAAAATTTCAACCAAGCGCATTAATAATTTCAAACCGTTTATTGTTGGTGGTTTTTCTACAGCTTTAAACCTTTCAAGCAACGAAAACAACCCAGACGACAATAGCAATGGCCAATTTAGAACCACTAAAAACTCCTTGTTTTATGAGTTAGGTTTTGGAATTGATTTCTATTTATTCAATTTTAAATTTACGCCTTCCATTCGTGGGCTTTTTGGAATTAATGATGAATTAGTTAGAGATGAGGATCCTTACAGCCCTTGGACTAGTAATATTGCTAATATGAAAACTCGTGGGGTTTTTGTAAACTTTACGTTTCAATAAAACTGAATTTTAAATAGCAAGAGCAACCTCAACGAAACTTACCTTTATTTCCTGTTCAAAATAAGATACGGCTTGCTCCATCTCAGCTTCCTCTTCTAAACTCACTTAATAAAACTGCTGTTGCTGTAGCTACATTCAAACTTTCTGTAGCTTGAACTTCCCCAAACCTTGGAATGGAAATTTTTTCGGTTATTATAGTCTCAATATTCTTTGAAATGCCGTTTGCCTCATTGCCCATTACCAAAACGCCATTTTCTGATAATATTTTTTGATACACATTCTCACCAGTCATAAAAGCCCCAAATACAGGTATTGTTTGATCTTTTAAAAATTTTTCCAAATTTACATAACTTATATTAACTCGTGAAATTGACCCCATGGAGGCTTGGATTACTTTTGGATTAAAACAGTCTACAGTTTCATGACTACACACCAAATCTTTTATTCCAAACCAATCACAAAGCCTTATAATAGTCCCTAAATTTCCTGGATCTCTCAAAGCATCAAGAGCAACAATCAATCCTTTCTCATAAATAGGCTTTGATTCTGGTATTTTAAAAATAGCTAAAGCAGTATTGGGTGTGGTTAAAAAACTAATCCGTTTTAAATCAGTTTTAGAAATTAATACTTCTCTTTTGGCATCAATATTGAAAGTTTCTGTGGTGTACAAAGCATGAAGCTCAAAATAAGATTGTAAAAGTTCATTAATTGTTTTAATACCTTCAACAACAAAAAAACCATGCTGTTGTCTATATTTTTTTTGTTTTAAAGACGTTATTAGTTTTATCTGGTTTTTAGATAGCATTATAAGCCAAATTTAAATTCGTTTTTATAATTTATAAAGAAAATGAAAAAAATACGATTAGCTTACAAGCAACATGATTAATTAAATATTTTTTTCAAAGTAAATAATGTATTTTTGACCTATTAATTAGGTTCTTTTCATTATTTCGATTAATAAAAAAAGCCCAGAATCTAATTTAACTAAAATTTCATTTGAAACTACAAGCTTTAAAAATAGTCATTCTTCTTTTTTGCTTCGGTCTATTTCCGTCGTGTAATTCAGTTAAAAGTATTGCAGAAAATGAGCATTTACTTACCAAAAATACGGTGATTATAAATGGACACAAAAACAATACGGAAACAATAGACAATCTTCTGTTTCAAAAACCCAACAGAAAATTATTGAATTACCCGCTGCGGCTACACATATACAATTTAGCCAGACCCAATATTGATTCTATAATACATTCTACAATCAATAAAAATCCAAAACGAAAAGAAAGACTTGAAAAGCTATTATCTGAAAAACAGTTGGATAAATATATTGATTCTCGAAAAGGCTTTAATAATTGGCTTAAAACTACAGGTGAAGCTCCAGTTATTGTTGACGAATCAAAAACAGAGAAAACCTTAAAAAACTTAAGAGATTATCATTTTAATAATGGTTGGTTTGATGCAAAAGCAACCTATACCATTGATAGAAAAGAAAATAAACGCGCTGAAGTAAATTATAATGTTATAACGGGTGCAGCCTATGTTATTGATTCTATTTCAAAACAAATAAAATCACCCATTATTGACTCATTATATACAACCATTAAAAATAAATCTTTTATTAAAATAGGCGAGCAATACAAAACCAATAATTTTGAAATTGAAAGAAACCGTATTTCAAATACCTTAAGAAATTCTGGAGTCTACCATTTTAATCAAGATTATATTACCGTAGAAATTGATACCATTGGCACTAACAAAAAAGTAAATGTAAATGTTCAAATTCAAGATAGAGCCATTAGAACTCCTGACTCTATAAGACGTGAACCTTTTAAAATTTATAAAATCAAGGATGTTAACATATACTCAAACACTAATTTTAGTAGTTTAAATGAAACCATTACGGATTCTATTTACTACAAGGGTTATAACTTATATAGTATTGGTAAAATGCAATTCAATCCTGAAGCTCTAACCGATGCAGTTTTTGTATCCCCAAGAAACATTTTTAAAGATATTGACAGAACTCGAACTTACAGATACATAAGTGAACTAAGAACTTTTAAATATCCAGACATTAAATATATTGAAAACGATGACGAGACGCTTACTGCTAATATTTACCTAACCCCATTAAAAAAATTCAATTTAGGCTTTAGCGCCGACGTTTCCAGAAGTGATATACAGAGTATAGGATTTTCATTAAACCCAAGTTTGCTAATACGCAACATATTTAGAGGCGCAGAAACGTTTGAAATATCTGCTATAGGAGCCATAGGTGCTTCCATAGATAGGAATAATCCTAATTCCAATTTTTTCGATATCAATGAAATTGGGCTTAATTTAAAATTAACTATTCCAAGAATATTCTCACCTTTCAATACCGATAAAATCATACCAAATTACATGTCGCCCACTACCCGTATCAGTTTAGCAAGTACCAGCCAAACCAATATAGGGCTAGATAAGCAAACTTTTATCGGCGCTTTTAATTATAGCTGGTTGCCATCTGCAAAAGTTACCAACAGACTCGATTTTTTTAGTGTACAATATGTAAGAAACTTAAATATTGGAAATTATTTCAAGGTTTACGGAACCTCATATAGTAGCCTAAATGACATTTCAAAAACATTAAATTATAACAATGGGAACGACTTAAATTACCCTGATGAAACAGATGATTTTATAAGTGATGTCCTAAATGAAAACACATCATTAACTCCTGATGATGAAAATTATATAACTGTTTCTGCTATAAATGAGCGCAAAGAACGACTAACAGAGAACAATCTTATTTTTTCTTCAAGTTATACTTACAACAAAAACACTCAAGAAAATTTATTTGACGAGAATTATTCCATATTTAATTATAAAATAGAATTGGCAGGTAATTTATTAGCAAATACTTCAAAACTATTAGGGCTAAAAAAAGATGAAAACGATCGGTATCAAATTTTTGATGTTGCTTTTTCTCAATATGTTAAAACCGAAATAGATTATATTAAACATTGGAATTTAGGTAAAAAAAATATATTAGCCATAAGAAGTTTTTTTGGTATTGCCATTCCTTACGGCAACTCAAACAGTATTCCTTTTGCCAAGAGTTTTTTTGCTGGTGGGGCTAACGACAATCGCGCTTGGTCACCTTACAGCTTAGGCCCAGGAAGCTCAGTAACAACCAACGAGTTTAATGAAGCCAACTTAAAACTACTTTTTAGTGCAGAGCATCGTTTTAATTTGTTTGGAAATCTTAATGGGGCGCTTTTTGTTGATGCAGGAAATATTTGGAATGTCCTTGACAATACTGAAACTGGACCAGCTACTTTAGACACTTTTAATGACTTAAAAGACATTGCTATGGGCTCTGGCTTTGGCTTGCGCTATGACTTTAGTTTTTTCGTTTTCCGCTTTGATGTTGGCTTTAAAACTTACGACCCTTCTTATCAAGGTAACAACCGTTGGTTTAATGATTATAACTTCACCAATGCCGTTTATAACATAGGTATAAATTATCCCTTCTAAATTTATTAATATCACAAAAACACTATAACGTTTTAGTTGATTTTTATGAGTTTCAAAGCCTAAAACCAGAGTAAATTGATTAAAAAATGATTACTTTTGATGATTACTAATATTTATTTAATCAATTATAAAAAAATGGGACATAATATAAAACCAGGCGTAGCTACAGGTAAAGAAGTTCAAGCTATTTTTAACCATGCAAAAGCTAACAACTATGCGCTTCCTGCCGTTAACGTTATAGGTTCAGATACAATAAATGGTGTTTTAGAAACAGCAAGAGACTTAAATGCGCCTGTTATTATTCAATTTTCTAATGGGGGTGCACAATTTAATGCAGGCAAAGGCTTAAGTAACGACGGTCAAAAAGCAGCCATTGCAGGAGCTGTTGCAGGAGCAAAACACGTACACACTTTAGCTGAAGCCTATGGTGTTCCTGTTATTTTACATACTGACCACTGTGCTAAAAAACTATTACCTTGGATTGATGGTTTATTAGACGCAAGTGAAGTACATTTTAAAGAAACTGGAAAATCACTTTTCAGTTCGCATATGATTGACCTTTCTGAGGAACCAATTGAAGAAAACATTGAAATATGCAAAACTTACTTAGAAAGAATGTCTAAAATGGGCATGACTTTAGAAATTGAATTAGGTATTACAGGTGGTGAAGAAGATGGTGTTGACAATAGTGATGTAGACGATTCTAAACTATACACCCAACCAGAAGAAGTAGCTTACGCTTATGAAGAATTAAGTAAAGTTAGTGACCAATTTACTATTGCTGCAGCTTTTGGAAATGTACACGGTGTTTATAAACCTGGAAATGTAAAATTAACTCCAAAAATCTTAAAAAATTCTCAAGAATATATTTCTAAAAAATATGGTGTAGAACACAATCATATCGACTTTGTATTTCATGGTGGCTCAGGTTCAACTGTTGAAGAAATTAGAGAAGGTATTAGCTACGGCGTCATTAAAATGAATATTGATACCGATTTACAATATGCATTTATGGAAGGCATCCGCAACTATATGGATGATAAATCTGAGTACTTAAAAGCTCAAATAGGAAACCCAGAAGGTGACGATGTCCCTAACAAAAAATATTACGACCCAAGAGTTTGGTTACGCGAAGGTGAAAAAACTTTTGTTGCGCGTTTAAAGAAAGCTTTTGAAGACTTAAATAATGTAAACACCTTATAACTTTTAGGTGATTTTACTACAATCATACTAAAAAGACTCTACAAATATGTAGGGTCTTTTTTTATTATTTAATTAAAAAACAACACATTACACTACAACAATCAATAAAATATTGATGGCGTTACTACAAAATTAAAAAAAGGTTTAATTTTGTACTCAGGCTTTTGGTAATAGCTTTCCAATAAAAATTGGCAGAGCATTCAACAAATGTCTCAATCCTTAACGCAAAAAACGATATAAAATCTAATTAGCGTTAATCTAAAATCATAATTCATTATGTCTTGGTTTAAAAGAAAAACAAAAGGAATAACAACTACTACAGAAGAGAAAAAAGACACTCCTAAAGGGCTTTGGTATAAATCTCCAACTGGCAAAATTGTAGATGCTGAAGAATTAGAAAAAAACTTTTATGTAAGCCCTGAAGATGGTTACCATGTTCGTATTGGCAGTAAAGAATACTTCGAAATTCTTTTTGATGACAATAAATTTAAAGAATTAGATGCCAACTTAGAATCTAAAGATCCTTTAAAGTTCATAGATACAAAAAAATACCCTGATCGCTTAAAAGCAGCCCAAGCTAAAACCAATTTAAAAGATGCTGTTAGAACAGCGGTTGGAAAATCAAAAGGCAAAGATATGGTAGTTGCCTGTATGGATTTTGCCTTTATTGGTGGTTCTATGGGGAGCGTTGTAGGTGAAAAAATTGCACGCGCAGCAGATTATGCCTTAGAGAAAAAAATTCCTTTAATGGTTATTTCAAAATCTGGTGGGGCACGAATGATGGAAGCCGCATTATCTTTAATGCAATTGGCAAAAACATCTGTAAAATTAGCACAATTAGCAGATGCTGGCATACCTTATATTTCATTATGTACAGACCCAACAACTGGAGGAACAACAGCTTCTTTTGCAATGTTAGGAGACATTAATATAAGTGAACCAGGCGCTTTAATTGGTTTTGCTGGTCCACGAATTGTAAGAGACACAACGGGAAAAGAATTACCTGAAGGTTTTCAAACTGCAGAGTTTTTATTAGAACACGGTTTTTTAGATTTCATTACATTACGTAAAGATCTTAAAAATAAAGTTAATCAATATATTGATTTAATATTAAATCAACCCTTAAGAGTTTAAATTAAAATTTCGTGTTACTCAAAAAAAAGACTTGTTTGTAACTGAACAGGTCTTTCTTTTTTTTAGCAATTAGATGTCCTTTTATGCACACTTAAAATAAATTGAAAACTCACTTCCAACATCCACCTTACTACTTACTTCTACTTTACCACCTAAAGATTCAATCTGGTTTTTGGTAATAAACAAACCAATTCCTATAGCGTCTTTGTTATAGTGAAACGTTTTATACATTTGAAAGAGTTTATCTCCATATTTTTCCATATCGATGCCCATCCCATTGTCTACAATTTTAAAAACTACATAACCATTGTCAATGGTTGCTGTTAATCTAATCTTTGGCAATCTTTTTTCTGATCGGTATTTTATTGCATTGGTTAAAAAATTTAAAATAATACTATCTAAATAAGCGGGTATGGCTTTAATACACAAATCTTCATCTATATAATTAACAATTGTAGTGTTTGTGTTTTTAGCAATAGCAGTAATGTTATAAATTGCTTTCTCTACATAATCATATAAATTCAACACCTGAATTTTATTTTTATCTACCTCTTTAATTTTTGCTATTTCAGTTAAATGAGATACCGTTTCCTCTAAATTTTCAATAGCTTTTTTCAACAAATCAAAATTTTCATTTTCTTTTAACAAAGTATAGTCATCCTCTAAAAAACTAATAAGTGTTGACAAATTTCCAGAATGCGAACGTAAATTATGAGTTATTATACTTGCAAAAGCACTCAATCTTTCATTTTGCTCTCTAACCACATTCAACATTAATTTAAGTTTATCCTGATTTCTCTTCCTTCCTGTAATATCTGAAAATTGCCAAATCATATAATTCGGCTCACCCTTCTTATTACAAATAAGCGAAACAGATATCAACACCCAAATAATAGTTCCATCTTTATGAAAATAACGTTGCTGCACACGATATCTATTAATTTTTCCATGCATTAATCTATCATATTTTCTTTCATGAGCACCTAAGTCATCTCTGAAAATAATATTTTCAATATTCATATTAAATAATTCATGTCTAGAATAGCCAAACAAATCACAGATGCTATCATTAACTTTTATCCAATCACCATCTAAAGTTAAAATAGCAATACCATTATATGTATTATTAAAAATCTTCTCAAAGGAATCATAAGTGTCTGGAAAATTATTTTGAGGAAAGAGTGTTTTCATAGGTTTAATTTACAAGTTATTCGTTTTTTGAGGGTTACAAAAAACATATGAAAAAATTTTCGCTATTAAAACATTAGTAAAAGTTACAAAAAAAAGCATAAAAAAACAAAAAAATGTTATATTTGCGGCTCGAAAGAAAGGCTTTCGTGTACATAACAATCATTTACAATAATATTAGAATGTATTTATCAAAAGAAGCAAAGGAAGAAATGTTTGCTAAGCACGGTAAAGGAAAAACCGATACCGGTTCTGCAGAAGGACAAATTGCATTATTTACGCAAAGAATTAATCACTTAACTGAACACTTAAAGAAAAATCGTAAAGATTATAATACTGAGCGTTCGTTAGTAAAATTAGTTGGTAAAAGAAGAGCTTTATTAGATTACTTAACTAAGAAAGATATCTTAAGATATCGTGCCATAGTAAAAGAATTAGGATTAAGAAAATAAAAAAAGAGGCTTAATAGCCTCTTTTTTGTTATAAATATAACTCTGCGCAGAGTATAAAATCGCATTGAAGAAGCTAATTACAGTTTTTCATTGGTCGCAAACAACAACTACACACAACAACACAACGACCATTGTTTAATTTAGAATTAAAAAATTTATGATTCCAAAAGTTTTTAGAGAGGTTATAGACCTTGGTGACGGTAGAGAAATTTCTATTGAAACTGGAAAATTAGCAAAACAGGCACATGGCTCTGTTGTTGTACAATCTGGAAAATGTATGCTTTTGTGTACAGTTGTTTCCAATTACAAACAAGCAGATGTTGATTTTTTACCTTTAACGGTAGATTATAGGGAAAAATTTGCCGCAGCGGGTCGGTATCCAGGTGGCTTTTTTAAAAGAGAAGCTAGACCAAGTGATGGTGAAGTTTTAACGATGCGCTTGGTAGATCGTGTATTGCGCCCATTATTCCCAAAAGATTATCACGCTGAAACTCAAGTGATGATTCAGTTAATGTCTCATGATGATGATGTAATGCCAGATGCTATGGCAGGCTTAGCAGCTTCGGCAGCTATTCAATTATCAGATTTCCCTTTTGAATGCCCAATTTCTGAAGCTAGAGTTGGTCGTGTAAATGGCGAATTTATTATCAATCCAACACGTTCACAATTAGAAAAATCAGACATTGATATGATGATTGGTGCCTCTGCTGATTCTGTTATGATGGTAGAAGGTGAAATGAATGAAATTTCTGAAGAAGAAATGACTGAGGCTATTAAATTTGCTCACGAAGCCATTAAAGTACAATGTGCTGCGCAAATAAAATTAGCGGAAGCTTTCGGTAAAAAAGAAGTCCGTGAGTATGAGCCAGAAAGAGAAGATGAAGAATTAGCAAAGAAAATTCATGATATGGCATACGATAAAGTATATGCTGTAGCAAGAGCCGCTTCTGCTAAACATGAACGTAGTGCTGCATTTGAAGCTATTAAAGAAGAGATAATAGCTTCTTTTTCTGAAGAAGAATTAGCTGACTATGGAGGTATGGTTTCCAAATATTTCTACAAAGCAGAAAAAGCAGCTGTTAGAGATTTAACATTAAATGAAGGCTTGCGTTTAGACGGCCGTAAGACTAATGAAATTAGACCCATTTGGTGTGAGGTTGATTACCTACCATCAACACATGGTTCTTCAATATTTACAAGAGGAGAAACACAAGCTTTAGCCACAGTAACTTTAGGAACAAGTAGAGAAGCTAACCAAATAGATATGCCATCTTACGAAGGAGAAGAGCGTTTCTATTTGCATTATAACTTCCCTCCTTTCTCAACGGGTGAGGCCAGACCAATTCGTGGAACCTCTCGTCGTGAGGTAGGACATGGTAACTTAGCTCAACGTGCCCTAAAAGGTATGGTGCCAGATGATTGTCCTTATACAGTACGTGTGGTTTCAGAAATATTAGAATCTAACGGTTCGTCATCTATGGCAACAGTTTGTGCTGGTACAATGGCGATGATGGATGCTGGTGTTCAACTTAAAAAACCTGTTTCTGGTATTGCTATGGGATTAATCTCTGATGCAGATTCTGGAAAATATGCTGTATTATCTGATATTTTAGGTGATGAAGATCATTTAGGTGACATGGATTTTAAAGTAACTGGTACTGCAGATGGTATTACAGCTTGCCAAATGGATATTAAAGTAAAAGGATTGTCTTATGAAATTCTTGTAAATGCTTTAAAACAAGCACGTGATGGTCGTCTACATATTTTAGAAAAATTAACTGACACCATTGCTACACCAAATGCAGATGTTAAAGAACACTCCCCTAAAATGGTAACTCGTAGAATTCCTAATGAATTTATTGGAGCCCTAATAGGACCTGGTGGAAAAGTAATTCAAGAAATGCAGAAAGAAACTGGCACAACAATCGTTATTAACGAAGATCCAGAAACTGAAGAAGGTATTGTTGAAATATTAGGCGTAGGAAATGAAGGTATTAATACCGTGTTAGCTAAAATAGACTCCTTATTATTCAAACCAACTGTAGGAAACACTTACCAAGTAAAAGTTATTAAAATGCTTGATTTTGGTGCTGTGGTTGAGTATATAGATGCTCCAGGAAACGAAGTATTATTACACGTAAGTGAATTAGCTTGGGAACGTACAGAAAATGTTTCTGATGTTGTTAATATGGGAGATGTTTTTGAAGTAAAATACTTTGGCGTTGACCCTAAAACACGCAAAGAGAAAGTATCTAGAAAAGCGTTATTAGATAAACCAGAAGGTTATGTAGCAAGACCACCAAGAGACAGTTCTAGAGATAATCGTGGTGGACGAGACAACAGAGGTAGAGATAATCGTGGACGTGATAACCGCAGAGACGATAGAAAACCAAGAGAAAATAAAAAAGAAGAATAGTTTTCTTCCAAAAACTCAAAATATTAAAGCCTGTTTCAAAAATTTGAAATAGGCTTTTTTTATATTTTAAAACAAAAACTCAAAACGCTAAAAGATTTACTAAACCGTTTATTTAATTGGTATAATAAAAAAATTATCTCTACAATCTATAAACAATATAACTTTAAAGACTCCAAAATGAGAAAGAAAACGCTAAAATAGCAGCTTCTTTAAAAGAATATAATAACTAATAAACACATTTATGTAAACCTTAGTTTAAATCTAAAAACTTAAACAATTAATTACACACAAATCAGCTAACAAAACAAATGATAAAACTAAAATTCATTTTAATTATTTAAGTTGAATAAAGTAAAACAAACGTTAAATGCTGTTAAAAATTTGCTTTTTTGCTTATTTTCAGTATATTAACCGTTATGATTTATCAAGACAAAGAAAAATATTCAGACATTTTAGAAAATTCTATCAACTATTTAGAAAACCGCGGTTTTGAAAACATTAAAGCCGATGCCGTAGGTTATGACACTCCAAAATCTTATTCAAAAGTAGGTAGCAATATTAATATCACCCCAGATATTGTTGCGGAAAAAGAAGGTAGAAAGCATTATTTTGATTTAAGTTTAAAATCAGAGATGCCAAAGCTACTCAAATCTAAATGGTTATTTTTAAATACATTAAGTGCTTTAAAATCACATAGATTTAGGATCATTACTACCCGTGGCCATTTTCAATTTACCAATAGTATGTTGGAGGACATTAACTTAACCAATAAAAGTTTAATAAAAATCTAATTTTTTTGTAACATTTATTAGAGTTCTTACGTATAACTATATGAGTAACATTATTCACTATTAAATTTACAGGAGAACTTTAGATGAGACAACTTAAAATTACGAAGCAGGTTACCAATAGAGAAACCGCATCGTTAGACAAATATCTGCAAGAAATTGGAAAAGTTGACTTAATTACCGCAGACGAAGAAGTAGAATTGGCACAACGCATTAAAGCTGGAGATCAAGTAGCTTTAGAAAAATTAACGAAGGCCAATTTACGTTTCGTGGTATCGGTAGCTAAGCAATATCAAAACCAAGGCTTAACATTACCAGATTTAATTAATGAAGGTAATTTAGGTTTGATTAAAGCTGCACAACGTTTTGATGAAACACGTGGTTTTAAATTTATATCCTATGCCGTTTGGTGGATTCGCCAATCCATTCTTCAAGCTTTGGCAGAACAATCGCGTATTGTGCGTTTACCGTTAAATAAAATTGGTTCTATTAACAAGATTAATAAAACGTTTGCTTTCTTAGAGCAAAGTCATGAACGTCCACCTTCAGCCGAAGAAATAGCCAAGGAATTAGATATGACTATTAATGATGTTAAGGAGTCTATGAAAAATTCTGGGCGCCACGTTAGTATGGATGCTCCTTTAGTTGAAGGAGAAGATTCTAACTTATACGACGTACTTAATAGTGGAGAATCACCAAATCCAGATAGAGAGTTACTACATGAGTCTCTACGTACGGAAATTGAACGTGCTTTAGAAACACTTACACCTCGTGAAGCCGATGTAATCCGTTTGTATTTTGGTTTAGGAAACCAACACCCGATGACTTTAGAAGAAATTGGAGAAACGTTTGATTTGACCCGAGAGCGTGTTCGTCAAATTAAAGAAAAAGCAATCAGACGATTAAAACACACATCTAGAAGTAAAATACTAAAAACATATTTAGGATAGTTTTAACTGTACTCAGTTAACCCATGTTTCACGCTTTTTTGTTGAACTAATTGTTATTTTGAGTTCGTTTTACGACTAAATTAAAGTAACAAACAGTTACAAATAACTGTTCGTTTTTTGATTGATGAAAGAACCCCGGCTGATTACCGGGGTTCATTTTTTTATTTCATTAAAAAAAGAAAGCCTTGATTTTATAAAATCAAGGCTTTCTTTACATTATAATCCTACTTTTTAAAAAGTAGTAAAACAAGTAAATCTATATACTATTAAATAGTAAAAGTACGGTTTTTCTTATGATCACTTTCATCATAACGTTTAACACATTCGTGATAAATTTTAACTGCAGCTTCTGCATTTCCCCAACCACCTGTATCTACTTTTTTCTTTTCTAAATCTTTATATACTTGAAAAAAGTGTTCAATTTCTTTTAATCTATGTGGGTTTAAATCAGCAATATCATCTTTATTACTCCAAATTGGGTCTGATACTGGAACACAAATAATCTTTTCATCAGGGCCTTTTTCATCCGTCATATAAAAAACGCCAATTGGTCTTACTTCCATAACAACCATAGGATATGTTGGTTGGTGCCCTAATACTAATACATCTAATGGATCTTGATCTAAAGCTAAGGTTTCTGGAATAAATCCATAATCACCTGGGTACATCATGGATGAAAACAACATACGGTCAAATCGAATTTTATTCAACACAAAATCATATTCATATTTATTCCTACTTCCTTTTGGTATTTCTATTAAAACATCAAATGTTATTCTTTCTTTAGCTTGCGTATTTTCTTTAGCACTCATAGCTTTTCTTTAAACTTGTTATTATTTTAGGCTTCTCAATATAGAGAAACTTAATTATTCTTATTAGTTAGTTTATTCTTTTAAAAGGCACAAAGATACTTAACCCGAAATCACTAACCAATAAAAAACTTCTTGTTTTCTTTACTTTGTAATTCTTTATACTGATTGGACATGACTTCAAACACAACAGAACTCATTTCTTAGTTTTTAATTCTTATTTTTGTTTAAACCCTAAAACCCACAACATTGTTAAACTATAATTTAGGTTTAGATTACGCCAAAGAACAAGACTCTATAGACCATCTTTCTAACTATAGAAATCAATTTCACATTCCTAAAGACAAATATGGGAAGGATGTTATTTACTTATGTGGAAACTCATTAGGATTACAGCCAAAACTCACAAAAACCTATATCAATCAAGAATTAGAAGACTGGAAAAACCTTGGGGTGGATGGGCATTTTGAAGCAAAAAATCCTTGGTTAGATTACAACAAGCTACTAATCAAAAACATGGCACATGTTGTAGGAGCCAAACCTATTGAAGTGGTGGTAATGAATACGCTTACAACCAACCTACATTTAATGATGGTATCATTTTACCAACCAACAAAATCACGTTATAAAATCCTTATAGAAAAAGATGCATTCCCTTCTGATAAATATGCTGTAGAATCACAATTACGTCATCATGGTTATGATGATAAAGAAAGCCTAATTCTTTGGGAACCCAGAAAAAACGAAGCTTTAAATCGTTATGAAGAATTAGAAGCCATTTTAAAAAATCAAGGTCATGAAATCGCTCTTATTATGATTGGGGCTATAAACTACTATACTGGACAATATTTTGATTTAAAACACATTACAACGCTTGCTCATCAATATGGTTGCAAGGTTGGTTTTGATTGTGCTCACGCCGCAGGAAATGTGCAATTAAACTTACATGATTCTGGTGTCGATTTTGCCGTCTGGTGTACCTATAAATATCTTAATGCTGGCCCAGGAAGTTTGGCTGGATGCTTTGTGCACGAACGTCATGCGTATAAAAAAGAATTAAATCGTTTTACTGGCTGGTGGAGTCATAATAAAGAAACCCGATTTAAAATGCGAGATAATTTTGATGTTATACCTGGAGCAGAAGGCTGGCAACTAAGCAATCCACCTATTTTATCTATGGCAGCCATAAAAGCTTCATTGGAATTATTTAATGAAGTTGGAATTGAAAAACTAACCGAAAAATCAAAAAGCCTCACGGGCTATTTTGAGTTTTTAGTTAATAAACTGAACAACAATGCCATTAAAATAATCACACCAAACAATCCAAACGAGCGTGGATGTCAATTATCCATTCAAGTTAAAAATGCTAACAAATCTTTACACAAAAAATTAACAGAAGCTAGCGTGGTATGCGATTGGAGAGAACCCGATGTCATACGATGCGCTCCAACCCCACTTTATAATTCCTTTACAGATGTGTATTTTATGGTTGAAAAGTTGAAAAAACTAATTAATGAATAAACAACAAAACATACTTATTATTGGTGCCGGGTTATGTGGTGCATTATTAGCACTTCGGTTAGGTCAACGTGGTTACAATATAACCCTTATTGAAATGCGTCCAGATTTACGAAAAGTGGATATTAGTGAAGGTCGTTCCATAAATTTAGCCATTTCAGACCGTGGTATTAAAGCCATGAAATTGGTGGGCATTCAAAACAAAGTAAAAAGCTTATGTATTCCTATGTTAGGGCGCATGATTCATGACACTGATGGCAACACATTTCTATCAAAATACAGCGGACGCGACCATGAATATATCAGTTCCGTTTCCAGACAAGACCTAACGGCTTTATTAATGAATGAAGCTGAAGCCTTGGAAAATGTGACTTTAATTTTCAATAAAAAATGTAAGCATGTTGATTTTGAAAACAAACAGGCTACTTTTATAGATTATGCTACCAAAGCCGTTTCTACCATTCAAGCCGATGTTATTTTTGGAACAGACGGTGCAGGCTCCTCATTAAGAAAAAGCTATTATTCCGAAAGGAAATTTCTATTTAACTTTTCGCAGAACTTTTTAAAATACGGCTATAAAGAATTAAGTATTTTACCTGCGGAAAATAACGCCTATAAAACAGAAAAAAATGCTTTACATATTTGGCCTCGAGGCGATTTTATGCTTATTGCACTACCAAATTTAGACGGCAGTTTTACCGTTACTTTATTTTTAAGTTACGACCAGGGCTCTTTTAATTTTTCAAATTTAACTACCCCAGAAATGGTTACTCGTTTTTTTGAAAAAGAGTTTCCTGATGCTTTAAAATTGATGCCTCATTTAATAGACGATTTTTTCAATAACCCCACATCGCCTTTGGGAACCATAAAATGCAGTCCATGGCATTATCAGGACCACACCCTTTTAATGGGTGATGCCGCACATGCCATTGCACCATTTTACGGACAAGGTATGAATGCATCGTTTGAAGATGTTGTTGTTTTAGATGCGCTTATAGAAAACCACAAAGGTAATTGGGAAACAATTTTTAAAACCTTTAGTAAAACCCGTAAAAAGGACACAGATGCCATTGCAGATCTGGCGATTGATAATTTTCTTGAAATGAAAGAGCATGTTTCCGACCCTATTTTTCAAGAAAAGCGCAAATTAGAAATTGCTTTAGAAAAAGAATTTCCAAATAAATATGCATCAAAATATGCTTTGGTAACCTTTAATGAAAACATCGGCTATCATGAAGCTATGACACAAGGTAGAGCACAAGATAAAGCTATTTTAAATCTGCTAAAACATAAATATATTAGTTTTGATGACGATTTAAAATCTGTTTTAAAAATTATAAAGCAAGACACAAAAAAAATCATTGACAAGGATAATTTGTTGAAAAACATTGAAGAAGAATCTATTTAAAACTTAACCAAACTAAAAATGAACTTAGAATTACATAACAAAAATGCCTTAGTTTGCGGCAGTACCTCAGGCATAGGAAAAGCAACTGCTATAGCCTTGGCAAAGGAAGGAGCAAACATAACTTTAGTTGCCAGAAATGAAACCAAATTAAAAGCAGTACTTAATGAGCTACCATCTCCTGAAAAGCACAGTTATATTGTCGCCGATTTTTCAAATCCAAGAGATTTACAAGAAAAGGTTATCAAGTTTATAGATAAAAATCATGGTTTTCATATTTTAATTAATAACACGGGGGGACCGCGAAGTGGCGAAATTTTAACTGCTACTTTGGAAGCTTTTGAAACCGCATTCACGCAGCACTTAAAATGCAATCATGTACTGGCACAAGCTACAGTACCTTTTATGAAATCTGAAGGTTATGGACGTATTATTAATATTATTTCGTCTTCAGTAAAGCAACCCATTGAAGGGCTTGGTGTTAGCAATACCATTAGAAATGCGGTGGGTAATTGGTCTAAAACCTTATCTATTGAAGTGGCTGCTTTTGGAGTTACGGTAAATAATGTGTTACCCGGATTTACGGATACTGAAAGACTGCATAACATTATTAAAATAAAAGCGACTCATTCAGAAACTTCTGCTGAGGAAATGGCTGAAATCATGAAAAATTACACCCCTATAAAACGCTTTGCCAAACCAGAAGAAACAGCTCATGCAATTCTATTTTTAGCGAGTAATTGTGCTTCTTATATTACGGGTATTAATTTGCCTGTGGATGGTGGATTGATAAAATCTTTGTAATTTTAAAGTTCAAATGACATTGTAATTGCGTGAGGGATTGCAGCGGCATCCTTTTTTGTCATTAAAAGCAAAAAAGATATAGCGGAAAGCCCGACCCTTGGGGCACGCCCAAAAACATAAACTATGAGCAAATTAGTTTCTCCTTTAAATTTTAAGGCTTGGATTGAAGAAAACAGGCATTTATTAAAACCTCCTGTAGGTAATAAAGTGGTTTGGAAAGACGGCGATTTTATTGTGATGGTTGTTGGTGGCCCCAATAACAGAAAGGACTATCATTACAACGAAACGCCTGAGTTTTTCTATCAAGTGGAAGGCGATATTGTTTTAAAAATTATTGATAAAGGCACGCCAAAAGATGTTCATATTAAGGAAGGTGATATTTATTTGTTACCGCCAAAAGTACCACATTCACCACAACGAGGTGCCAATACCGTTGGCTTGGTTATTGAATATAAACGCCCAGAAGGCATGCGAGATGCCCTGCTTTGGTTTTGCGAAAATTGCACTACTAAATTATATGAAGAAGATTTTAGCCTAAAAAATATTGAAAAAGATATGTCTAAAATTTTTGATAATTATTATAAAGACACCAAAAAACGTAGTTGCCCGAACTGTGGTCAAGTTATGCAACCGCCTCAAAAAGTTAAAATTAATTAAGTCATGCATTTTATACCCGAAGTATTAGACGATTACGTAGTTGCTCATTCTGAAAATGAACCCCAATTATTACAAAAATTAACACGCGAAACCTATCAAAAAATACTGCAACCACGTATGCTTAGTGGGCATTATCAAGGACGTATTTTGAGTATTATTTCTAAACTGGTAAACCCAAAAAACATATTGGAAATTGGCACGTATACAGGTTACTCTGCTTTGTGCTTAGCTGAAGGCATGCAACAAAATGGAGAATTGCACACTATTGATATTAATGAAGAATTGGTTGATTTTCAACGAAAGTATTTTGATATGTCTGATTATGGATCTCAAATTTTTCAACATTTAGGAAATGCTTTAGAGATTATTCCAAATTTGAATAAAACGTTTGATTTGATTTTTATTGACGCCGATAAAGAAAACTATTCTAATTACTTTAATGTAATTATTGACAAACTAAATCCGGGTGGTATTATTTTATCTGATAATGTATTGTGGAGTGGGAAGATATTAGATACTAAATTTAAAAAAGACGATACTTCCACGCCGGCTTTGATAGACTATAATGCGCTTTTAAAAAAAGACAAACGTGTGGAAACGGTTTTATTACCTATTCGAGATGGTTTAACAATTAGTAGAAAATTGTAAAACTCATTTTACGGTTAATATCCCCTTTTTTTTCAGAAAATAGAAATTAAGGTTTTCGTTTTACAGACCCTGAAAAATCTTCAACATCGTCTTTAATTTCAGCTATTTCTTTTTTAACATCATCAACAATACTGGTATCAATACCACTATTTTCAGCACTTTTTGTTATTTCATGCTTGATGTCATTCGTTGCATCTTTTAAAGTACGCATACCTTTTCCCAAACCTCTGGCTATTTCTGGCAACTTATCTGCTCCAAAAACCATAATAGCAATAAATAGTATAAAGGCTATTTCTGCTCCTGATATAAATAAAAATGTAGCTTGTTGTATCACTTTGCAAATATAGGAAGTTGTTTGATACAAAAATAAAAGCCGACTATAAAAAATCGGCTCTTAATTGTTAATATTTTATGGACGTTTTATCTTAGGCGTCAATATTTGCATAAATAGCATTTTTCTCGATAAAATCTCTACGTGGCGGCACCTCATCTCCCATTAACATTGAGAATATTCTGTCTGCTTCCGTACCATTATCTATTTGTACCAAACGCATGGTTCTGAATTCAGGATTCATCGTGGTATCCCAAAGTTGTTCCGCATTCATCTCACCAAGACCTTTATATCGTTGAATTTTCGAGCCATCACCAAACTCCGAAATAATTTGGTCACGCTCCTTGTCAGACCAAGCATATTGTTTTTTAGCACCTCTCTTTATTAAATACAAAGGTGGAGTTGCAATATAAATATGTCCATTTTCAATGAGTTCTTTCATATATCTAAAGAAGAACGTTAAAATTAAAGTCGCAATGTGACTACCGTCAATATCAGCATCACACATAATTACTACTTTATGGTAACGTAGTTTTGATAAATTCAAAGCCTTACTATCATCTTCGGTACCAATGGTTACCCCTAAAGCCGTAAAAATATTTTTAATCTCTTCGTTTTCAAAAACCTTATGAGTCATGGCTTTTTCAACATTTAAGATTTTACCACGTAGCGGAAGAATGGCTTGAAAGGCTCTATCTCGACCTTGTTTTGCGGTTCCACCTGCCGAATCTCCCTCAACAAGAAATACTTCACATTTTGCAGGGTCTTGTTCAGAACAATCAGATAATTTCCCTGGCAACCCTCCAATACTCATGACTGTTTTACGCTGAACCATATCGCGCGCTTTTTGAGCAGCATGACGAGCTTGTGCAGCTAAAATCACTTTCTGAACAATGGTTTTAGCATCGTCTGGGTGTTCTTCCAAATAGTCAGTCAACATTTCAGAAACCGCTTGACTTACTGATGCTGAAACTTCTCTATTTCCTAACTTTGTTTTGGTTTGTCCTTCAAATTGAGGCTCTTGAACTTTTACCGAAATAATAGCCGTTAAACCTTCACGGAAATCATCCCCAGCGATGTCAAATTTTAAATTTTTCAGCAAACCTGATTCATCAGCATACTTTTTAAGGGTATGTGTTAATCCACGTCTAAATCCTGACAAATGCGTTCCTCCTTCATGAGTATTAATATTGTTAACATACGAATGTAAGTTTTCAGCATACGAGGTGTTATAAATCATAGCAACCTCAACAGGTACCCCATTTTTTTCACCTTCAAAGGAAATCACATCTTTCATTAAAGGCTCACGAGTGGCATCTAAATATTGAATAAATTCAGACAAACCTTCTTCTGAATGAAATGTTTCACCTTCAAATTCACCATTCTCTTTTTTAGTTCTTCTATCAACCAAATGAACCGTAATACCTTTATTCAAATAAGCCAATTCACGCAATCTACTTGCAAGGGTATCATAACTATACTCTAAAGTTTGAGTAAAAATAGTGGCATCTGGCTTGAAAGTTACAATTGTACCTCTTTTTTCAGTTTCCCCTACTTTTTTAACAGGATACAAAGCTTTACCGCGCTCATATTCTTGCTCCCAAATTTCTCCATTTCTGTAAACGGTTGCTTTTAAATGATCAGACAATGCATTCACACAACTTACACCCACACCGTGTAATCCACCAGAAACCTTGTAAGAGTCTTTATCAAACTTACCTCCTGCTCCAATCTTTGTCATTACCACCTCAAGCGCTGAAACACCTTCTTTTTTGTGTAAATCTACAGGAATACCTCGACCATCATCTTCTGTAGTTATTGAGTTATCTTCATTAATGATTACCGTTATATTATTACAATGTCCTGCAAGAGCCTCATCAATAGAGTTGTCAACTACCTCATAAACCAAGTGGTGTAACCCACGAGTTCCTACATCTCCAATATACATGGATGGGCGCATACGCACGTGCTCCATCCCTTCTAAAGCTTGGATACTATCTGCCGAATAATTATGCTTATTAAATTCTTCTTTAGGTTCGCTCATTTTCTATATGTTAACTTAATTTATTATTAATTTGAAAACTTAGTGCTTTTAAAACGAAAAAATAGCGTTTTATCATCACAAAAAAAAGATGCCTCTTAGCATCCTTCTGAATACAAACAAATATACGAAATAATAGCCCCTTTAAAAAGCATTTTACAGACTCCTATATAAAATTATCAACATTTGTTAATTACTCAAAAGTAGCTTAAAACGCCTAAAAAGCAGCTTAAAACAAATGTTGTTTGTTTTTTTTAAACCCGTGAATTCCAAAAAACCAAAGATGGCTTAAAACGCACATTTGAGGGTTCTATGAATTTTCAATTACTATAAAAATAAAGCGCATTCAACAAAGCTATACACAAAAAAACACATACTTTTTAAAAAAGTATTTTACTCAAACATGATACATCTCATTTTTTTCACAACAAGTTACTAATACTTTTGTCTGAATATTTATCAAGTATTTTTAACATGAAAAAAAGAACAAAAATATTAGGAAAATGGATTTTCTTAGGGCTTTTAATTTTCCCATTATTTTTAATGAGTCAAGACAACAGAGACTTTAAACCCGAAATAAAATGGAATATGTTTGCCCAAATTTGGCTAAGATACTCTGATTTAAATGACGGTTCCTTAGTAAATGGGGAACCAACCTCTGAACTTTCTGACATCTCTATTAGACGGTTACGGATTCCTATATCATCACAGGTTACTCCTAAAATTTATATGTACAGCGTTTTGGGAGGAAACAATTACAACTATCAAAATAAAGAATTTAACATTGATATTTTAGATTTATATGTTGAATACACCTTTGGTAAATTTTTAGAAGTGGGATTTGGAAAATCTGGCTGGCTGGGCTTAAACCGATGGAATATACGTTCTAACACAAGCCTAATGGGATTAGATTCTCCTTTATTCACCTTAAATACCGTAGATAAAACAGACGATTTAGGAAGACTATTTGGTGGCTGGCTAAAAGGTCAAATAGGACACTTTGATTATAGATTATCATTTAAAAGATCGTTAGCTACTTCTACAGCTCCAAATGGGATGGTAGATTTTGCAAACAACAGACCACGTATTAGAACTTCTTCATATGTAAAATATCAATTTTTCGAGCATGAATCTAACAAGTCTGCTTATCAAGAAGGAACTTACTTGCAAACTAAAAAAGTATTTAACATTGGGGCTGGTTTTCAATATCAAGAAAAAGCTATGAGTGATGGTGATGCTTACGATGCGTCGACCCATTTTTATAATATGGAACATTGGGCTGTAGACTCATTTCTAAATTTACCTTTAAAAAATGATGATGCCATTACCGCTTATCTAGGCTATTACTATTATGGTTTTGGAAAGAATTACATCCGTAATATTGGCGCAGACAACCCAACAAGTGGTGGAGGTTCTGATTTTAACGGACATGGCATTGCTTTTCCAATGATTGGTACGGGCAACACGTGGTATACACAATTTGGATATGCTACAAAACAAACAAAGCTATTTAATCATCAGGTCATCATACAACCTAATTTTGCTATTCAACACTCAAAATGGGAAGCATTGTCTGACCATATGACTGTATATGATTTTACAGTAAATTTCTTAGTTAACGGCAAACAAAACAACAAAATTAGTTTAGGTTATCAACACAGACCTATTTTTGATGCCACAACTTTAAATCAAAAAGACTACAAAGGTATGGCAGTACTGCAATATCAAATTTTGCTAAAATAATACAGCTCCCTTTTTTATTTTATTCACTTTAACTGTTCATTTAAAGCTCTTTGGACACTTTTATTGATAAGACTTACCAACTACACAAAAACTTTCGTAATTTTGCAGGCTTAAAAGTTTGACTTATAAACTAAATAAAAAAAGATGAGTAAAATTATGACCGTGGACATTTTGTCCAGTATTAAAGGAGCACAACCCAGCGAGGCTGTGAACAAATTATTTGATGTGATTAAAAATGCACAGCCAACAAATAATAACTCTTTTAATAATAATCATAATAATTGCGTGTCTTTAGATAACTTAAGAGACGATGTAGTGATTGAAACTTCTGCAATAGAGAAGCAAATCATTATTGAAAACTTCCCGAAATCAAAAAATAATTATTTAGTAGTTTCTAAAGTTATAGAAGAATAATTATGGACTCTCAAATACATAAAATTCATCAACAATTGATGAATAAAGACATTACTTGTACTGCTTTAATTCAAGAAAAATTAGACTTATTAAAACCAAACACATACCATAGCGTTAATACTTTGCTTGATGATTTAGCATTGGAATTAGCAGCAAAAGTAGATGCTAAAATTACAAAAGGAGAAAGTATTGGTTTATTAGAAGGCATTCCTTTTGGAATTAAAGATGTATATATGGTTCAAGGCACGCCAACCACGGCGAGTTCTGATTTATTAAAAAATTACAAATCGGCATACACAGCCACAGCTATTCAGAAATTATTGGATGCAGGAGCCATTCCTTTAGTTAAAGAAAATTGCGATAGTTTCGGTCACGGTTCCTCTTCAGAAAACACCATATTTGGAGCTGTTAAAAATGCCATAAACCCTGACTTGGTGGCTGGTGGATCCAGTGGTGGTTCTGCTGTAAATGTTGCAAAAGAATACACCATATTTTCTATAGGTGGAGACACTGGAGGTTCCGTGCGTCAGCCAGCAGGCTATAACCACGTGTATGGTTTAAAACCTACTTACGGACGTATTTCACGTTACGGATTAATGGCCTATGCATCGTCAACAGACTGTGTAGGTCCAATTGCTAAATCTATTGAAGACATTCGTATCGTATTAAATGTAATGAGTGGCAAGGATGCTAAAGACCAAACAACATACGCATCTTCTGAAATTTCAAAAGCCAGCTTAAATACTTCAAACGGTATTAAAACCGTTGGCTACTTCAAAAATTTCATTGAAAACGATGCGATTGATCGTAAAATAAAAGAAGACTTTTTAGCCGCAATTGAAAAAATAAAAAGTAAAGGTATCGCTGTAAAAGAACTTAATTTCTTTGAATCTGAAACATTAGTTTCAACATACTACACCTTGGCAATGGCTGAAACGGCTTCCAACTTATCAAGATTAGATGGTACCAATTATGGCAACCGTATAGAGTCTGATAATTTAAAAGAAACCTATGCCGTTACGCGTTCTGAGAATTTTTCAGAAGAAACAAAACGCCGTATTGTGGGAGGAAACCAAGTGTTATCCCAAGGGTTTTCTGATGAAATCTATTTAAAAGGTTTGGCATTAAGAGATACTATTTCTGAGAATTTTAAAAACGATTTTGAAGAAGTAGATATTATCTTATCCCCTGTTACACCTAACACGCCTCCAAAAATTGGAGAAAGCTTAAAAAACCCACATGCCATGTATTTAAGTGATGCCTACACAGTAGGTTTTAGCTTAGGGCAATTACCAACCTTAACCATTCCTCAAGGCACTGAAACAGGATTACAAATTACAGCCGCAAAAAATAATGACGAACTCGTTTTGAAGTTTGCTAACTTCTTAAAAGACACGATATAATGGAACTGGATCAATTAAATGAGTTACTTAAAAAACATGAATTAGAATTGGTAATCGGACTGGAAACCCACGTACGACTAAACACCAAAACAAAATTATTCTGTTCATGTCCAAATCAAGAAATAGAAACTCCCAACCAAAACATCTGTTCGGTTTGTACAGGACAAATGGGTGTGTTGCCAGCAATTAATAAAGAAGCCATTAAAAAGGCTATCTACTTTGGAAAAGCTGTAAAGTCTACTTTTGGAAACGAAGTCATTTCTTGGGACAGAAAACATTACGAATATCCTGACAACCCAAAAAACATCCAGATTACACAGTTTCACAACCCTGTAATTCCTGATGGAGAAGTGTCTTGTTTCCGTAATGATGGCAGTCAATTTACAGTTAATTTAACCCAAGTACATATAGAAGAAGATGCTGCAAAATTAATGCACGAAAAGAAAATCTCACTGGTAGATTTTAATAAAGCAGGTGTACCATTAATTGAAATTGTAACAGAACCTTGTATTCGCCGTATTGAAGATGCATCAACCTATGCACAATACATTCAGCGTATTGTTCAAAATTTGAAAATATCTGAAGCCAACCTTGAAAAGGGGGAGTTTAAATCAGATGTATCCGTATCACTTCGCAAAAAACATAGCTACGCATTAAATCCGCGAACTGAAATAAAAAACTTAAACTCGTTTAAGTTTATGGTAGATGCTTTAAAGGAAGAAATTGAAAAACAACTTAACTATTATATAGAACACAAAGAATTTAGGCCAGACCAAACTACGGTGTTGTGGGATGCTGATTTAAAGCAAACCAAAACCATGCGTAAAAAGGAGTTTGAGGCCGATTATCGATTTATTTCAGAGCCAGACTTACCATTTGTTTCCATAAAAGATGTGGTGGAATCTATTGATGTTGATATAAGCACTCTTCCGTTTGCTGTAGAATCTATATTGATAAAAGGAGGCGTATTACCGCAAGATGCTAAATTCTTTACCGCAGATTCACTGCGTTCTGAAACTTTTGTAGCCATTAACAATGTTATTAAAGAGCCCTCATTTGTTGCTAAAACATTAACTAATAATATTAAACCCGAAGATTACACAAGCATTCAAAACATTTCAGATGTTATAGCCATTTTCAGTTTATTCAAAGACGAAAAAGTCACACCTGTTTTAGCTCAAAATGCTATCAAAGCCTTGTTAGCTGATTCAAAATTTGACTACAAAGCTTATTTTGAAGAGCATTCTATTTCAGAAGAAAAAATACAAAACGCTATTTTAAAAGTTATTTCTGAAAATGAAGCCGTTGCCAACGATATCAAAGCAGGGAATCAAGGTAAAGCAGGCATACTAGTAGGAAAAGTAATTGCCATTATTGGAAAAGGCGCATCAGGAAAAGTAATTCGTCATGGTATTTTGAATGCTTTAACTGGAAACGCAACATCTCCAGAGTCTAAAGCCAATGGTGAAACAGATGTTAGACCAAACGCCATGGAAACCCCATCAAAAACTAACAAAACTCCAGAGGAAACTCTACCACAAATTCCAATCGTTATTAAAGACGAATACAGAACCCACTTAATTTCTGATATTTCAGATGATAGTATTTCTGAAAACGTAACCTTTTCAGGATGGGTAGCAAGTGTAAGAGATCACGGCGAATTAATTTTTATTGATTTGCGCGATTCAAGCACTCAAGTATTCCAAGTGCGTTTAAGTAGAGAATCGTTCCCAAATTTAGACGAATTAGTACGTTTAAAACCAGAATCTGTTATAAGCGTTACAGGTACAATTGTTCAACGTAAAGAAGACGATTACAACGCAGCTTTAAGAACTGGAAAAATAGAATTGGAAGCAACCGAATTAGAAATATTAAACCTTTCTAAGACCCTTCCCTTCGAAATAAAAAGAGCGACAAAAACCAATGAAAACACTCGTTTTCAATATAAATATTTAGACCACCGTAATGATGATGTGCGCCGTGTTATTGTGAATCGCCACAAAGTCATCAAATTAATGCGTGACATTTTAGACCATGAAAATTTCTTAGAAATTGAAACGCCAATTTTAAGTGCTGGAACCGATGAAGGCGCACGCGAATTTATCGTGCCATCACGTAAACAATCTGGGGCATTTTACACCCTACCACAAGCTCCTCAGCAGTTTAAGCAAATGCTAATGGTATCAGGTTATGAAAAGTATTTTCAGTTGGCTCGTTGCTTTAGAGATGAAGATTCTCGTGGCGACCGTCAACCAGAATTTACACAGCTTGATATTGAAATGGCCTATGCCAGCATGCAGCAAATTATTGATTTGAACACTAAAATGTTCAACGAAATTGTTGAGAAAATATACGGCAATAAGTGGATTTTACGTCCGTTTGAAGTTATAACCTACCAAGACGCCATGTATTTTTATGGCTGTGACAGACCTGATTTACGTTTCGGTTTACAGCTGCAAGACATTACTGATATTGTAAAAGACACTACTTTTCAGGTATTTAGCAAACCTATTGAAGAAGGCGGTATAGTTAAATGTATTAAAGTATCCGCCGAAGAGCAAGGTCATAAGCGCTTATCAAAAGGACAAATTGAAAAATTAACCACACTTGCCCAACAACATGGCTTGGGCGGCTTGGCTTATATTATAGTAAATGAAAATGATTTGCAATCGCCAATTATTAAATTTTTAGGAGAAGAAATTGCTGCTGGCATCATTAAAACTACCGATGCACAAGTGGGTGATATTGTTTTCTTTTCGGCGGCAGATTATGCTACAGCCAATAAAGCCTTGGATGCAGTGCGTCAAGAATTAGGTGCCATGCTAAAACTTATTAACCCAAAGGAATTACGACCTGCTTGGGTGGTAGATTTCCCGATGTTTGAAAGAACAGATGATGGCCGTTGGACCTTTACCCACAATCCATTTTCCATGCCTGCTATTTATGATTTAGACAAACACATGAATGGTAAGGATGAAGAAATAGGAGATATTATAGCACAACAATACGATTTAATATTAAATGGTTATGAAATTGGAGGTGGTTCTGTACGTGCTCACAAACCTGAAATTCTAGAAGCTACTTACAAAAACATGGGGTACAACAAAGAAGACATGATGAAAAGTGTTGGCACTATGTACAAAGCTTTTCATTATGGTGCGCCACCACACGGTGGTATTGCTTGGGGTGTAGACCGTTTGATGATGATTTTAGAGAAAAAAGCATCCATTCGTGAAGTAATGGCATTCCCAAAAACAGGTACTAGTGACGATTTATTGTTTGGAGCTCCCTCCCTACTCTCTGATAAAAAAGTGGAGGAAATGAATGTGCGTATTATTAAAAAGTAAACTTTTTTAATGCTCTCATTTTTGAAATACCCCTAATACAAATCAAAATAAATTTAAAAATCCCGATAGGTTACTATCGGGATTTTTTGTAAGAAAAATTATTTATATTTACAGAGCAACAATTACTAAAAAATGATTCATATCTTCAGTTATTATATAGGATATGAATTGTATAAGTATTCATATAACTAAGTTACTTGCAATACCCACGAAACCCAAATTAGATGAAAAGATACCGTATTAACCAGATTGAATTTCCTGACTGGAAAATCAAATATGACGAAAAAAGAATGGGTTGGTATAACATTAATGGTGTCAGAACAACAGGAAATATTATCGGAATTGATGGCACTTCTTACGATGACGGAATCAAAAGAATATCAACGGACATTGTTAACTTCGAATTAGCACAAAGCCGAACAATTTCTTATTGGAATAAAGTTTTTTTAAACTTATTAGAATTAAACAAAATTCCATTCAGTTGCAATAAAACTTCTGAAAACTATGAAAAAGAGGTTTTTTCTTGGTCTATAGAGATTTTAGAATGTATCTATCTGAATTTTGACTCTAATGACTCTGAAATTCAGTTGATGCAAAACTCTGAATTGTTGTTTTCAAAAAAATGGAACGAGTTTGTCGGAAATGACTTTTATGATTTAATAATGAAAATAAACTTTAGGTTCTGACAAAAAAAGTACAGCAAGTAACAACGTATAAAAATAATGCGTAAGTTTATTCCTAAATCAAATGTTAGTGCTTGTTTGCTTGCATCTGATTTTCCTTCGGAAAATCCTCGCACTCAAACTACGCACTATTCTTATACGTAACCGTTATGCTACATTTAAATAAAAAATATGAGATATGGATGTTGGTTGATTGATAACATAAAGTTTTCAGGTAATGACTTTTCAAAAAAAGTTATGTTTGAAGACAAAGAGATAGATATACTAATTACCAATTTTCAAAATTCAAAAAATATTCAGGAACCTTTCAACGACTGGATTCATAATAAGATAATTAGACACGGAATGCTTAATATGGTAAATAGTCCTATGCCGTTAAATTCAATCTTTATCTTAACCTTGAATGGATATGAAAGTGAGAACTCTTACAACTTTACCAATCTATTTAAATTATGTCTAAAGCTTGTTTATTATCAACCTTCATTTGTTTCAGATACTGCAGAGTACATCCCCGAAGCTGTAATTACAATACCTAATTGGCAGGGATTTAGACAATCTCATACTATTTCGAAATTGGAAATTAATTCAAAAACATTTGATAAGGTTTTATACTATTTTCAAATCCTTAATAACCTTGAAATCCGACATAGTCACATTCTTGAAGAGATTTATAAAATCTCAGGTATTGATGATGTCTTGCTTGAACTTCTAAGTCTTTATTCATTTATTGAAGGCTTTTGGTGGAATAAAAAAGGTAAATCAAATCTAACTACAAGTTTTTTAGCAATGCTAGGACAAGATTATGCACCAGGGAAAGAAAATAAAGATAAACGAGAAATTATTAAATCAACTATACAAGCACAAAACGGCCTATTGAGAAATCCAAAGTTAGATGACATGAGACATATTTTAGCTCATGGTATGTACAAACACGAAGAAAGTTCTTGGAATAAAGACCAATGGAATGCTATTTATGAACAGAGAAACTTATTGTTTGAGTTGGTTATTGAGTCTATAATTAACAGAATTAAAAACGTAGCATAACACCGGCTAAAATTAATGCGGGGTGAATATTAAAAAGAGAAGTTTAAATTCATTTGTCCGCAAAAACAATTTGTCTTAGTTTTAAGTCAAATAAAAAACTAAACAAATGGTTTTTGCTAAATCTTAGTAGCTGATACATTATCATCCTAAATCCGCACTAATCTTAGCTAAACCCGTTGTGTACAATACGATGAAACGAATTATAAACATACTTTTGATTTTAATATCAACCTTGAGCTATTCACAAAATAACTCGGAATCTGATGTGTTTAAAAAAATCATTGATTACGAAATTGGAAAAGGTGGAAAAGGAATGTATGTCCAATGCGAAAAACCAAAAACCTTCTTCGACGCAAAAGATTTTAAAGTACAAACTGGACTTAATGTCCCTGAAAACATCCTAAACGAAATTGAGCTAAATGAATCACAAAGTAAAATTGGGAGTTGGAACTCGGAATTAATAAACGAATTGAATTACGGCGAAGATTTTATTAAAAGTAAAAAATGCTTGACTAAAAATGACGCTGAACAACTATTCAAAAAGACAAATAAAAGACAAAATATTATTTCGATAAGCGAACCTATTTTTGACAACAATTTCGAAAATTGTGTCGTTTCTGTATCCTATTTAAAGTTTACTGGAAGTGCCTATGGAAAAAAGTATTTTCTGAAGAAAGTTTATGGAATGTGGACAGTAATAGTGGAATATGAAATCTGGATGTCGTGAAAAAGTACTGTACACAACAAAGAACTGAGTTAAAAACCAACACAATATGAGTACTTCCCCAGAACACGATGCCCGCATGGCAAAACTAACGTTTGCTGAAGTATATCCTCACTACATCAACAAAGTTCAAAAAAAAGGTCGTACCAAGGCAGAGTTGCACCAAGTCATCACTTGGCTTACCAGTTTTAACGACCAAAAAATAAAATCACTCATTGACGATAAAGTAACTTTTGAAACTTTCTTTAATGAAGCAAACTTAAACCTCAACGCTCAGTTAATAACAGGTGTTATTTGCGGTTATAGAATTGAAGACATTAAAACCCCACTTACTCAACAAGTAAGATATTTAGACAAATTGGTAGACGAATTGGCTAAAGGCAGAACAATGGAAAAAATTTTACGGACTGCTTAAAACTGTAATAACTAAAATTAAGCAGATGGCTTCGTTCTTTGTCCTCGCCATGTTAGTTTAACCATCACTGCGAGAAAGCACAACGCGTCAGTCTCTTTAATAGGAATTCAAAAACTTAAATACGCTAAAGCATTATAGTCAAAATGTAAATTTTAACATGCTTAACCGACTTTTATAAAAACTTTAAGACCATTGTATCTTATTTTTATAAATTCTAATTCATTAAACCCTTTATTATGAAAAAATTGACTTTTATTACACCTTTACTATTTGCACTTGTTATGTTATTATCTTTTAACGTATCTGCTCAAAAATTCCCTAGCTTAGACAAAAGCCCATTGGATCTTGCTGCGTTCCCAAATAGAGGAGCTGACAAGATTATTAAAGTATTTTATAGCAGACCTTACCTAAAAGGAAGAACGGTTGGAACAGACTTGGCTAAATACGGAGAATTATGGAGAACGGGCGCCAATGATGCTACTCAAATCATCTTTTTAAAAGATGTTAAATTAGGGAGTACAGCAATTAAGGCTGGCACTTACTCATTATTTACCATTCCTGGAGCTAAAGAATGGACTATTATTATTAGTTCAGCTATTGACAATTGGGGTACGGGTGGACACAAAGCATCTAACGAAGTTGCTAAATTAAATGTTCCTGCAACAACGGGAAGCGAATCTATTGAAAACTTCGCCATTGTTTTTGACGAATCAGGTAACACAATCAACATGCATTTAGGCTGGGGAACAACGCGTGTTACAGTGCCTTTTACTAAGTAATAAACGGTAAACGTATATCTTAAAAAGATAACAATGTCCTAACCAAATCAATTGATATGGTTGGGGCATTTGTTTTTCTAGTAACTTAAAACGTTAACAATTTCTATGGAATATTTAAGTACTTGTGTGTTTGTAATGAGACTTTCCATTTTGGATTTTTCATAACATATTCAACAATTTCAGGAATAACCTTTTCACGTTTACTCCACTCGGGCTGTAAATATAAAATGCAATCTTTATTTACTTTGGCGGCTTGTTCTTCTGCAAAGCGAAAATCATCTTTATTATAAATAATCATTTTAAGTTCTTGAGCTTTATCATAAACTTCGGCCGTTGGTAACTTCATCTTTTTAGGCGATAAACAAATCCAATCCCAAATTCCTGTCAATTTATAAGCTCCAGAAGTTTCAATATGTATTTGCAAACCTTCCGCTTTTAACTGAGTGGTTAAGGCTGTCATATCCCAAGTTAAAGGTTCGCCTCCTGTTATAACAATAGTATTGCTGTACTTTTTAGCATTGTTTACTATTTTTGAAATTTCAGTAGGAGGATGCAAATTGGCATTCCAGCTTTCTTTAACATCACACCAATGACATCCCACATCACAACCTCCAATACGCACAAAATAAGCTGCTGTACCTTTGTGAAATCCTTCCCCTTGAATGGTATAAAACTCTTCCATTAAAGGCAACATTTCACCCTTATCTACCAATAATTGTATCTCTTCCTTCATAAGTTTGCAAAGATACATATTCCTTGTTTTATTTATTGCTTTTTGAATTCCAATTCAATTTTATTCATGAACTATATTGACTTCTTTTTTTTTCCTGTATTTTTATGCAAAATATAAGGCATGAGTAAAACCGAAACTTTTTTTAAATATATTACTGAAGGCAACACTTGCAAAGGCGACTTTATACCTATGGGTGCCGCAATGTTAGGAGGAGAAGTTGTGACAGGCGCACATGTAAACATTCCTTTAAAAACTTTAAACAGACACGGCCTAATAGCTGGTGCAACAGGCACAGGAAAAACAAAATCTTTACAGGTTTTAGCTGAAAATTTAAGTGACAAAGGCATTCCTGTATTGCTCATGGATATTAAAGGCGATTTAAGTGGTTTAGCACAAGCAAGTCCTGGACATGCAAAAATTGATGAACGCCATAATAAAATAGGGATTCCATTTGAAGCTAAACCTTTTCCTGTGGAAATACTAACACTTTCTGAACAAGATGGTGTACGCCTAAGAGCAACGGTTAGTGAATTTGGCCCTGTGTTGTTATCTCGTATTTTAGATTTATCGGAAACACAATCGGGCGTTGTTGCTGTTATTTTTCAATATTGTGATGATAACAAAATGCCTGTTCTCGATTTAAAAGATTTCAAAAAAATATTACAATACGCCACTCAAGAAGGTAAAGAAGAATTTACCGAAGCCTATGGTAGAATATCTACTGCCTCAACAGGTGCTATTTTACGAAAGATTGTTGAATTAGAACAACAAGGGGCCGATTTATTTTTTGGTGAAACCTCCTTTGATGTTGATGATTTATTACGTGTGGATAACGAAGGAAGAGGCTTTATAAACATCATACGATTAACAGATATTCAAGACAGGCCCAAATTATTTTCAACGTTTATGTTAAGCTTATTAGCTGAAATATACTCAACATTTCCAGAACAAGGCGATAGCGACCGTCCCGAACTGGTTATATTTATAGACGAAGCACACTTGATTTTTAATGAAGCTTCTAAAGCTCTTTTAAGTCAAATTGAAAGTATTGTTAAATTAATACGAAGTAAAGGTGTTGGTTTATATTTTGTAACCCAAAATCCAACTGATGTTCCTGAAGCTGTTTTAGGCCAATTGGGCTTAAAAATACAACATGCTTTAAGAGCTTTTACTGCAAAAGATAGAAAAGCTATAAAATTAACCGCGCAAAACTATCCAGATTCTGAGTATTATGATACAACTGAAGTTTTAACCTCCTTAGGTATTGGAGAAGCCTTGATATCTGCTTTAGATGAAAAAGGACGTCCTACGCCACTTGCCGCTACCATGGTACGTGCTCCTATGAGTAGAATGGATGTTTTGACAGAAGACGAATTAAGCACCTTACTTTCAAACTCTAAACTTGCAAAAAAATACAATGAAACTATAGATAGAGAAAGTGCTTATGAAATGCTTACAAAAAAAATAAAACAAGCAGAAGCAAACGAGGCCAAAGAAAAAGCTAAAAAAGAACAAGACGCTTTAAAAAAAGCAGCATCTAAAAAAAGCACAAGTAGAAGAAGCACAGCAATGAACCCTATTGTAAAAGTTTTAACAAGTGCTACTTTTATAAGAAGTGTTTTTGGAATTCTTACTAAAGTCATGAAAAAATAAATCGATAACTCCAATTTATAACTTAAAATAAACCACAATAATGCAAAAATCACTTTTTAGCCTCATTCTATTATGTATTTTTTTATATAGTTGTAAAAAAGAACAAAACCCTTTTGAAATAAACAACCAGCACATTGGGTTACTAACTGACTCTACTCAAGTTAAAGACCTAAAAACCATTTATAATAATGATTCTATTGTAGGATTTGTAAGTGGAGATGCGTTTACTGGCAATATTAATAATATAGAAATTTTTGAAAAAGGAGGAAAACAATTATTAATTCTTACTCCTAGTCAATCGTTAGACTCAACATCGTTTATTAAAAGTATTCGAGTTATTGATCCACGGTTTAAAACCCCAAAAAACATTTCATCATTAAGTACCTTTAAGGATATTTCATCCAATTATAAAATATCAAGAATCGATAATTTAATCAATTCGGTAGTTGTTACAGTAAATGAAATCAATGCTTCTTTCACCATTGACAAAAAAGAACTACCTGCCAATCTTAGATTTGATATGGATTTAAAAGTTGAAGCGATACACATTCCTGAAAATGCAAAAATCAAATACTTTTTTATAAATTGGAATAAAGCCTAATACTCATACTCCATGAACCCATTTATAGCTAAAATATTAATTGATGTTGCAAAGAAAAGAATCAAATCCAAGCAACCTTCAAAACCTGTTAGTAAAAAACAAATTGTTCCTTTAGTAAGACGTTTTCAGGTTGAAATTTCGCACGCCATCAAAGAATACATCTTTATTATTATTGGAGTATTTTCCGCTGGTTTTGGCTTAAAAGGTTTTTTACTACCTAACAATTTTATTGATGGTGGTGCTACTGGTATTTCGCTATTACTTCAAAATGTTACAGGTTTTGATTTAAGTTACTTACTTATTTTAGTAAATCTTCCTTTTTTATTCTTAGGCTCTAAAACTATTAGTATAAAGTTTGCGATACGTAGTATTGTAGCTATTACCTTTTTATCAATAATTGTTCATTATGTCAATTACCCAACCATAACAGATGATAAGTTACTCATAGCTGTTTTTGGCGGATTCTTTTTAGGTCTTGGTATTGGTATGTCTATGAGAGGTGGTAGTGTTATTGATGGTACCGAAATAGTAGCCATTTTTTTAAGTAGAAAATTGTCACTTACTATTGGAGATGTTTTATTACTTATTAACATCATTATTTTCTCTTTTGGTGCTTATATTTTATCTATTGAAACTGCGCTTTATGCTATCCTGACTTATCTAGCAGCTGCAAAAACGGTTGATTTTGTAGTAGATGGTGTTGAAGAATATGTTGGTGTCACCATTATATCTGCTGAGCACGAAGCTATAAGAGTTATGCTGATTGAAAAATTAAGATGTGCTTGTACCGTATATGCAGGAAAGGGAGGTTTTGGTACCAGAGGCAATAGTTATGACAAAGACATACTTTACACGGTTGTTACAAGACTTGAATTGGCTAAATTACAAACAGAAATTGACAAAATAGACAGAAAAGCTTTTGTTACCATGAGCCTTGTTAAAGATTTAAAAGGAGGCATGATTAAAAAAAAGCCACTAAAATAATTTTATGTAACTCTTTTCAAAATTTCTATGCGACAGTTAAAATATATTTATGCTTCCTAAAATTGTTGGTTTTCTCTTAAATATTTTAAGTATTTTTTCTTCAAAATCAGCAGCAAGAATAGCTTTCAAACTATTCTCTGTACCAAGAAAAGGACAAATCACTAAACAACAAGCTGTGTTTTTAGATTCCGCAATTCAAAACATTTTCTATTATAAAAACAACCAAATAATGACTTATAAATGGAAGGGGAACAAGGACACCGTTCTTTTAATTCATGGTTGGGAAAGCAATGCAGGCAGATGGATGGATTTAATTACAGATTTACAAAAAAAAGACTATACTATTGTAGCATTGGATGCGCCTGCACATGGTAACTCTGGAAGCCTCCTATTTAATGCCGTATTATACGCTGAATTTATTAATGTGATCACAAAACAATTTAAACCAACTATTATGGTGGCTCATTCCATGGGAGGTTTAGCAGCTGCTTTTTCTATTTCTAAATATAAAATTAAAAACATTCAAAAACTAATATTAGCTGGTGTGCCTTGCAAATATTCAGATGTTATCATGCGCTATGCGCATATGATGAAGTACAAAAAAACCATTATTTCAAAATTAAAAAATAGTATAACTGAGCATTTTAATGTATCACCAGAAGCTCTATCAACAGCTAAAAATATTGAAAAACTTAATACAAAAGGATTAATTATTCATGATAAAGAAGACAATATTATTCCTTACAACGATGCGCTAATTATTAAAAGTAGTTTAAAAAACAGCAAACTTATTAGCACCAAAGGTTTCGGACATTCTTTAAAAGATTCATCTGTTAATTCTAAAATTATAGAATTTATTACTAGCTAAACTTCTATCTTTGTTCTATGGAAGAAAATCTTAAACGCATTAATAAATTTTTAAGTGAAGTTGGTTATTGTTCACGCCGTGAAGCAGATAAACTTATTGAAGCTGGTCGTGTTACTATAAATGGCAAGGTCCCTGAAATGGGAACAAAAATAGCACCTAATGATGTTGTTCATGTGGATGGGCAAGAAATAAAAAATAAGAAAGAAGCCTTTGTTTACTTAGCATTTAACAAACCCGTAGGTATTGTTTGTACCACAGATACTTCCGTTGAAAAAGACAATATTATTGATTTTATCAAATATCCTAAACGCATTTTTCCTATTGGTAGATTGGACAAACCAAGTGAAGGTTTAATTCTTTTAACGGATGATGGTGATATTGTAAACAAAATTTTGAGAGCCAGTAACAATCATGAAAAAGAATATATTGTAACGGTAGACAAACCTATTTCGCAAACTTTTATTGAACGGATGCGTGGCGGAATTCCGTTAGCTGATTTAAATAAAACAACTAAAAAATGTGAGGTTGAAAAACTGAGTACTTATAAGTTTCGAATTGTTTTAACTCAAGGTTTAAATAGACAAATCCGTCGCATGTGCGAATATTTGACTTATGAAGTACAAACACTAAAGCGCATTAGAATTATGAATATAAACTTAGACATGCCCATTGGTGAATATAGAGAACTTACTAAAACTGAGTTTCACGAATTAAACAATCTGCTTGAAAAATCAACTAAAGAATACGTAACCTCAAAAGTTGAAAAACACACTAAGAAACATCAATAAAGCTTAAGACATACGTCTTTCACGAGCCAACAAGGTATTTTTAAGCAACATAGCAATTGTCATTGGGCCTACACCACCTGGCACAGGTGTTATAAAACTTGCTTTTTTACTAACACTTTCAAACTCAACATCGCCAGCTAACCTATAACCATTCTTTTTAGTAGCATCTGGTACACGAGTAATTCCTACATCAATAATAACCACATCTTCTTTAACCATATCACCCGTTAAAAATTCTGAAATACCAATGGCAGCAACTATGATATCGGCAGCTTTAGTAATCTCAGCTAAATTTTTAGAACGACTATGAACAACTGTAACCGTAGCATCACCAGCTTGTCGTTTTTGACTCATTAAAATACTCATAGGGCGTCCCACAATATGACTCCTTCCCATCACTACTACATTTTTACCAGAAGTTTCTACCTGATACCTTTCCAATAATTCGAGTATTCCATATGGGGTTGCAGGTAAAAACGTAGGCAAATCTAAAGTCATTTTGCCCACATTTGTAGGATGAAACCCATCCACGTCTTTATCTGGATGTACTGCCATCAAAACTTTTTGCTCATCTATATGATCTGGCAAGGGCAGTTGCACGATAAAACCGTCAATAGCATCATCCATATTTAAGTCATTGATTTTTTTCAGTAATTCTTCTTCAGAGGTATATTCGGGTAAATCAATTAAAGTAGACTGAAAACCAATTTTCTCGCAAGCTTTTACTTTTGCATTTACATACGTCATACTAGCACCATCAGTTCCAACTAAAATAGCGGCAAGATGCGGCACTTTTTCACCTTTAGAAATCATTGCTTTTACATGTTCAGCAATTTCTTCTTTAATATCGTTACTTACTTTTTTACCGTCTAAAATTGTCATATTTTCTGGATTTTACCACGAATATTTTTTTACTAAAATTTTGACTATGCTTAGCTTAACTTTTAATAAGATTAGCGCATATTTTTCATCATTTGCATCATCTTTTTACCACCACCGCCTTGCATCATTTTCATCATTTTGCTCATTTGGTTAAATTGCTTTAAAAGTTGATTAACTTCTTGAACCGAAGTTCCTGACCCTTTTCCTATACGTATTTTTCTACTTCCGTTAATAATGGCCGGATTACTTCTTTCTTTTGGAGTCATTGAATGAATTATAGCTTCAATACCTTTAAAGGCATCATCGTCAATATCAATATCTTTCATCATTTTTCCAGCACCAGGAATCATCCCCATAAGGTCTTTCATATTCCCCATTTTTTTGATTTGCTGAATCTGACTTAAAAAATCATCAAAACCGAACTGATTTTTGGCAATTTTCTTTTGAAGTTTACGGGCTTCTTCCTCATCAAATTGTTCTTGGGCACGCTCTACTAATGATACCACATCCCCCATGCCCAAAATACGATCTGCCATACGTGATGGGTAAAACACATCAATAGCTTCCATTTTTTCGCCTGTACCAATAAATTTAATTGGCTTATTTACTACTGATTTGATAGAAATAGCAGCACCACCACGGGTATCACCATCTAATTTGGTTAGGATAACCCCATCAAAATTTAAAACATCATTAAAGGCTTTTGCCGTATTAACAGCATCTTGACCTGTCATAGAATCTACAACAAATAAGGTTTCTTGAGGCTGAATGGCTTTATGGATATTAGATATTTCAGTCATCATGACTTCATCAACAGCCAATCGACCTGCAGTATCTATAATAACCACATTAAATCCGTTTGCTTTTGCGTGTGCAATACCTGCTTTTGAAATAGCCACAGGATCTGTATTGCCTCTATCACTAAAAACCTCAACCCCTATTTGCTCTCCAACAACATGCAATTGATCTATTGCAGCAGGACGATAAACATCACAAGCAACTAATAAAGGTTTTTTAGTTTTTTTAGTTTTTAGATAATTAGCGAGTTTTCCCGAAAAAGTTGTCTTACCAGAACCCTGCAAACCAGACATTAAAATAACACTAGGTGAAGCAGAAAGATTAAGACCTTCAGCATCTCCTCCCATCAACTCAGTTAATTCGTCTTTAACGATTTTAACCATCAACTGTCCTGGTTGCAATGTTGTTAGAACATTTTGACCAATTGCTTTTTCTTTTACCCTAACCGTAAATTCCTTAGCAATTTTAAAGTTAACATCGGCATCTAAAAGCGCTCGACGTACTTCTTTTAAAGTTTCGGCAACGTTAACTTCTGTAATACTGCCATGTCCTTTAAGAACGTGTAAGGCTTTATCTAATTTATCGCTTAAATTATTAAACATAATTTATTTTTAATTTTAAGAATGCAAATTTAATGATTTGTAAGCGAATTAAGAAGTTTCATTTTACAAAAAGTAGAAATAAAAAAAGCTTGTAAAAACTTTAATTTCAAGAGCCTTTTAAGAGTTACCAAGTGTTCCCTTAAAATGATGTTTTGTCTGTTGAAAAATATATAGAACTAATTTGGAGCATTGATCTGAAAATGTTTTGGCCCCATAAAACAATTATGAACCCTAACATGCGTATTTGATAGCAACTATGTTACCTTTAAAATTAAAAACCAACCTTTAGGCATAACTCAAAACACAGACTCAATATTATTGAATTTCAAGATGAAAAGCTATTTTTACAGATAAAATGTTATTTTTGACAAAAAAAATAAGTTTTTTCCTAACACAAATGAATCTATTTTATATTTTTCATCAAAATTTATGTCATGGCATCACTAAACCCCCTTGGTTCAAATTTAGACTTAAGAAAGGCAAAACACCTAATCAGGCGTGCTACTTTTAAATTTACAAAAGAGCAATTAGACACTTTTGTGGGCATGTCTGCTACAAATGCTGTTAATAGTTTAACAACAGCGGCAGCCAATACTTTAGCAGAGCCATACGATCCGTTACCAATAGAATCTCCTGATGGTTATTGGACCTTATCAACCGAACTCCCAAATTCACTAGATGGTCAAGCTAGAAAACGAGCACAAGTTACAGCTTGGTGGTGGCACAATGCCATGCAACAAACCACCTTAAAGCACAAGCTTTCTTTCTTTTTACACACTTGTTTTCCAGTAGGTAAAGATGATGGTGTTGGCGCTCCAACTTATTTCTATGACCATATAAATTTTTTAGATTTTTATGCGTTTGGAAACCTAAAAACCATTGCAAAAAAAATCACTTTAGATAACGGGATGCTCGATTATTTAGATAATACTCAGAATAATAAAAATAACCCCAATGAAAATTATGCCCGTGAATATTTAGAGCTTCACACAATTTTAAAGGGCAAACAAATTGGACCAAATAATTACACTAATTACACAGAATTAGATATTCAACAGGCTGCAAAAGTCTTTTCTGGTTTTAAAAAACTTGCTGACCGAAGCATGATTGACCCAGACACCAATATACCAATGGGATATATTAATATTGATCAACATGATACAAGCGATAAAACTTTTAGTAGTGCTTTTGGCAATCAAATTATAATAGGTAGAGACACAGAGTTAGGGGCCTTTGAAGAACTTGATGATTTTGTTGAAATGGTTTTTGCTCAACCAGAAACAGCTAAAGCCTATTGCAGAAAACTTTATAGGTATTTTGTAAAAAGTGACTGGACAGAAGAAATTGAAACAGATATTATTGAGCCACTTGCCCAAATACTTATTGCTAATGAGTATGAAATTTTACCAGTAGTAACCACATTACTTTCAAGTGAACATTTCTATGATGCCGACGATAGTGATGCAACTGATAATATTATTGGAAGCATTATAAAAAGCCCTTTACAAATCCTATCAGAAGTTTGCGCCATGTTTGAATTAGAATATCCAGATCCAAGTACAAATGCTTTATTATATTATAGAAATTTCTTCCATAATTTTATACATAATAGATATTTTCCTGCTTCAGGCATTGAGTTTTACAACCCAGATTCTGTTGCTGGCTACCCTGCTTATTATCAAGAACCAGGTTTTGACAGAAATTGGTTTTCGTCAAACACACTTATAGGCAGATATAAACTCATTGAAAGTTTAATTGAAGGCAAAAACACCATAACAAGTGGAGATATTTATGCTCAGTTAGACACGGTTGCCTTTGTAAAAAATAAAATTGCAAATGCTTCTGACCCTAATTTATTAATTTCTGAAATTGCTGATTTATTATATCCTGAAAGCATAGATACTGATAGAACTAACTACTTTAAGAGTTTTTTAGTTGACGAAGGTTTTCCTGATTATTATTGGACTGGCGTTTGGTCACAATACCTCAATACAAATGAGGATGTTACGGTAAGAACCCGCTTAAATGCTTTAATTATTGCTATGGTTAATGCAGCGGAATTTCAATTAATGTAAGCTTAGAAACATGAAAAGAAGACATTTTATAAAGTTATCATCTGCGGCTTCAGTTATGGCCCTAACCCCTTTTGAATTGCAAGCGGCAATAAAATCAGTCATGCCTTTGGTAAATTGCCCAGATATTTCAAACCGAAAATTAGTACTTATCAATTTAGCTGGCGCCAACGACGGCTTAAATACCACGGTACCGCTAAATCAATATGATATTTATAGCAACTTAAGACCCACTATAAAAGTTCCCATTTCAGGAATCAATAAATACATAAATTTAGATACCACGCTACCTGATAATCAACAAATAGGTTTAAATCCAGCACTTACAGGTCTTAAGTCTTTATATGACAAAAGCTGGTTAAGAATCATACAATCCGTGGGGTATCCTTCACAGAACAAAAGTCATTTTAAATCCACAGATTTATATTTAACAGGAAACGACGGAAACAGTCTTTTAAATGGCACTGACACTGGTTGGATGGGACGATTCATGGAATTGTATTACCCAGATTTAATTGTAGAAAATTATCCTTTAGCGGTAGAAATAGGCTCTAACAAAACATCATTAGGATTTCATGCAGAAGAAGCTCATGGTTTGTCATTAAATATTTCTGGACAGGACCCTGCTGGTTTTTATACTGTTTTAAGTGGATTAGGAGGCGTACCGCCCTTAAATATTCCAGACTCAGATTATGGCAAACAATTAGAGTTTATAACCAATACTGATGCCTTGTCAAATACCTATGCTGGATCTATTTCAAATGCGTTTAATAAAGGAAAAAATGACATCAGTTATCCAGATAGCGATTTAGCAAATCAGTTAAAAACAGTTGCGCGATTAATAAGTGGCGATTTAGGCACAAAAATATATATGGTTCGTATTTCTGGTTTTGATACACATAACGCCCAAGTGCAAGGTGTTGGTGAAGCCTTAGGGACACACTACAGTTTGTTAACAGACTTGTCTGAAAGCATGGAAGCTTTTGTAAATGATTTGAACAGTCAAAATATATCAGATGATGTTGTGGGACTTACATTTTCAGAATTTGGCAGAAAAGCAGCTGAGAATGGTAGCTTAGGTACAGACCATGGTGAAATTGCCCCCATGTTTGTTTTTGGCAAACCAGTATCTGGAGGTGTTTCAGGTACAAATCCAGATTTAACTGAAGCTAAAAGCACAAATAACTACCAAATAAAAACGGTTCAATACGATTACAGACAAACATTTGCAACCTTACTTCAAAATTACCTAGGGGCCGATGATACTATTATTGATGCTACTTTTTTTAACCACACCATAAATGATAGTTTTGTAAACTTAAGAATAGAAGACCTTTTAAAGTCTGAATTTGACATATCAAAAGGATGTGTGGCAAGCTCAAATAATACAGCAGCAGAAAATAAAAACTGGTTGGTATATCCTAACCCGTTTAGAGATCTTGTTAATATTTCTGGAATTACCACAGTTGAAACAATGGTCCTTAAAATATATAATGCCTCAGGCATTCTATTAATAAACAAAACGGAAGCGATAATTGATAGCAAAGTATCCATCAATTTATACAATTTTAGCAGCGGTACTTACTTTTTTGAAATCCTTTCGGGAGGCAAAAAAGAAATTCACAAAGTCATTAAAATATAAATTGATTAATCATTGAAATTAAAATTTATGAAATCAATAAAAACCATTTTCAGTTTACTCATTCTTACAATTTTAGTATCGTCATGCCACTATGATTTAGATGATGTATATGAAAATTCAATTATAACAGATTCTATTCCTAATGAGAATGTTGAATATAAATGGTGGATATTAACACATAAAAATTATGAATCTCCAGGAATTTACCTTTACAATGAAACAAACGCAACAATTGAATTAAAACTAAATTTACCTGAAAATTTAGAATCACCTCATGCCTTAGCGTATGATGGAGAATCCTTATGGGTTGGAGGAAATGCAGAAGATGAATCCATCTATCAACTCAACCCTGAGAATGGTGAAATTTTATCTGAAATTATAAATATTAAAACTGAAGGAATTGCTTTGTTAGATGAATATGTATTCTATTCAAATGATAAAAACATTAATAAAATAGAAAAAAACGGAACACTTGTTGAAGAAATAACTACAAAAAACTCATCCTATACCATTCCCGATATAGCAATTAATAATAACAATTTATATTACTTACGCTATTCTGAAAATGAGCCAATCATAAAATTAAATTTATCCGATAAAAAAGAAAGTAAAATTCCAATAGCAGAAAGTATAGGAACATATTGTCTAACTATTTTTAATGATGAAATAATTACAGTAAACCCCTCTAATGAAATCAGTCATTTTAATCTTCAAACAGGAGCATTCATTTCAACCGAAACAACAGAAATAAAGGGATGGATTACAGCCATAGCACCATTTGACCAAAAATAAGCACGACAAAGCACAATTATTAAACGCTAATATTTTCTAAAACAATTTGCTTATTGATTAAATAAAAACAGCCTTGTAAAAACTAAATCAAGTCTTGAATATTCGCATAAGAATTTTTAAGTGCTTTTTTTACCTTTTTTTTATTTAGCCATTTTACTTTAGTAATACCTTCATTTTCTTGAGGATACAACTCACCTTCAAATGACGTTTTCATTTCAAACCAATAGGTAATTTTTATTTTATAACGTCCATTTCGTTTAAAAATATGATAGGTAGTATCCAATGGCTTTGTTATTTGTAATCCAGCAACACCTGTTTCTTCTGCAACTTCTCTAATAGCAGTTTCTTCTATAGATTCATTGCCTTCTACTTTACCTTTTGGTAAATCCCATTTATCATTTCTGTAAATAAATAAAATTTCACCTTGATCATTATATACTTTTCCTCCACCAGCAATTACATTCGGCAATTTTTTTAAAAACTTTTTTAATAATTTATCTTTATTATGATGAATTAGCCTAGCTTCTTTAAGCTTTGTCTTATTAAGTTTTCTGATAACCGTATCCATCTTAACTGATTTAAGATCAAAATTCTTAAAATAGGTTTCCTCTTCAACTTTCGTAGTTAAAACGATTGGTTTATCGTTTACAAAAACTTTATACATAAATATGATGTCATGTTTTAGTTTTGTAAAAATATCATTTTTCAATAGAAACCTACTATTGTTAAAAAAAATATTTTTATTCATAATAATTAGAACTACAAAAAACTAAATTAATGTTTAATTTTGCGACTATGATTTTTAACAAAGACACCGCTAAACAAACCGCCAAAGTTTTATTGCAAATTAATGCCATAAAGCTAAGCCCACAGAAACCATTTACTTGGGCTTCCGGCTGGAAATCTCCTATTTACTGCGATAATAGGATTATTTTATCGTTTCCAATCATAAGGAATTATATATGCGAAACGATGGCTAAACAAATAGAAAAACAATATGGCAAACCTGATGTTATTGCTGGTGTTGCCACTGGTGCCATTGGTATAGGCATGCTTGTAGCTGAATATTTAGACCTTCCCTTTATATATGTTAGACCAGAAGCCAAAGGACACGGCAGAAAAAATCAAATTGAAGGTTTTATTGAAGAAGGCAAAAATGTAGTGGTGGTTGAAGACCTAATAAGTACGGGAAAAAGCAGTTTAAATGCTGTGCGTGCTTTAAAAGAAGCTAATATACATGTAAAAGGCATGATTGCTATTTTTACTTATGGTTTTGAAGTTGCTGAAGAAAATTTCAAAAAAGAAAATATCTTTTTACAAACTTTAGGTAATTATGAAAATTTACTAGAACAAGCTTTAGAAACCCAATACATTACCCAAGAAGAATTAAAAACTTTAAGTGATTGGAATAGTAATCCTAGTGAATGGAACACTAATTGATATCAAATGCATGTTGTTTAGCTGTTAAAAGAACACGTACAACCCACAAATTAACAACTTAATACTAATATAATGAATTTAGAATCTCCAAAAGTATCGGTTCCAAAATCACCCCAAAACGTTTTTGATTTTCTTTCCAATGTTAAAAATTTCGAATCTTTAATGCCGGAAAACATTAGTAAATTTGAAGTTTTAGAGAAAGACAAGTTTTTATTTCAACTAAAAGGCATGCCAGAAATTATACTTGAAACTAAAGAAGTTTTTCCTCCAAATACAATTGTTTTAGGTGCTGCTGGGGGAAAAATTGATTTTTCACTTACGGGTACCATAACTGAAACAAACAAAGAAGAAAGTGAGGTTCAGTTAACATTTAATGGCGATTTTAACCCCATGATGGCTATGATGATAAAAAGCCCTATCAAAAAATTTATAGAAACATTAGTTACTAACATTCCTAAAACGGTTTAGTAAAGTAAGGTTATTTCCTTTAAATCAAAAGCTTTCACAATATCATCTTCTAATAACACTTGAAGATGCCCTGCTGCTGAAACATTTTTAATAATTCCAGAAAATATATTACCATCACCCCCCTTAAAAGTTGATGGTTTATTCTTTCTAAAAAGATATGTTTCATATTCCTGCTTTAAATCTTCATAATGGCCATTCTGCAAAAGAGAAAAGTAGTTTTTTAAATGTACTATAATACTTTGTAAAACTTCATCTAAATGATAATGAATACCTGTTATACACTTTATTGATGATGCGGAAGGTAAGTTATTAAATGTCGTTTGATTCACATTTAAACCTACTCCAATAATTGAGGATTGTAAATTATTTTGTTTTATGACATTTTCGATTAATATACCACATACTTTTTTATTATCTGACAAAATGTCGTTAGGCCATTTAACACTTAATTTCTGAATATTAATGCTTTGCAATGCTTTTAATATGGATAAAGAAACAACTATACTTATAAAAAATGGGTTATCAATATAGAAATTAGAAACATCTTTAAACACACTAAATGTAAGGTTTTTAGAGCCTTCAGAATCCCATACTGCTCCCATTTGTCCTCTACCATTTGTTTGATTATTTGTGATAACCACAGTATAATCTCTAAGGCTTGTTTCAGAACTTAACTTCTTTAAATAGCTATTTGTTGAATCGATGGCATTAAGTTTGATAATATGCATACAGAAGTTATTTTTTATACTGTAAAATCTTATGATTATTTTAAACTATAAAGAACTAAAAAAATAATAACTTTGCACAACTTTAAATTAAATTAATGGCTAAAGAAAAAATAAGCACAGACCAACTAATATCATCCATAATAGGGGGCATAGAAGATGTTAAAGGAGAACAGATAAACATCCTAGATTTAAGAGCTATTGAAAATACGGTTTGTGACTACTTTATAATTTGTGAAGGTACTTCCAATACACAAGTAAATGCCATAGTCAATTCTGTACAAAAAAAAGTTAGTAAAGAACTTAAAGACCACCCTTGGCATGTTGAAGGTGATAACAATGCTGAATGGGTGTTAATGGACTATGTAAATGTGGTAGTACACGTGTTTCAAAAACACATTAGAGAATATTATGACATTGAAAGCCTTTGGGGAGATGCAAAAACAACAATAATTGAAACAAGCTACTAAAAATACAGGATGGCAAACAATAAAAAAAACATAAAAGAAAACAAGCCTAAGTTTAGTCCATATTGGATTTACGGAATCATCATTGCTATATTAATAGCAATGTCTGTTTTTGGAAACAACGGCTATCAAGAGGAAAACTTAACAAACCCTACACAATTTTTTCAATTTGTAGAAGATGGAGACGTAGCAAAAGTTGAAATTGTAAACAAGCGTATTGCAAAAGTATATCTTACCAAGGAAGCTGCAGAAAAAGAAATCCATAAAAAGTCAAAACCCTCTACCCTTATACCAACAACAGCCCAATTACCTAATTATAAATTTGAATTTGGCGACCTTCAAAACTTTGAAAATCAATTAGATGAAATCATAAAAGAACAAAACTTAAATTTAGAACCTATATATACCACTGAAGAAAACCATTTAGGTGATTTCTTATTAGGTATTCTACCGTTTATCTTATTAATTGGCGTTTGGATTTTTATCATGCGTCGTATGTCTGGTGGTGCTGGTGGTGGTGCTGGAGGACAGATATTTAATATTGGAAAGTCTAAGGCAAAGCTTTTCGATCAAAATACTGAAGTTAAAACAACCTTTAAAGATGTAGCTGGTTTAGAAGGTGCTAAAGAAGAAGTACAAGAAATTGTAGATTTTCTTAAACATCCAGAAAAATACACCTCTTTAGGAGGGAAAATCCCTAAAGGCGCCCTACTTGTTGGCCCTCCAGGAACTGGAAAAACTTTATTAGCAAGAGCCGTTGCAGGGGAAGCCAAAGTACCTTTTTTCTCATTATCTGGTTCTGATTTTGTTGAAATGTTTGTTGGTGTTGGTGCCTCTAGAGTTCGCGATTTATTTAAACAAGCTAAAGAAAAATCACCATCAATTATTTTTATTGATGAAATAGACGCTATTGGTCGTGCTAGAGGAAAAAATGCTATGTCTGGAAGTAATGACGAGCGTGAAAATACGCTGAACCAATTATTAACAGAAATGGATGGTTTTGGCACCAATACTAACGTTATTGTATTAGCAGCTACCAACAGAGCCGATATTTTAGATAAAGCTCTAATGCGTGCTGGTCGTTTTGACAGACAAATTTATGTTGATTTACCTGATATTCGTGAGCGTAAAGAAATTTTTGAAGTTCATTTAAGACCTTTAAAAAAGGCTAAGGATTTAGATACCGAATTTTTATCAAAACAAACCCCAGGTTTTTCAGGGGCTGATATTGCAAATGTTTGTAATGAAGCCGCTTTAATTGCTGCAAGAAATAATAAAAAAGCAGTAGATAAACAAGATTTCCTTGACGCTGTTGATAGAATTATTGGTGGATTAGAAAAGAAAAACAAAATAATAACACCTAGTGAGAAAAAAGCTGTGGCATTCCATGAAGCTGGTCATGCCACAGTAAGTTGGATGCTTGAGCATGCTGCACCATTAGTAAAAGTTACCATTGTGCCTAGAGGCCGCTCTTTAGGAGCTGCTTGGTACTTACCTGAAGAACGCCTCATTGTTCGTCCAGAACAAATGCTTGATGAAATGTGTGCGGCTTTAGGAGGTCGTGCTGCTGAAAAAGTAATTTTTAATAAAATATCAACAGGTGCTCTTAGTGATTTAGAAAAAGTTACCAAACAAGCTAGAGCCATGGTTACCATTTATGGATTGAGTGATAAAATTGGAAACTTAACATATTATGATTCTGGACAAAGCGAATACGGTTTCACTAAACCCTATAGCGAGCAAACAGCGGAATTAATTGACAAAGAAATATCTGATATTATTGAAAATCAATACAAAAGAGCCGTTAAATTATTAGAAGACAATAAAGATAAACTTACTGAACTTGCAAATGTTCTTCTTGAAAAAGAAGTGATTTTTAAAGATAATCTTGAAAAAATATTTGGCGAGCGTGCTTTTAAAAAAGAAGAACAAATAGACATAAAAGTACCAAAAGAATAAATTATCATTAATACTTTTATTAACGTTTTTAGTAAAAATCTTAAATTAATCGTATGGTTAATTTAAGATTTTTTATCTTTGATAAACTTCAAGAAAATTGAGTTAATAGCAGTTACCTGAATGAGTCTTTTTAGAAAATTATTTGGTTCAAAACCGGATCAAGAAAAAGAAGAAATTAAATCTATTGATAGAGGCAAATACATGCCTGAAATCAAGATACCCATTGATGAACGGTTTACTATTAATTTTAAGGCTAATGGAGGTAAATTTCTATACTGTGAAGATTTAGACGAAACCTTTGAGAGTCTTCAAAATATCATAGAGGAGAACCATTGGCAGGCTAAAGAAACTCTTATTTTTGATGAAAATCTTAAAGACAAATTTAAAAAATCAAATTTAAGTACAACTAAAAAAACTAATGATTCTACTTTTTTCCTTACAACCTGTGAAAATTTAATAGCAAATGATGGCTCGCTATTAATCTGTTCAAATCAAATATTAGAAAAAAAATTGATGGAACTTCCCGATAATTTTATTGTTTTTGCAACTACCAGTCAGATTGTAGAAAACATAGGTGAAGGCCTTCGAGGAATTAAATCAAAAAACAAACAAACCATTCCTACAAATATTACAACTATTAAGCATTTTAAATCTGGAGACGACAAAGATTTTTTAAGCTATGGCAGTAGTTCCAAAAACTTATACCTACTACTTTTAGAAGACTATTAAAAGTTACACAAGGTAAAAAACAATCAATTTGTACAAATCAATAAACAGAAAAATGCTTATTAGCTGATGAAAGAAATTTTAATACGATCATTTTCTGGATTAATCTATGTGCTATTATTAATTGTTTCCATGCAATTTGAACATGCTTTGATTATCCTTTTTTTCGTATTTGGTCTTATATGTATGGGTGAGTTCACCAAACTTATTCAACTAAAAAGCAAAATTCCATATATTATTTTTATTGTTTTATATCTGGCTTTCGGTTACTGGCGATTTGTTTCTAAAGAACATCTAGGTCTGCAAGAAGCCATTCAAATACTTTTAGTTATCAGTATTTTTGTGGAACTTTTTTTAATAAAAGATTTATTCTCTATTAGAACCACTCCTCTATTTAGCTCCAAGCAATTTATTATTACAACATTTTATATATCCAGTGCCTTTATATTTTTAATACTGATTGCAAATTATTTTCAGCCATACAATTCAAACATTTTATTAGGTTCCTTTATACTTGTTTGGATTAATGATACCTTTGCTTTTTTAGTAGGAAAAAACTATGGCAAACAAAAGCTTTTTGAAAAAATTTCACCTAAAAAAACGGTAGAAGGCTTTCTTGGTGGATTATTTTTTTCCTGTATTGCCAGTTATTTTATTGCTACCTTTACACAAACATTAAACTTTACCTATTGGCTTATTTTAAGTATTATAATAAGTGTGTTTGGTACATTAGGCGATTTAATAGAATCTAAATTTAAGCGAAACGCTAATGTCAAAGACAGTGGTATCATTATGCCTGGGCATGGTGGTTTGCTTGATAGATTAGACAGTATTATATTTGCCGCACCGTTTATATATTTATTTTTAAGAATTATACATTATGTTTCATAAAGAAGGTCATAAAATTATATTAGTAACATTTGGCATTGTTGTGGCCGCTTTTTTATTGGTTGATCATTTAATTCCTATTAAATGGCTTAGCACTACTATCATGATTGTGCTATTAATCTTCTTGATTCTTATTTTACAATTTTTCAGAAATCCAAAACGGAAAACTACCTTAAATGATTTACAAGTAATAGCACCTGTTGATGGTAAAGTCGTTGTTATTGAAGAAGTTGAAGAAAATGAATATTTTAAAGATAAGCGCCTGCAGATAAGTGTATTTATGTCACCAATAAATGTACACGTAACTCGTTACCCTATAGGAGGCAAAGTAGTTTTTAGTAAATATCATCCAGGCAAATACTTAGTAGCTTGGCATCCAAAAGCCAGTGAAGAGAATGAACGAACCACTGTAGTAGTAGAAAACAAAAGCTACGGCAAAGTAATGCATAGACAAATAGCTGGTGCCTTAGCAAAACGCATTGTAAATTATGCTAAGGTAGATGATGTTGCCATGCAAGGGAGCGAATCTGGATTTATAAAGTTTGGTTCTAGAGTTGATTTATTTTTACCCTTAAACTCAAATGTTAAAGTAAAACTTAACCAAAAAGTTCGAGGTGGAGAAAGTATTATTGCCGAAATACATGAATAGTGAAGAATTAAACATAGAATTTCAAGATGCTGTAAGTCGTATTAATGCCCATAAAGAACCGTTTCCTGCGGATTTTTTACTTCGGTTATACGCATACTACAAAAAAGCAACTAATGATTACGGAAGGCCCAAAAGCAGAACTCCAATTATAAATGCTTTTAAAACAAATGCCCTTTTTCAAATAAAAAATATTACTCAAGACGAAGCAAAAGCTACTTATATTGAATTGGTTAACAATTATTTTTTGTATAGAGAATAATTGCTATTATCAATACCAGATGCATCACTTATATAAATAAATCCAACCCAATTAGAAAGAAATATTAGTTTCGAATTAAAGGCATGGTACTACAACGTAGCAAGCCTTCTTGTTTTCCAATTTCAGCATAAGGTACTTCTTCAACAGTAAAACCTTGATTTCGCAACCAATTATTTAATCTAGTAAAGTTTTTTTCAGAAATAATAACCTCTTCAGAAATAGAAAACACATTACAATTCATATCATACATTTCCTGTTTGTTAATTTCAAACACATTTTTTTTCCCGAAAAAATCAATTAGCCATTGATATTCCTGCTCAATTAAAAAGCCATTTTTATGAATAATAGCTTTATTTTTACCAATAGGTTGAAAACAACAATCTAAATGCAGAGCATTTTCCTTAGGATCTGTATTCGATTTTCTCAGATCAAACCCTTTGACAATTTTATTGGGAAAAAGTTCTTGCAAAGCAATAACAGTATCTATATTTGTTCTTGCTGTAATATAATTGGAATAATCATCTCCTGAATAAGTTCCAACAAAAATATAATCGTTCCAAACAATAATATCTCCTCCTTCTGCATGGCATTCTTTAGGCAAAATAATTCTGTTTTTGGGGGCTACCTGATCCCAAATATGTCGTATAGCTTCAATTTCCCTGATCCGATTTGGTAAGATATTAGCTCTTATAATTTTATCTTCTATTACAAAGGCAATATCTCGTGAAAAAATTTGATTACAGTCCTTTAAAATCGTTGGTCTATACACAGTAACAGCATATTTCTCTAAAACGGAAGCCACCGTATTTAGTTCATAAATCATATCACTTTCTACTGGGTATGTCCCTGCTTTAATGTGCTCTATACTCTTGGGGTCGTAACAATCCTTAATATCAGGAATTGCACCATTACTTTGAGCAGTTCCTAAAACTACAGCTCTTAAATGTGCTGTTTCATTTTTTATATGAAGTTCCAGTGCCATATAAATATTATTTAAAAAGCTTCACAATATTAATCATGAAGCTTTTTAAATGTTATTATTTTAATGATTCAAATTATCTGTTTTCAACAGGAACAAACTTTCGCTCTGTTTCTCCAATATAAATTTGTCTTGGTCTTCCGATAGGCTCTTTTTTCAAGCGCATTTCTCTCCATTGAGCAATCCAACCTGGAAGGCGACCTAAAGCAAACATAACTGTAAACATATCAGTAGGAATACCCATACCTCTGTAGATTATTCCTGAATAAAAATCAACGTTAGGATATAATTTTCTATCTACGAAATAACTATCTTCTAAAGCTTCTTTTTCCAGACCTTTAGCAATATCTAAAATAGGATCTTGAATTCCTAAATTTCCTAATACTTCATCCGCGGCTTTTTTAATAATTCTAGCACGGGGATCAAAATTTTTATAAACACGGTGACCAAAGCCCATTAAACGGAAAGGATCATTTTTATCTTTAGCCTTTAACATGTATTTTTTAGTATCACCGCCATCTAATTTTATAGATTCAAGCATTTCAAGAACAGCTTGATTAGCACCACCATGAAGCGGCCCCCATAAAGCTGAAATCCCTGCAGAAATTGAGGCAAATAAACCTGCATGTGATGAGCCAACAACTCTAACTGTTGATGTTGAACAATTTTGCTCATGATCTGCATGAAGGATTAATAATTTATCTAAAGCATTTATTAATATTTCACTTTGTACATAACAAGCATTTGGTTGGCTAAACATCATTTTTAAGATATTTTCAACATATCCTAACGAATTGTCTCCATAATCCAAAGGTAAACCAACTTTTCTTCTATAAGTCCAAGCTACTAAAACGGGGAATTTACCTAAAATCTTAACAACAGATTTATACATATCTTCCTCAGAATTTACATTTACTGAAGAGGGATTGAATGCTGTTAAAGCACTTGTTAGCGAAGAAATGACACCCATTGGATGTGCAGACTTAGGAAAGGCTTCTATGATTTTTTTAATATCCTCATCTACTATAGATTGAGCTTTTATGTCGTCATGAAACTTATCATTTTGCTCTTTAGTAGGAAGGTGTCCAAATATTAAAAGATAAGCAACTTCTAAAAAATCTGCTTTTTCTGCCAATTCTTCAATGGAATATCCTCTATATCTTAAAATACCTTTTTCTCCATCTAAGAATGTAATAGCACTTTCACAAGATCCTGTGTTTTTAAAACCTGGATCTATAGTTATAACTCCATTGGTAGTACTTCTAAGATTGGTAATATCTATTGCTACTTCATTTTCTGTTCCTTCTACAAGAGGGAATTCATATTTTTGACCATTAATTTCTAAGTTGGCAGTTTTTGACATAGTTTTTGAAAATTTATTTTAAGTTATGCGGATTGCTAAATTACGAAATATCTCATTATTTTTTATAAAATAACGCTAAAAGGATTGAATAATTTACGCATTATTAAAATATAAGTATAAAAAAAGGAACAATTAAAAATATAACTGCTCCTTTTTGAAAATAAAACAGATGTTATCTATTTTACTTTAAATGCTTTTTCTTGTGGATAATAAGCGGTATTAGCCAGTTCTTCTTCTATACGAAGTAGTTGGTTGTACTTAGCCATACGGTCACTACGCGATGCTGAACCTGTTTTTATTTGTCCACAGTTTAATGCCACCGCTAAATCTGCAATGGTATTATCTTCAGTCTCTCCTGATCGGTGAGACATTACAGAAGTATATCCAGCGTTTTTAGCCATATTTACTGCAGCAATAGTTTCTGTTAATGAACCAATTTGATTTACTTTAACAAGAATTGAATTTGCAATATTATTTTCAATACCACGAGATAAACGTTCTACATTAGTAACAAATAAATCATCACCAACCAATTGTACTTTATCTCCAATTTTTTCAGTTAATACTTTCCATCCGTCCCAATCGTTTTCATCCATTCCATCTTCAATTGAAATGATTGGATATTTTGTTGTCAATTCTGCTAAGTATTCTGCTTGCTCTTGGCTTGTTCTTACAACACCAGATTCACCTTCAAATTTAGTATAGTCATATTTACCATCTACATAAAATTCTGCGGAAGCACAATCTAATGCAACCATAACTTCATCACCAAATTTATAACCAGCTTTTTCTACAGCTAATTTGATTGAATCAAGAGCATCTTCTGTTCCACCTGCTAAATTAGGAGCAAAACCACCCTCATCACCAACAGCAGTACTTAAACCTCTATCGTGTAATACTTTTTTAAGATTATGGAAAATTTCAGTTCCCATTTGCATAGCATGTGTAAAGTTTTTAGCTTTTACAGGCATAATCATAAACTCTTGAAATGCAATAGGCGCATCACTATGAGAACCACCATTAATGATATTCATCATTGGAACTGGAAGTGTGTTTGCAGAAACACCTCCTACATAACGATATAATGGCAAACCAAGTTCATTTGCTGCTGCTTTTGCTACAGCCAAAGAAACTCCTAAAATAGCATTAGCACCTAATTTTGATTTATTCGCTGTACCATCTAAGTCAATCATTGTTTGATCAATCATACCTTGTTCAAAAACGGAAACTCCTACCAATTCTTGAGCTATAATAGTATTTACATTTTCTACGGCTTTTAAAACCCCTTTACCCATATATGAATCTCCTCCATCACGTAATTCTACAGCTTCGTGCTCTCCGGTTGAAGCTCCAGAAGGAACTGCCGCTCGTCCAAGAACGTTATTTTCTGTTATTACATCTACTTCTACTGTTGGATTTCCTCTTGAATCCAAAATCTGTCTTGCGTGGACATTGATAATTATACTCATAATTGGTTATTTTTAAACTTTTATACTTTCAAATTTACGGTTAAATCTTGTATTATACTTGATGTTTCTAAAGAAAATCAATAAATTTTAGCTATAACGTTTTAGTTAAAATTTCACCTTCAAAAACATCATTATTTTTAAGTTTTTAGTTTTTGCTTTTCTTGATATTCTCTATAAATTCATCAAAAAGATATGAAGCATCATGCGGTCCTGGGCTTGCTTCTGGATGGTATTGTACCGAAAAACAATTTTTATTTTTCATACGTAATCCTGCTACCGTATTGTCATTTAAATGTACATGCGATATCTCTATATCAGGATTAACTTCTGTTTCCTCTCTATTAACAGCAAACCCGTGATTTTGAGAGGTTATTTCTCCTTTTCCAGTGATAAGATTTTTAACAGGGTGATTAATTCCTCTGTGTCCATTATGCATCTTATAAGTTGAAATTCCATTAGCAATAGCTATCACTTGATGTCCTAAACAAATACCAAATAAAGGCAAATCTCTTTTTATAATTTCTTTTGCAACTTCTTGAGCTTCAACCAAAGGTTCTGGATCTCCAGGTCCATTAGATAAAAAATAACCATCAGGGTTAAATGCCTCTAAGTCCTCAAATTTTGCGTTATACGGAAATACCTTGATGTAAGCATCTCTTTTAGCTATATTTCGAAGAATATTCTTTTTAATACCAATATCTAAAGCAGCTACTTTATACTTGGCATTTTCATCTCCAAAATAATAAGGTTCTTTGGTGGATACTTTTGATGCTAACTCCAAGCCTTCCATATTAGGAATGTCTGCTAATTGTTTTTTTAATCCTTCAAGATTATCCACATCCGTAGATATAACAGCATTCATAGCACCGTGATCTCTAATATAACTTACCAAAGCCCTCGTGTCAACATCCGAAATTGCTAATAAATTATTTTTATCAAGAAAATCAAGAAGTGAAGCATCTGCATCATCTCTAGAATAATCATAGCTAAAGTTTTTTACTATAAGACCCGAAATTTTAATAGAATCAGATTCTACTTCATCAGCATTAGTACCATAATTACCAATGTGAGCATTGGTAGCTACCATGAGTTGTCCATAGTATGATGGGTCTGTAAAAATTTCTTGATATCCCGTCATGCCGGTATTAAAACATACTTCGCCAAATGCTGTTCCTTGTTTATTACCTACTGCTTTACCGTGAAAAATAGTACCATCTGCTAAGAGAATGATGGCCTTTTGTTTTTTTTGATATTTCATTATAATTATTATGAGATTCCCACTTAAACTAAGCACTGTGCTACGTGAGAACAAAGATTTTACAAAATTGCATAAAAAAAAGGATAAACTAAAATAGTTTATCCTTTATATTTCAAATGCTTATTAACATTTATTCTTCCTCTTCGTTAGATGTTTTAGGTTCAACAACTGGTGCAGCTGTTGTAGCAGCTACAGCAGATTTAGAACCTCCTCTTCTACTTCTTCTGGTTGTTTTCTTCTTAGCTTTATCTGCATTGTAGATTTCATTGTAATCTACCAATTCAATCATAGCCATATCTGCATTATCACCTAAACGATTTCCTAGTTTAATAATTCTTGTATAACCTCCTGGTCTATCTGCAACTTTAGCAGCTACATCTCTAAACAATTCAGCAACAGCTTCTTTTTGTCTAAGACGAGACATAACTATACGTCTGTTATGTGTTGTATCTTCTTTAGACTTAGTAATCATTGGCTCAACAAATTGTTTTAAAGCTTTTGCTTTTGCTACTGTTGTATTAATACGTTTATGCTCAATTAATGAACAAGCCATATTAGCCAACATTGCTTTTCTATGTGCTGTTTGTCTACCTAAGTGGTTAATTTTTTTTCCGTGTCTCATGACATTTTAAATTTGACATCATCTTGCTACCAGATCCTTTTTGGAGAGCAAATTATGAGTCGTTAATGATTATTTGTTTGATAATTTAGAAAAATCTTCAATCGAAAATTCCCTAATCTTTATCTAATTTATATTTGCTCAAATCCATTCCGAAATTTAAACCTTTAACATGAACAAGTTCTTCAAGTTCGGTTAAAGACTTTTTACCAAAGTTTCTGAATTTCATTAAATCATTTTTATTAAATGATACTAAATCTCCTAAAGTATCAACCTCTGCAGCTTTTAAACAGTTAAGGGCACGAACAGATAAATCCATATCGATTAACTTTGTTTTAAGCAACTGACGCATGTGAAGAGATTCTTCATCATAAGTTTCAGTTTGTGCAATTTCATCAGCTTCTAAAGTAATGCGTTCATCAGAGAATAACATGAAATGATGAATTAACGTTTTGGCGCCTTCCGTTAAAGCGTCTTGTGGCGTAATAGATCCATCTGTAATGATTTCAAAAACCAACTTTTCGTAATCAGTTTTTTGCTCAACACGATAGTTTTCAATACTATACTTAACGTTTTTTATTGGTGTATAAATAGAATCTGTAAAAATAGTTCCTATAGGAGCAGCTGCTTTTTTGTTTTCTTCTGCTGGTACATACCCTCTACCCTTTTCAATAGTAATTTCCATATTGAAATTTACTTTTGGATCTAAGTTACAGATAACTAATTCTGTATTTAATACTTGGAATCCTGAAATAAATTTCTGAAAATCTCCAGCGGTAATACGATCTTGACCAGAAATTGAAATTGAAATTGACTCATTATCAATATCTTCAATTTGTCTTTTAAAACGAACTTGTTTTAAATTAAGAATAATTTCGGTAACATCTTCCACAACTCCAGCAATGGCTGAAAACTCATGATCAACACCTTCTATTCTAACGGATGTAATTGCAAAACCTTCTAATGAAGATAATAATACTCTTCTTAAAGCATTTCCTACTGTTAAACCATAACCTGGTTCTAAAGGTCTGAATTCAAATTTTCCTTCGAAATCAGTAGAATCGATCATGATTACTTTGTCGGGCTTCTGAAAATTAAATACTGCCATATGTTCTTCGTTTTAATTGTTATTTAGTTGCGCGGTTTATAAGTTTGAAGAAGTCTAATAAACCCTTTGGCCAAATACCAATATGATTAATTTATTATTTAGAATATAATTCGACGATGAATTGTTCGTTGATGTTTTCTGGAATTTGAATTCTAGCAGGTACAGAAACATACGTACCTTGTTTAGTTTCGTTATTCCAAGTAATCCATTCGTAAACTTGACTTGAATTTGATAATGATCTCTCAATAGCTTCAAGTGATTTTGATTTTTCTCTTACACCTACTACATCACCTGCTTTTAACTGGTAAGAAGGAATATTAACCAATTCACCATTCACAGTGATGTGTCTATGAGATACTAATTGTCTCGCGCCACTACGTGAAGGAGAAATTCCCATTCTGTACACAACATTATCTAATCTAGACTCACAAAGTTGTAGTAAAACCTCACCTGTAATTCCTTGTGCTGTTCTTGCTTTTTTAAACAATCCTCTGAATTGACGCTCTAATATACCATAAGTATATTTTGCTTTTTGCTTTTCCATTAATTGGATTGCATATTCAGATTTTTTTCCACGACGCTTGTTAGCTCCGTGTTGACCTGGAGGATAATTTCTTTTTTCAAAAGATTTATCTTCTCCAAAAATAGCTTCACCGAATTTTCGGGCTATTTTAGTTTTAGGACCAGTATATCTTGCCATTTTAAAATTGTGTTTTTAAGAGTGATTATGAATTAAGGTCTTAATCTTATCCTTCGATAATCATGAATCTCTTGTTGATACTTGTTATTATTTTTTTCAGTTTGCAAATTTACACAAAAAATTAATACCATCTAATTTTAGATGATATTAATTTTTTTGCTTTGCTTTCTTAAACTCTCGTTAAAAAAAAGTGATTAAACTCTTCTTCTTTTTGGAGGTCTACAACCATTATGAGGAAGTGGAGTCACGTCAATAATTTCTGTCACTTCAATACCTGCATTGTGGATAGAACGTATAGCAGATTCTCTACCATTTCCTGGTCCTTTTACGTACACTTTTACTTTTTTCAATCCAGCTTCTGAAGCTACAGCAGCCGCATCTTCAGCTGCTAATTGAGCAGCATAAGGTGTGTTTTTCTTAGAACCTCTAAATCCCATTTTACCAGCAGAAGACCAAGAAATTACATCTCCTTTTTTATTGGTAAGTGAAATAATGATGTTGTTAAAAGAAGCAGTTACGTGAGCTTCACCAACTGCATCAACTATAACTTTACGTTTTTTTGTGCTTGTTTTTGCCATATTATTTTAGCTTTTAGTTTTAGTGATAGTCGCTAGAATCCTAAACTATTATAATTTCAAACAGATTCCTTCCAACGTCTAAATACCAAAGACTAATTATTATTTAGTTGCTTTTTTCTTATTAGCAACTGTTTTTCTTCTTCCTTTTCTTGTTCTAGAGTTGTTTTTAGTACGTTGCCCTCTTAAAGGAAGCCCCGATCTATGACGAATACCTCTGTAACAACCAATATCCATTAATCGCTTAATGTTTAATTGTGTTTCAGAACGTAGTTCTCCTTCAATAGTAAAAGCACCAACAGCTTCACGAATATTACCTATTTCGTCATCTGTCCAATCTTGAACTTTTGTACTTTCATCAACTTTAGCTTCTGCTAAAATTTCTTTTGCTCTACTTCTACCTATTCCATAGATATAAGTTAAGGAAATTACTCCTCTTTTGTTTTTTGGTATGTCTACACCTGCAATTCTTGCCATAATTACCCTTGTCTTTGTTTAAATCTAGGATTCTTTTTGTTTATCACGTAAAGTCTACCTTTTCTACGCACGATTTTACAATCTGCACTTCTTTTTTTAACGGATGCTCTAACTTTCATCGTATTAGTATCTATAGGTTATTCTAGCCTTCGATAAATCGTAAGGACTCATTTCTAATTTTACTTTATCTCCAGGTAACAATTTAATATAATGCATACGCATTTTACCTGAGATATGTGCTGTCACAATGTGACCATTTTCTAATTCAACACGAAACATAGCATTTGATAATGCTTCTATAATAGTTCCATCTTGCTCTATTGCTGCTTGTTTTGCCATAGTATATAATATTAAGCGAGTGCTTTTCTATTCTTACCTGTCTTCATCAAACCATCATAGTGTCTATTTAACAAGTATGAATTTACTTGTTGCATTGTATCGATTGCAACTCCAACCATAATTAATAATGAGGTTCCTCCGAAAAATAATGCCCACCCTTGTTGCACGTCCATAAGTTTTACAATAAACGCTGGGAACACAGCTATTAATGCTAAAAATATAGAACCAGGTAACGTTATTTGAGACATAATCTTATCTAAATACTCAGATGTTTCAGAACCCGGACGAATTCCAGGAATAAAGCCTCCACTACGTTTTAAATCGTCAGCCATTTTATTGGTAGGTACAGTAATTGCTGTATAAAAGTATGTAAATACAATAATCAATATAGCAAAAGTTAAATTGTACCAGAATCCAAACATATCTGAAAAATTAGTTTGCATCCAAACACCAGCTGCAGTTTCTTTCATTAGGGAAGACCCACCTATTAAACCTGGTACAAACATTATAGCTTGAGCAAATATAATTGGCATTACTCCAGATGCATTTAACTTTAATGGGATATACTGTCTAGATCCTGCGGCTGCACTTTTTTCATAGCCACCAGAAGCTGTACGTCTTGCATACTGTACTGCTATTTTTCTAACCCCCATAACAAGCATTATTGAAGCTAAAATAATAGCAAACCAAACTATCAATTCAAAAAGAATTAACATTACATTGTTTCCTTCTAATCTTGTAGCAGCATTTTGTACAAAAGACAATGGCAATGTAGCAATAATACCTACCATAATTAATAGGGATATACCGTTACCAATACCCTTATCTGTAATTTTTTCTCCTAACCACATGGCAAAAATACAACCAGTAACTAAAATAATTACAGAAGAGAAATAAAACAAACCACCAGTGCCTAATAAAAAAGCACTTTGAGGAATACCCAATGCAGGTAAACTCGCTAAATAACCTGGTGCTTGTAGTAAACAGATAGCTATCGTTAACCATCTTGTTATTTGATTAATTTTCTTTTGTCCACTAGCACCTTCTTTTTGCAGTTTTTGTAAATAAGGAATTGCTATTCCCATTAACTGAACAACAATAGAAGCTGAAATATAAGGCATGATTCCTAAAGCAAATACAGAAGCTTTAGCAAAAGCACCTCCTGTAAAAGCATTAAGAAGTCCTAATAAGCCACCATCAGCACTATCTTCTAAACCACTTAATTGTGCGGCATCAATTCCAGGCAATGTTACTTGTGCTCCAAAACGATAAACTAAAAGCAAACCCAACGTTACTACAATTCGGTTTCTTAGTTCTTCAATTTTCCAAACATTCTTAATTGATTCTATAAATTTCATACTTATAATAAGTCTTATAAAGTTACAGCTTCTCCTCCTGCAGCTTCAATAGCAGCTTTTGCTGAAGCAGTAAACTTATGAGCAGATACTTTTAATTTAGATTTCAACTCACCTCTTCCCATAACTTTAACTAAGTCATTTTTTCCAGCTAAGCCGTTAGAGAATAAAATTTCAAAATCTACTGTATCTTTAATTTTCTTATCATCAACCAATTGTTGAAGAGTATCAAGATTGATACCTTGGTATTCAACACGATTAATATTAGTAAAACCAAATTTAGGAACACGTCTTTGAATTGGCATTTGCCCCCCTTCAAATCCTACTTTTTTAGAATAACCAGAACGTGATTTAGCTCCTTTGTGACCACGAGTAGCCGTACCACCTTTTCCAGAACCTTGTCCTCTACCTATTCTTTTCCCTTGATTTTTTACTGAACCTTCTGCAGGTTTTAAATTACTTAAATCCATTTTTCAGTTATATTATTTTGTTTCTTCAACAGAAACTAAATGTGAAACTTTAGCAACCATACCAAGAATATTTGGTGTAGCTTCATGCTCTTTTACTTGACCAATCTTTTTAAGACCTAGAGCTTCTAAAGTTCTTTTTTGTCTTTGCGTACGATTGATTGCGCTTTTAACTTTTGTTACTTTAATTTTTGCCATCTCTGTCTATATTAAGCGTTAAAAACCTGTTCAAGTGAAATACCTCTATCCTTTGCAATAGCGTTTGCATCTCTTAATTGTAATAAAGCATCAAATGTTGCCTTTACTACATTATGAGGGTTTGAAGATCCTTGAGATTTTGATAATACATCATGTACACCAACGGCCTCAAGAACAGTTCTTACAGCACCACCAGCTATTACACCAGTACCTGGCGCTGCAGGAATAATATTTACTCTCGCTCCACCATATTTACCTTTTTGTTCATGTGGTAAAGATTTTCCTTTTAAAGGAATACGCACTAAGTTTTTCTTAGCATCTTCAACTGCTTTTGCAATAGCACTAGCAACATCTTTAGATTTTCCTAAACCTTGACCAACAACACCTGCTTCATCTCCAACCACTACGATTGCAGAAAAACCAAATGCTCTACCTCCTTTAGTTACTTTTGTAACTCTTTGTACACCAACCAAACGATCTTTAAGATCTAATCCACCTGGTTTTACTAACTCTGCACTTTTATATTTTTTAAACATAATTTCTTAGAATTTAAGTCCTGCTTCTCTAGCTCCTTCGGCTAATGATTTTACTCTACCGTGATATAAATAACCACCTCTATCAAAAGCGATAGTTTCTACACCGGCCTTAATTGCTTTTTCAGCAAGTGACTTTCCAACTAAAGCAGCAGCTTCAATTTTAGTAACTTTAGCAGTATTAATATCCTTATCTCTTGAAGATGCAGCACTGATTGTTTTTCCAGTTACATCATCTACAATTTGAGCATAAATTTCTTTATTACTTCTAAAAACAGCCAATCTTGGTCTAGCTTCCGTTCCAGAAACTATCTTACGAATTCTGCTTTTTATTCTTAATCTTCTTTGATTTTTTGTTAATGCCATAACTTACTTATTAAGCTGATTTACCTGCTTTTCTTCTTAATACTTCACCAACAAACTTGATTCCTTTTCCTTTATAAGGCTCTGGTGATCTGAAGCCACGAATTTTAGCAGCTACTTGTCCAACAAGTTGTTTATCGAATGATGTTAATTTTACAATTGGATTTTTTCCTTTTTCTGATATTGTTTCAACGGTCACTTCAGGAGCCACATCTAAAACAATATTATGAGAAAACCCTAAGGCTAAATCTAATTTCTGACCTTGGTTTGATGCTCTATAACCAACACCTACCAATTCTAATTGTTTGGTCCATCCTGTTGATACACCTGCAATCATATTGTTCAATAAAGATCTGTATAAACCATGTTTGGCTTTTTGATCTTTACTATCAGAAGAACGTGTTACTAAAACATTACCTTCTTCTACTTTTATTTCAACAGAGTCGTAATTTTGTGTTAACTCTCCTAATTTTCCTTTTACAGTAACAACGTTATCTTTAACATCTACTGTTACACCTGCTGGAATGGCTACTGGATTATTTCCTATTCTTGACATTTCTTTTCGGCTTTTAAATTAGTAAACGTAACATAAAACTTCGCCACCTACATTGTCTCTCTTGGCTTGTTTACCTGTCATAACTCCATGAGAAGTTGAAACAATAGCAATACCAAGGCCATTAAGGATTCTAGGTAATTCAGCAGCACCAGCATACTTACGTAAACCTGGAGTACTAATTCTTTGAAGTTTTTTAATTACGGGTTCTTTTGTTTCTTTGTTGTACTTAAGAGCTATTTTAATAGTGCCTTGTACGGTGGAATCATCAAACTTGTAACTTAAAATATATCCTTGTTCGAATAATATTTTTGTGATATCTTTTTTAAGATTAGATGCAGGGATTTCAACCACCCTGTGGTTAGCACGCACTGCATTTCTAATTCTTGTCAAATAATCCGCAATTGGATCTGAGTACATAATGAATTGATTTTGTGGTCTTGGTTTTCGAACTATTTCGAACCTTAAACCTGATTATTTAAATAATATTACCAACTTGCTTTTCTAACACCAGGGATAAGACCTTGATTAGCCATTTCTCTGAATGTAACACGAGAAATTCCAAAAGTTCTCATATATCCTCTTGGTCTTCCTGTTAATTTACATCTATTATGTTGACGAATAGGTGATGCATTTTTAGGTAACTTTTGTAATGCATCGTAATCTCCAGCTTCTTTCAAAGCTTTACGTTTTTCAGCATACTTAGCTACTGTTTTTGCTCTTTTTACCTCACGGGCTTTCATTGATTCTTTAGCCATATCTTAGTTCTTTTGAAAAGGTAATCCTAATTCGGTTAATAATGATTTTGCTTCTTTATCTGTATCAGCAGAAGTTACAAATGTAATATCCATTCCAGAGATTTTATTAACTTGATCAATATTAATTTCTGGAAAAATGATTTGCTCTGTAATTCCTAAATTATAATTGCCACGTCCATCAAATCCGGTTGCTTTTATACCGTTGAAATCTCTCACACGTGGAAGTGCTGTAGTAACTAAACGATCTAAAAACTCGTACATTTTCTCTCCACGCAAAGTTACTTTTGCTCCAATAGGCATTCCTTTACGCAATTTGAAAGATGCTACATCCTTTTTAGACATGGTTGCTATGGCTTTTTGTCCAGTAATGGTAGCTAACTCTTCAACTGCATAGTCAATTAGTTTTTTATCAGCTACTGCTGCACCAACACCTTTAGATACTACTATCTTTTCAAGTTTTGGTACCTGCATTACGTTTTTATAACCAAATTCGTCTGTAAGAGCAGCAATTACTCTGCTTTTATACTCTTCTTTAAGTCTAGGTATATATGCCATAACTATATTACTTCATTAGATTTTACTGAAAATCTTACTTTTTTATCGCCTTCAACTCTATAACCTACCCTTGTTGTTTCTCCCTTAGAAGTTAACAATGATAGATTAGATATATGAATAGCTGCTTCTTTTTCTACAATACCACCTTGAGGATTCTGTGCACTTGGTTTTGTATGTTTCTTAACCAAATTTACACCTTCAACAATGGCTTTGTTCTTGTCTATTAATACTTTTTGTACTTTACCTTCTGATCCTTTATGATCTCCAGCAATTACTTTTACAGTATCTCCTGTTTTTATTTTAAGCTTTGTCATCTTAAATAATGTATTAAAGCACCTCTGGCGCTAATGATACAATCTTCATGAATTGTTTGTCACGAAGTTCTCTAGCAACAGGACCAAATACACGAGTTCCTCTCATTTCTCCTTGCGGATTTAAAAGGACACAAGCATTATCATCAAATCTTATATAAGATCCGTCTGGTCTTCTTACTTCTTTAGTTGTACGAACAACAACTGCAGTAGAAACTGCTTTTTTCTTAATGTTTCCATTAGGAGTTGCGTCTTTTACTGAAACAACTATTTTATCTCCTACAGAAGCATATCTTCTTTTAGTACCTCCTAAAACACGGATAACTAAAACTTCTTTTGCTCCAGTATTATCGGCTACTTTTAATCTTGATTCTTGCTGTAACATAATTATTTAGCTCTTTCAATTATTTCAACTAATCTCCAACATTTGGACTTACTTAAAGGTCTTGTTTCCATGATCTTTACAGTATCGCCAATATTACAATCGTTTGTTTCATCGTGTGCAACGTATTTTTTTGTTTTTAACACGAATTTTCCATACATAGGGTGTTTTACTTTTTTAACCTCAGAAACCACAATAGATTTCTGCATCTTGTTACTAGTAACAACTCCTATACGTTCTTTTCTTAAATTTCTTGTTTCCATCATGTCAGCAGAATTATTGTAATTCTCTTTTAGTTAATTCAGTCGCAATTCTAGCTACAGTTCTTCTTATTGAACGAATTTGAATTGGATTTTCTAAAGGAGATATTGCATGTGCTAATTTTAAATCTGAATAACTCTTTTTTGTCTCACTAAGTTTCTCTTGTAACTCAGCTACAGATAATTCTTTAATTTCTGATTGTTTCATAATATCAAATAAATTATGCTTCGTAATCTCTAGCAATTAAAAACTTAGTTTTTACTGGTAATTTTTGTGCTGCTAAGCGTAAAGCTTCTTTTGCAACATCTAAAGGTACTCCTCCTATTTCAAAAACTACTCTACCTGGTTTGCAAACGGCAACCCAGTACTCAACAGCACCTTTACCTTTACCCATACGTACTTCAAGAGGCTTTTTAGTGATAGGCTTATCTGGAAAAACTTTAATCCAAAGTTGTCCTTCTCTTTTCATGTAACGAGTAGCGGCAATACGAGCTGCTTCTATTTGACGTGATGTCAAAAACGTTGCGTCTAATACTTTTATTCCAAAAGTTCCGTTTGAAAGTTGGTTTCCTCTTTGAGAAAGACCTTTCATACGTCCTTTTTGTTGTTTACGAAATTTTGTTCTTTTAGGCTGTAACATTTTTCTTAAATTTATAAAAAATTACTTTCTACGACGAGGTTTAGAATTCCCATCTCTCGACGCTCCACCTTTTCCTTGCTTCTTGGACAATCCAACAAGTGGAGAAAGTTCTCTTTTACCATACACTTCGCCTTTCATGATCCACACTTTCACACCTAATCTACCATAAGTAGTGTGTGCCTCAACAAGTGCATAGTCAATATCGGCTCTAAAGGTTGATAAAGGAATACGTCCTTCTTTGTAGTGTTCTGAACGTGCCATTTCAGCACCATTTAAACGACCACTAATTTGGATTTTTATCCCTTCTGCATTCATACGCATAGTAGCAGCAATAGCCATCTTAATTGCACGTCTGTATGAAATTCTATTTTCAATTTGACGAGCGATGCTTGATCCTACCAAAAACGCATCAAGTTCTGGTCTTTTGATTTCAAATATATTTATTTGAACCTCTTTACCTGTAATCTTTTTAAGCTCTTCTTTTAACTTGTCTACCTCTTGACCGCCTTTACCAATAATGATACCTGGACGAGCCGTAGTGATAGTAACGGTTACAAGCTTTAAAGTTCTTTCAATGATTACTCTACTAACACTAGCTTTAGCTAAACGTACGTGTACGTATTTTCTAATCTTATCGTCTTCGGCAAGTTTATCTCCATAATCATTACCTCCATACCAGTTAGATTCCCATCCTCTGATAATACCTAAGCGATTTCCGATTGGATTTGTTTTTTGTCCCATACTTCTATCTTAGCTTTGTGTGTTATTGTTAGCTCCAACTACTAATGTTACGTGGTTAGAACGTTTTCTTATTCTATGTGCGCGACCTTGAGGTGCTGGACGTAATCTTTTTAACATAGATCCGCCATCAACTCTAATCTCTTTTACGATTAATTCAGCTTCTTCAAGATTAGCCTCTTCATTTTTAGATTGCCAGTTTGCAATAGCAGACAATAACAATTTTTCTAATTTACCAGAAGCTTCTTTTTGGTTGAATTTCAAAATATTAAGCGCTTTTTCTACGCGTTCACCTCTTACTAAATCGGCTACTAAACGCATTTTTCTTGGTGATGTAGGACAGTTATTAAGTTTTGCAAAAGCCACTTGCTTTTTCCCTTCCTTAATAGCGTCTGCCATTTGTTTTTTACGACTTCCCATTGCTTACTATTTTTTACCTTTATTTTTAGCACCTGCATGCCCACGGAATGAACGTGTTGGTGAAAATTCTCCAAGTTTATGACCAACCATGTTCTCTGTAACATATACAGGTACAAATTGACGGCCATTGTGCACTGCTATCGTTTGTCCAACAAAATCAGGAGTAATCATACTGGCTCTAGACCAAGTTTTGATAACTGTTTTTTTGTTAGTTTCAACATTTACAGCAACTTTTTTCTCTAATTTATAATGAACGTAAGGTCCCTTTTTTAATGATCTTGCCATGTCTTATTTCTTTCTACGTTCTACAATATATTTATTACTTGCATTCTTTTTAGAACGGGTTCTGTATCCTTTAGCTGGAACACCATTTCTAGAACGAGGGTGTCCACCAGAAGATTTACCTTCACCACCACCCATTGGATGATCAACAGGATTCATTACAACTGGTCTAGTACGCGGACGTCTGCCCAACCATCTTGTTCTACCTGCTTTACCAGACACTAACAATTGGTGATCTGAATTAGATACAACACCTATAGTAGCCATACAGTTAACAAGAATTAATCTTGTTTCACCTGAAGGTAATTTAATAGTTGCAAATTTACCATCTCTTGCCATTAACTGAGCAAAAGCTCCAGCAGAACGAGCCATAATAGCTCCTTGACCTGGACGTAACTCTACACAAGAAATAATAGTTCCTAATGGAATTTGGCTAAGCGGCATTGAGTTTCCAATTTCTGGAGCAATACCCTCTTGACCTGACACTACATTTTGCCCAACTTGCAAACCATTTTGAGCAATAATGTATCTTTTTTCGCCATCTTGATAATTCAATAAAGCTATAAAAGCAGTTCTGTTTGGATCATATTCTATTGATTTCACTTCGGCAGGAATACCTGCTTTGTCTCTTTTGAAATCGATAATACGATACTTTCTTTTATGACCTCCACCAATATAGCGCATGGTCATTTTTCCTTGACTGTTTCTACCACCAGACCTTTTATTCGGAGCAAGTAAACTTTTCTCCGGCTTATCAGTAGTAATGGCGTCAAATCCATTAACTACTCTAAATCGCTGTCCTGGTGTGATTGGTTTTAATTTTCTTACTGACATTAGTCTTTAATTACATGTTACTGTATAAATCAATCATTTCACCTTCCGCCAGTTGTACAAGTGCTTTTTTAACAGCATTTGTTTTACCATGTTGAATACCAGTTTTTGTGTACTTGGTACTACGATCTGGACGGACATTTATAGTACGAACTTTTTCAACAGAAACGCCATAGGTTGCTTCCACAGCCTTTTTGATTTCTACCTTGTTCGCCTTAGTATTCACCGCGAAAGTATAGCAATTTCTTAACTCGCTATCTGCTGTCGCTTTTTCTGTGATTATAGGTTTAATTAAGATACTCATGGTTTCTATTTACTTAAGTTTGATTCAATTCCTGCTAAAGCTCCTTCTAAAAGCACTACTTGATTTGCATTTAAAATCTTATAAGTACTTAATTCTGAAGACGTTACAACTTCAGAGCTTTTTAAATTGCGCGAGGACAAATATACGTTATTATTTGAGCCACCCAACACAAACAGTGTTTTTTTATCTTCAAGGTTTAAAGCCTTTAAAACGGCTGTAAAGTTCTTAGTCTTTACAGTATCAAAATTAAAGTCTTCTAAAACCGTGATAGCTTGTTCTCCTGCTTTGATACTGAAGGCAGATTTACGTGCTAAACGCTTCAAGTTTTTATTAAGTTTGAAGCTGTAGTTTCTTGGTCTAGGACCGAACATACGACCTCCACCTTTAAATACACCAGACTTAATACTACCTGCTCTTGCTGTACCAGTACCTTTTTGCTTTTTAATCTTACGTGTAGAACCTGAAATCTCAGCTCTTTCTTTCGATTTGTGAGTTCCTTGTCTTTGGTTTGCTAAATATTGTTTAACATCCAAATACACAGCGTGATTATTAGGCTCAATAGCAAACACATCTTTAGAAAGGTCTGCCTTTCTACCTGTGTCTTTTCCGTTTATATCTAAAACTGCTACTTTCATTATTTTCTAATAATTACATAAGAATTTTTGTGTCCGGGTACACACCCTTTTACAACGAGTAGATTTTTATCTGCTACTACTTTTAAAACTCTTAAATTTTCAACTTTCACTGTTTCTCCACCCATTCTTCCGGCCATTTTCATTCCTTTGAAAACTCTCGCAGGATATGAAGCGGCGCCAATGGAACCTGGAGCTCTTAAACGATTATGCTGACCGTGAGTAGCTTGACCTACACCACCAAAACCATGACGTTTTACAACACCCTGAAATCCTTTTCCTTTAGAAACTCCAGAAATATCAACAAATTCACCTTCAATAAAGTGCTCTACCGTTACAGCATCACCTAATTTGTACTCCTTATCAAAACCTTGGAATTCTACGATTTTGCGTTTTACAGAAGTTCCTGCTTTTTTAGCATGACCTAAGTCCGCTTTAGTAGCACTTTTTTCTGTCGCGTCATCGAAACCAAGTTGAATAGCTTCATAGCCGTCAACTTCTTCAGTTCTGACTTGGGTAACGATACATGGTCCAGCTTCGATTACTGTACAAGGAATATTTTTCCCTTTTTCATCGAAAATGCTGGTCATACCGATTTTTTTTCCAATTAACCCAGACATATTTATTATTTATTAATTATTACTATTTGTTATTTAAAACTCAAGGCTGAAAATACATTCAGCCTTGAATTGTATTTTTACCGTTTTTCCCTTGCACGCAGCTCAGGACATGTTTCGCTTAGACTGTGCTTAGCGATAATTTACTTATACTTTAATCTCTACTTCAACACCACTTGGTAATTCAAGTTTCATCAAGGCATCAATAGTTTTTGATGATGAAGAATAAATATCAAGTAAACGCTTATAAGAGCTTAATTGAAATTGTTCTCTTGATTTCTTGTTTACGTGTGGAGAACGTAATACAGTGAAAATTTTCTTATGTGTAGGTAATGGAATTGGTCCTGTTACCACGGCACCTGTACTTTTTACTGTTTTTACAATCTTATCAGCAGATTTATCTACTAAATTGTGATCGTAAGATTTTAATTTTATTCTGATTTTCTGACTCATTTTCTTAAGATTTACGATTCAATGCCTTTAGCAGCTTTAATAACTTCTTCTGATATATTAGAAGGTGTTTCAGCATAATGTGAAAATTCCATAGTAGACGTTGCACGACCAGATGATAATGTTCTTAAAGTTGTAACATAACCAAACATTTCCGATAGTGGCACAGTAGCTTTTACTGTTTTTGCTCCGGCTCTGTCACCCATATCACTAACTTGTCCACGACGTCTATTTAAATCTCCTACAATGTCACCCATGTTTTCTTCAGGTGTAATCACCTCAAGTTTCATGATTGGCTCCATAATTACTGCTTTTGCAGCTTTTGCAGCATTTTTAAATCCAAGTTTCGCAGCCAATTCGAAAGATAACTGATCTGAATCCACATCATGGTAAGATCCATCAGTTAATGTTACTTTCATAGCATCTACTTCATATCCAGCCAATGGACCATTAACCATGGCCATTTTGAATCCTTTCTCGATTGAAGGGATAAATTCTTTAGGAACGTTACCTCCTTTAATTTCAGAAACAAACTCTAAACCAACTTTTCCTTCTTCTGCAGGTTCTAATGTAAATACAATATCTGCGAATTTACCACGTCCACCAGATTGTTTCTTATAAACTTCTCTGTGTTCTGCACGTTGTGTAATAGCTTCTTTGTACTCTACTTGTGGCTGCCCTTGATTTACCTCTACCTTAAACTCACGTTTAAGACGGTCTACAATAATATCTAAGTGAAGCTCACCCATTCCAGAAATAATAGTCTGTCCTGAAGCTTCGTCAGTTCTTGCTGTGAATGTTGGATCTTCTTCAGCCAACTTAGCTAAAGCCATACCCATTTTATCAACATCTGCTTTAGTTTTAGGCTCTACCGCAATACCAATTACCGGATCAGGGAAGTCCATAGATTCTAAAACAATTGGATGTTTTTCATCAGACATGGTATCACCAGTCTTGATATCTTTAAATCCTACTGCTGCACCAATATCTCCTGCTTCGATAAAATCGATAGCATTTTGCTTATTTGAGTGCATTTGGTATATACGAGAGATACGCTCTTTTTTACCTGAACGGTTGTTCAAAATATAAGAACCTGCATCTAAACGACCTGAATATGCTCTAAAGAAAGCTAAACGTCCAACAAAAGGATCTGTAGCAATTTTAAAAGCTAAAGCAGCAAAAGGTTCGTTCACTGACGGCTTACGTCTTTCCTCTTTATCTGTATCTGGATTTGTTCCAACAACACTTTCTCTATCTAAAGGAGAAGGTAAGTAACGGCATACAGCATCTAATAAAAACTGTACCCCTTTATTTTTGAATGAAGACCCACATACCATTGGTATAATAGCCATATCCATTACAGCAGCTCTAAGTGCAGCGTGCACTTCTTCTTCTGTAATAGAATCTTCATCTTCCATGAATTTCTCTAATAAGTTTTCATCGTAAGATGCAACTTCTTCGATTAACAAAGCTCTATATTTACGAGCTTCTTCTTTCATATCTTCAGGAATGTCAATAACATCAAATGTAGACCCGTAGTTATCATCATGCCATACAATAGCTCTGTTTTTAACTAAATCTACAATACCTTTAAAGTCAATTTCATCACCAATATTCAAAACAATTGGCACTGCATTAGACTTTAACATATCTTTTACTTGTTGACAAACACCTAAAAAGTTAGATCCTTGACGGTCCATTTTATTAACGAAACCAATTCTAGGCACTTTATAGTTGTCAGCTAGTCTCCAGTTAGTTTCAGATTGAGGCTCTACACCATCAACTGCACTAAATAAGAATACAAGACCATCAAGTACACGTAAAGAACGATTTACCTCTACGGTAAAATCAACGTGACCTGGAGTATCAATAATATTAAAATGATAACTTTGCGCATCTTCGGTTGGCTCTCCATTTTCTTTAGGAAACACCCAGTCACAAGTTGTTGCAGCAGAAGTAATAGTAATACCTCTTTCTGCCTCTTGTTCCATCCAGTCCATTGTTGAAGCCCCATCATGAACCTCTCCAATTTTATGAGACACCCCCGTATAAAAAAGAATACGCTCTGTTGTTGTAGTTTTTCCTGCATCAATATGCGCAGCAATACCTATATTTCTTGTTAATTTTAAATCTCTTGCCATGTCCTATTAAAATCTAAAGTGAGAGAATGCTTTATTGGCTTCTGCCATTTTGTGAGTATCTACTCTTTTCTTAACGGCCGCTCCTTCTTCTTTAGCTGCTGCCAAAATTTCTGAAGCTAAACGTTGCGCCATAGATTTTTCGTTTCTTTTACGTGAATAGCTAATCAACCATTTCATTGCTGTAGAAACTTTACGGTCTGGACGAATTTGCATTGGGATTTGAAATGTTGCACCTCCAACACGACGGCTACGCACTTCTACGTGAGGCATCACATTAGACAAAGCATCTTTCCACACCTCTAAAGCTGTTTTTTCTTCGTCAGTTTTTTTAGACTCTACAATATCAATTGCATCGTAGAATACTTTAAAAGCGACAGACTTTTTTCCATCCCACATCATCATGTTAACGAAACGAGTTACTAACTGATCGTTAAAACGTGGATCCGGTAAAAGCGGTCTCTTTTTTGCTGCTCTTTTTCTCATGTCTTCTTCTTAAAGTTTTAATTACTTCTTAGGGCGTTTAGCACCATACTTAGATCTACGTTGCGTTCTACCCGAAACACCTGCCGTGTCTAAAGCACCACGTACAATGTGATATCTAACTCCTGGTAAATCTTTTACCCTTCCACCTCTAACCAATACTATCGAGTGCTCTTGTAGATTGTGTCCTTCTCCACCAATGTATGCATTAACCTCGTTACCGTTTGTCAAACGAACCCTTGCTACCTTACGCATTGCTGAGTTAGGTTTTTTTGGAGTTGTCGTGTAAACACGAGTACACACACCACGTCTTTGCGGACAAGAATCTAAAGCAGCCGATTTACTCTTCTTGGTTATTTTGGCTCTTCCTATTCTTACTAATTGTGAAATTGTTGGCATATATATTATATATAAATTTTAAAATCCTCTTTTAAGAGGGCTGCAAAGGTAAAAATTAAAATGAATAATTCAAATCCTAATTCATTAATTTTTAAGAGTTTTCAAAAAATATTTCGACTCCCATATTATAAGTGTTCTTTTTCCGTTAGATTTACACAAAAACAAAGCTGAATTTCAACGTGCTGAAAACATCATATTTACTCCTTATTATATATACCTTTTTTTCTTTGGAAGCATTTTGCCAAAATTTACATCTAAAAATTAATGGAAAAAGCAATGATGATATTGAAATACTAAAAAAAATAGACTACAAAAAAAAACACATAAATTACACTTCCATAACACAAGAAGTTAACGCACTACAAAAACAACTATATAAAATAGGATATATTGAGAATAGTCTTGACACAATTGATCAAATTAACGATTCTACTTTTGTTGCAACAATTCAATTAAAAACAAAATACAACACCATATATATATACTACAATAAAAATGTAATTGAACCTTCAATGATTCAATTCATTTCTAAAACCATGCATGACAATTATTTTGTGATTGATATTGAAAACACCGAAAGCATTTTAACACATTTAAACTCTAAACTTATAGAAAAAGGATTTCCTTTTTCTAAATTATATTTATCTCAAATTGAAGTAAAAAAGAACAATCAACTAAAAGCAGATTTAATAATTGAATCAAAAACTCAAAAACGACTGCTAAACAATATTATCATTAAAGGCTATGAAAATTTTCCAAAAGCGTATTTGAAACATTATTTAAAAATTAAAAAGAATAAGATTTTCAACCTAAAAGAAATAAAAGAAAAAGCAGCACAATTAAACAATTTAAGATTTGCTAACACAATCAAGCCTCCTGAAGTTTTGTTTTCAAAAGATTCTACTACCCTATATATGTATATAAAAAAAACAAAAAGTAATGGCTTTGATGGTTTTTTAGGTTTTGGCACTAATGAAGAAACTACTAAATTAGCGTTTGATGGTTATGTTAATCTAAGCCTTGAAAACAACTTAAATTATGGTGAAACTTTTAAACTTGAATATAAAAGTGATGAAAATGACCAAAAAACCTTTAATGCAGATTTAAGTCTCCCTTATTTATTTAACACCCCTATTGGCATAGATTTTCAATTAAATATTTTTAAAAAAGACAGCAGTTTTACCACTGTCAATCAATCAGCTAAAATACACTATCAAATAAACCCTAAACACAAAATATCAACAGGTATTTCTTCCGTTGAATCTAATAATCTTTTAAACACAACTTCCACTTTATTTATAGAAGATTACAAATCAAATTATGCCACCTTTGAGTACCAATACTTAAAATCTCAGCATCAAAATCTATTATTTCCTATAAAAACAGCCTTATATTTGGAAACAGGTATTGGCAAACGAAAAACACTAGAAACCTCTGAAAAACAAACCCAATGGCTCATTGATAGTTACAAAATAATAGCGCTTAACAACCAAAATAGTGTTTTTTTAAGAATGAACGCAAAAAACATAATTTCAAACACTTATTTTGAGAATGAATTATTACGCTTTGGTGGCATTAATTCCATAAGAGGTTTTGAAGAAAATAGCATATTAGCTTCCTTTTATGGCTTAACAAATATTGAATACCGCTACCAACTTAACAGCAACATATACTTACATTCTATTACCGATATAGCGTATTTTGAAAACCAAATAAATAACACCAAAGAAAAACTTTACGGCTATGGTTTTGGGTTCGGAATTTTAACAAAATCTGGCTTGCTAAAATTCAATTATGCCAATGGAAAAAATGAGGGCAGCCCATTCAAAGTATCTAATTCCAAAATACACATAAGCCTTGTTGCTAATTTCTGAAAATACACCCATTTTTTTAATCATCTTATCAATAACAATAAATTTTAACCATTATTTATTGTTTTATTAACTTATTATTAAGATTTTTACGTTGACTAATTCAAATAATTATAACATGAAAACAAAGTTTAGTGGAATACTAACGCTATTGTTAGCGTTTGTCGTGCAACTAACGTTCGCACAAGAAAAGACTATTACAGGTATCGTATCAGACAACTCTGGTTTACCGCTTCCTGGGTCTACAGTCTTAGTAAAAGGAAGTACATATGGTACTTCAACAGATTTCGATGGTAAATATTCAATAACAGCAAACCAAGGGTCTACTCTTGTTTTTAGTTTTATTGGATATACTAAAAAAGAAGTCAAAGTAGGAGAATCAAACACAATTAATGTTACACTAACAGAAGACGCAACCTCACTTGATGAAATTGTCATTACTGGTGTTGCTGGTGCAACTTCAAGAAACAAATTATCTGTAACTGTAAACAAAGTTGGAGAAAAAGATCTTCAAGATATACCAACCACATCTGCCGCAAGTGTTTTACAAGGTAAAGTTGCAGGTGTTAATGTAACCAATTTAGGACAACCAGGACAAGGGGCCAATATTCAATTAAGAGGAGCTAATAATTTCTTTGGTTCTCAAGCACCATTAGTAATTGTAGATGGTGTATTTGTTGAAGGGGGACTACAAGATGTAAATTCTGATGACATCGCCTCTATTGAGGTTGTAAAAGGTGCTTCGGCATCTGCTCTTTATGGTTCTCGCGCAGGGAATGGTGTTATTGTTATTACAACTAAAAGAGGTAAAGAAGGTGTAGTAAGTGTTACTTTAAAATCTGAAATTGGGTTCTCTAGATTAAACAATTTTGTTGAAACAAGTAATTCTCACCACTATCAATTAGCGTCAGATTGGGAGAACTACAAAGGTATATATACTAAATACGAAGGCATAAACTACCCTGCAAACTATGACAACGTAGATTACAGTGGCATATCAGGTTCTAGAATAGAAAGTGATGATCAATACGCAGACAATCCATATGGCGTTTTATATAATCCTCAAAAAGATTTCTTCAGATCTGGAACTACTTCTAATTTATATGTTTCAGCATCATCTGGTAGTGAAAAATCAAATGTATTTTTCTCTGCTGAAAAAAGTGATACTGAAGGAGTATTAAAAGAAACAAAAGGTTACGAAAGAGTTGCTGCTAGATTAAATGCCAATTATAAAATCAATGATTGGTTAACTTTAGATGCTTACAACAACTTTATTAGAACAAACGACCAAGCTCCAGGTGGTACTGGTGACATATTTTTTGATTTACTTATCTCTCAACCAGATTCTAATTTAAACGGAACAAATCTTAATGGGCAACCTTACGTACTGGTTCCTAATAGATTTGAAGAAACATCAACCAATCCTATTTATCCACTTTGGTCAAATCCTGAAAGAGAAACTATAAATAAGTTTCTAGGCTCTTATAAAGTGAATCTTAAATTTACTGATTATTTAAATTTTGATGCAGAGTATGCTATTGAAACTTACGACTCTAAATATACAGATTTCAACTCCAATGAAAATCTAACAACTGGAGGAACGCAAGCGACTTTGTTTACACAAAGTATACAAGGAAACTACTACATGTTCCATTCTAGAAACACATCGCAAAAAGCACAATTCACGTTAAATTTCTATAAACAATTTGACGAATTAAATGTAACCTCTAAATTGAGTTATTTAATGGAGGATAGCGATTATTCAGAATTTGACTCCTATGGATCTAACCAAATATATGATGGTGAAGCAATATCATTAGATAACTATCAAGACGCATTTATATCATCAGACGAAGAATCAATAAATGCTAGAAACGTATTTGGTATTATTGGTTTAGATTATAAAGACCGCTATATTTTGGATGCCATGTTCAGAACAGATGGATCATCTACCTTTGGTGAAAATGAGAAATGGAATAATTATTATCGTGTGTCTGGGGCCTACAGAATCTCAAAAGATTTAAATATAGACAATATTGACGAAATGAAATTCCATGTTGCTTATGGTACAGCTGGTCAAAGACCAGGATATGACTGGCAATATAGAAGAAAACTAATTGAAAGTGGTGTTTTAGGTCTTAGTATAGCAGCAAACCCAGATTTAAAACCATCACAAACTTCAGAATTAGAATTTGGTTTTTCAACAAAATTATTTAACAGAATTAACTTTGAAGCGGTTTACTCACAATCAAAAACAGAAGACCAATTTATGTTAGTTGATTTATTTCCACCACTTTCAGGTGGTTATGACAAACAATGGGTAAATGCTGGAACACTTGAATTCGAAACAATAGAAATGAGTTTAGGTGCAGATATTTTTAGAGATGGAGACTTTAAATGGAATACCAACATCATATTTGATACTTCATCCAACGAAGTTACCAAGCTAAATGTTAGTCCACAAACAGTAGGACCTAATGATGATGATGGAACCGCTACCACGGTTAATTATGCTGGTGAAGTTTTTAGAATTGAAGAAGGCATTGAACACGGAACTATGTGGGGATATCAATTTGTAAGCAATCTTGACCAAATGGCTGACCAATTACCTACAGGTGCATCTATTGATGATTATGTAGTTAATAGAGATGGTATAGTAGTTGAAAGAAATACTATTGGAACTTCTTTAGAAAAACCTATTGATTTAGTTGATGAAAATGGCGACAAAGTCTTAGGAGATATTGGTAATGCTAATGCAGATTTTAAAGTTGGATTTAGAAATGATTTTAGCTACAAAAATTTCGGATTATACATGCTTGTAGATTGGAAACAAGGCGGGGATATTTACAACAGAAATGCACAATGGTTAACTCGTGACAATAGACATGTTATGATGGATCAGTCTGGCTATGCAGAGTCTGAAAAGAAATCTATCAATTACTACCAAGGTTTATATGCTGTAAATCAAGATTACAAATACTGGGTAGAAGACGGTACTTATGTTAAACTTAGAGAAGTTTCTTTATTCTACACTTTACAAAAAGACCAATTAGCTGGTGTTGCAAATGGATTTTTTGATTCAATAAGAGTGGGACTTACAGGAACTAATTTATTAACCTTTACAGATTATTCTGGTTGGGACCCAGAAGTACAGCTATATGATTCAAGCACACAACAATATTTTGCTGTAGATCAGAATTCTTACCCTGTAACTTCAAGTTACAAACTATCAATCCTGTTTAAATTTTAAGACTATGAAAAATTTTAAATTATATACAATATTTCTATTCATCTTGGCTGTTTTCAGTTCATGTGATGATTTTGATGCCTCTTTGGATACGCCTTATACTGCCAATCCAACACCAGAGGAAGTAGCAAGTGAAGCTACAGCTTTAAGTGCATTCCAATCTTGGTTTAGTGCTGTTAATTCATATGATGGCCCAGCATTAATGTTAACAACTATGGCAGATATGCGAACTTGTTCTCATGGAAATCAAGGTATGAACGATATGTCTGGAGAACCAAGAAAAGCTTGGGATAATAACCCCGGGTACTCTAATGCTTCTGCTTCCGAAGATTATTACACAGCACTATACACGCTACTTGCAAACCAATCTACTGTTATTAAAAACATCAATGAAGGGACGCTTGCTACAGAAGACCCTGCTAAAACTGAATCTTTAGCTAGATTTGGTCAAGCGGTCGCTATAGGTTACATTGCTTTGGTTTATGATCGTGTATGGATTGTAGATGAAACAGGTCCATTATTTGATAGCGAAGCTACAAGTCCTGCTTTAGCTATGGATGTTGCTCTTGAAAAATTAGATAGAGCTATAGAATTGGCAGATAACAACACGTTTACTGTAGATGCTATAAATGGTTTATCATTAACAAGTGAAGAATGGTCAGAGTTTTTAAACTCTATGGGCGCTAGATTATTAGCAAATACACCAAGAAATTCAACTCAACGGGATGCTTTAGATTGGGATAAAGTTTTAAATTATGCCAACAACGGAATAACCTATGATGTTGAAATATTATGGGATGGGGCTGTAAATTGGTGGAGCGAATGGCTATACTATGCTAATGTATCAGGATGGGCACGAGTTGATATGCGAGTTGTTAATCTTTTAGACCCTTCAAGTCCTGCTCGTTGGCCTGCCTCTGCATCCATATTGGATCCAGCAACTAGCAATGATAGTAGATTGGATACAGACTTTGAGTATTTAGATAGTCAAGGTTTTAGACCTGATAGAGGTACATATCATTACTCTAACTACAGACATTCTCGATATGATGAAGAAATTTTTGTATCAGAGCAAACAGCTGCTGTACCTGAAATGCTAATTGCTGAGAACGATTTATATAAAGCCGAAGCTATTTTAAGGTCTGGAGGTGCTATAGCGGATGCAGTTACTATTATAAACGCATCTTCTCGTGTTCTTAGAGGTGAATTAACACCACTTAGTGAAACCGCTTCTTTTGATGAAGTCGTAGATGCCATCCATTACGAAAGATCTATTGAATTATTAACATCCGGTATGGGAATTGGTTTCTTTGAAATGAGAAAAAATGACCTATTACAAATAGGTACCCCTTTACATTTACCAGTACCAGGAGCTTACCTTTTAGCAGGAGGATATGAAAATTACACCATTGGAGGTGTAAGTAATGCTGATGGAATTGATGTTTCTAATGGAGGCTGGTAATTTTGTTTAATTCTAAAAATAAAAAAATGAAAAAATTCAATAAACTTTTTACATATAGTTTAATATTCATCGCTTCATCGCTATTCATTTTGTCTTGTGAAGATGATGATAAATTAGAAAGTGATTCAGGCAAAGTAATCCCTGAAATCTTTAATTTTAATGGTCCTAGTGTTGGTTTTGTTGGTTCAGAATTAATCTATAGTGTGTCGCCACCTAGAGGTGGTTCAGAATATATCTGGACAGTTTCAGGAGCTGAACTAAAACCTATTGAGGGAAGAACAGACAAAATGGGTATCCTTTTTACACAAAAAGAAGATCTTGTTACCGTAACAGTTAAAGAAAAAGCCTTTAATGGTTTAGAATCTGAGGTAAGTAGCATTGAAGATATCATTGTTCTTGGAACACCTTGCGAATGGACTGTTGATATGCAAGACGCTTATGCAGATGGCTGGAATGGCGCTTCATTAACATTTACAGTTGCTGGAGATATTGTTGTAGGCGAAGTAACTTTAGATAGCGGTGGAACCGGTACTGTTAAAGTTTTAGTTCCTACGGAAAGTGATTTGGAAATATCTTTTAATGAAGGAAGTTATGATGAAGAAGTTACTTATCAAGTATTTGATGCTTCTGGAAATAAAGTTTTAGATGAAGGCTTAAGTCCTACCGTAGGTGTTGTATATAGCGCACCTAATATTTGCCCATAATATTCTATCTTTTTTATTATAATGGGGCTACTTTTTAGTAGCCCTTTTTTTATACCTTTACCCCATGCAAGAACAAACACAAATTTTTGGCATTAGAGCTATTTTAGAAGCTATTAATGCAGGTGAAACCATAGACAAGGTCTTTCTTCAAAAAGGACTACATGGCGAGCTTTTTAATGAGTTAGAATCTTTAATTAACAAAAATGCTATTAATAAATCGTATGTGCCAGTTGAAAAACTTAATCGACTGACTAAAGGTAATCATCAAGGTGCTGTGGCTCAAATATCACCGATAGCTTTTCATGACATAGAGATCCTTGTAACTACAATTATAGAATCTGGAAAAACGCCTTTATTTTTATTATTAGACCAATTAAGTGATGTTCGAAATTTTGGAGCTATTATCCGTACTGCTGAATGTACAGGAGTGAATGGTATTATTGTTCAGAAAAAAGGTGGAGCACCTGTTAATGGCGATACTATTAAAACAAGTGCTGGTGCTGTTTTTAAAATTCCTATTTGTAAAGTAGACCATATTAAAGACGCTGTATTTTACATGCAAGCATCAGGAATTAAAGTAATTGCCGCTACCGAAAAGACAAATAACCTCATATACGATATTTCATTTAAAGAGCCTTGCGCTATTATTATGGGTTCGGAAGATAGAGGTATCAACCCATCCATTTTAAAAGTGGCGGATGACAAAGCTAAACTACCATTACTTGGCGATATTGAATCGTTAAATGTATCTGTAGCTTGTGGAGCTTTTTTATATGAAGCGGTAAGACAACGACTATCTTAGGTTGCTTAAATAATTAAATTTATTAGAGTATTATATTAGTTGTCCAATAAATATAATTGCTTATTCTTTGGAGTTATTTTTTTTATAAATGTAATGCACAGAAGGCTGTTCTTGTTCCATTTCTGGCTCTATAATTTCTATAAAATTACCATCCTTATCAAAGTGTTTTAAAAACGGATCGTCATCCTCATTATAATCTGGCTGTTCCCATCGATACTTTTTAGGTTTTGCTATCGACTTTCTGAAAAACAAAGCAAAAATAAAACCTGTTATTAACCCTGATAAATGCCCTTCCCATGAAATACCTTGTTCAATGGGCATGGTGTACCAAATCATACTTCCATAAAGAAAAACAACTAATAACGATAAAGCAATAAGCCTAAAGTGTTTTGCAAAAACACCCTTAAAAAAAGTAAAACTAACCAGTACATAAATAAGGCCACTTGCACCAATATGATAAGATGGTCTGCCAATACACCAAGTTAAAAAACCTGAAATTAAAATTCCAAGAAATAATATTTTCCAAGCAATAGATCGATAAAAATAAAACAACGCCATCGAAAGCACAAAAAGTGGCACTGTATTGTGATAAATGTGTGTTATACTTCCATGAACAAATGGACTAAAAATAATGCCGCGTAAACCTTTTAAACTTTGTGGATAGATACCATATTTACTAAAATTATAACCAAAACGGACTTCAAACCAAAATATCAACCATATTATTAGCACAAACAATACGGGATAAAAAAGAACTCCAGTAGTAAATTTAAAATGTTGTTTAGTATCCATAATTTCATAAATATATCAAATTACAATCCATTATTACCATTTATGATAAATTGTCAGCAACTAATAAAAACGATAGGGTTCATTAAACCGTATTATCAAAACCAAGAAATTTAAAACAATAAGATTCCTTAATGCAAAAGAATTGTTATAATTTTACGATATGAATGAGCCATTAGCAGAACGATTACGGCCTAAAACATTAAATGATTATGTGAGTCAGACTCATTTAGTAGGGCCACAAGGGACATTAACCCTTCATATTAAGCATGGTTTAATTCCATCAATGCTATTTTGGGGCCCTCCTGGCACTGGAAAAACAACACTTGCCAATATTATTGCTACCGAATCTGGCAGGCCATTTTACACCTTGAGTGCCATAAATTCTGGAGTTAAGGATATTAGAGACGTTATTGATAAAGCAAAACAAAGTGGCGGTTTATTTACGACTAAAAACCCCATTTTATTTATTGATGAAATTCATAGATTTAGTAAATCACAACAAGATTCGTTGCTTCAAGCTGTTGAAAAAGGATGGATTACGTTAATAGGTGCTACTACTGAAAACCCCAGTTTTGAGGTGATTCCCGCTCTACTTTCTCGCTGTCAAGTATACGTTTTAGAATCCTTTTCTAGGACGGATTTGGAAACGCTTTTAAAGCGCGCTATTGAAAAAGATGAATATATTTCAAAAAAAAGAATAACACTTAAAGAAACTTCTGCTTTATTGAAATTATCGGGTGGTGATGCTCGAAAGCTTTTAAATATTTTTGAATTAATTGTTAATTCAGAAATATCAAACCACGTTTCAATTACCAACGAACTGGTTTTACAAAAAGTTCAAAACAATACGGTACACTATGACAAAACAGGCGAACAACATTACGATATTATTTCGGCTTTCATAAAATCCATTCGCGGCAGCGATCCAAACGGCGCCGTTTATTGGTTAGCAAGGATGATAGAAGGTGGTGAGGATGTAAAATTTATTGCTAGACGTTTGCTTATTTCTGCAAGTGAAGATATTGGCAATGCCAATCCAACAGCCTTAGTGATTGCTAATAATACTTTTCAAGCAGTTTCTACAATTGGGTTTCCAGAATCTCGTATTATTTTAAGCCAATGTGCTACCTATCTAGCTTGTTCACCAAAAAGCAATGCCGCTTATGCTGCTATAGGAAAAGCACAACAATTAGTAAGAGAAACTGGTAATTTATCAGTGCCTTTAGAACTTAGAAATGCCCCCACTAAACTAATGAAAGAGTTGGGTTATGGCGATAATTATAAATACGCCCACAACTACGAAAACAGCTTTGCCAACCAAGAGTTTTTACCAAAAGAGGTGTCAGGAACAACCCTTTATGAACCAGGAAACAATATGCGCGAAGATGCCCATCGTAATTTTTTAAAACAACGTTGGAAAGATAAATATGGGTATTAACCATATGGTGAAAAAACTAAAACTTAATAGTTAAAACTTCTTGTATTAACTGATCATTCTCATAGTATTCTAAAATCCACTTATCTTCTTTTTGATACAAAGTTGCGTTTTTGCCTTCTACCAAAAATACATTGTCAATGCCTGTTTTTTTGATTTTATAAACCACTGAAGGCGTACTATCTACCAATTGAAAACCATGATCAATAGCTTGCGCATATAAAATTTCATGTTTTGTTGTTAATTTTTCAACAGGAAGTTGAGCTGAAACTTTTGGTTTTTCAAAAACAGGATTAGATCTATTTTTTATTTCTTCAATATTTTCTTCTAGTTCCTTTTTCTCCCTTAGAGCCTGAACCTCTTCTCTTAATTTTTTAACTTCATCGGAATTATCACTTCCAATGTTAGAAGAAGTTGAGGCTAAAATGGCTTCATTTGGCACATACTTATAGTTTAAAGCTTCAATAGATATAAAAGCATTCCTTAGCGCTTCTGTATAAGCTTTATCAAATTGCTTTTCTCTACTTTCTCCAACTTCAGAGGTATAAACAATTCTATCATTGCAATCTTTTAGCTCTACACTCAATTTTGTTTTAAACATCCCAGAATCTTTTAAAACATCAGCTTTTAATCCTAAGCATCTGTTTACAAGTAAATCTGAAGGGTATTCTTCACCTTCAATTAAAGCTTCAAAACCATATTTATTAAACAAAAATTGTGATAATTCATTTAATCTATATTCATTCGTTTTTTTTAAAAAATCAAACTTTTTAGCAACTATAACATACTTATAATTGTTTAAATTAGTTTGTGAAAAAACGTTTGATGCCATGAAAGCAATAATTAGTATGCAAAAAAACTTAGTCTTCATTTTTATTAAATATATAGTTAAAACCTAACTGTAAAGATACACTTTGAGCATTATATATGTTTTGATATTCTAAAAAATTATCTGCCATCATATAAAAATTGACATTTCCTAACTGAGCAGAAAGCCCTAACCCAATGTTTGTAAAAGAATACGAATCTACTGTATAAGTGATTTTAGCACTTAAGCCCTTGAATAAATGTCTAAAATAATAAGCTGTTAAAGCTGCTTGTGGTTGCTTAGGTCTATTTATGACATACAGTTGTCCGCCAACTGCGTTTTGATACCCCTGATTTGCTTGTAAACAATAACAGTCTTTAAAACGCTTTTCACCAAACGAATAATTAAGTGATGTATTTAATTTTATTGGTCGCCACGTAATATAGCTGTTAGTGTTAATCTCTGAATCAAATAAATCTTCAAAATCTTCTTCTATATTACTCCAATAATCATCTGCTGTTTGATTTTCTGTACTTTCAAAAAAAAATGGATCAATCCCCTCAAAGGTATACTGATTTTCTAATTTATAATTCTCAATATCTTTACTATGCTTTATAAATCCAACATCTAACAAACTCGCATCAAATGTCCATTGCTTATCTATTTGATAAGTAAATCCCACATCAAAACCTAAACCAAGATTTCCACCTAACAAAAAACGCTTTTGTAAAGTACTAATATCATTTTTAATATCTGAGTTTTCATCATCTAATAAACTTATAATTCCTGAAGTATTAAGTTCTAAATCTAAATCGAAAATGTGGTTATAAAAGTTGTTTTCCCCTTGGGTAGTAATAAAACTTCCCTTATTTTTAATTGAACTAACATTGGCTACACTTGAATAAACTTTTCCTCTTATACCATAAGTTAACTGTTCATTTACTTTTTTATTGAACCCAATATGAAATACAGAAATCATTTCTCCACTAAAATTTAAATCTCCGGTATCAAAACGTCGATTTATATTTTTTTGATTGCCTTCAAAAGCTAAGACGATATAATCTTTAGGAACGTATGAAATAAAATCAAATTCTTGATAAAGTCCGAAACTGATGTATTTATTTTTATTATAGCTACTTCCAAAAGCAAATCCACCAGAAAAAATATCTAACTGTTCGTTAACAGAATAAAAATCGGTTGAACGCATACCGTATATAGCATTTTTAAGTTTGGTGTTAAAATTAATACCATCGTCTGCAAAAATATCATATACGGTGCTACCAGAAGCTCCTACTTGTACATGAAAATGCGATATCAATGGTATTCCAAAATACCAATCATTTTTTACATTTCCCCCAGGGTTGAGCATTAAAGATTGTGGTATTTCAGAAAAACCATATAAAATTTGCTTGTTTTGTGAAAAGGCAAAACATGACACGAATAAAATAAAAAAGCAAACTTTATTCATAATTCATATTTCTTCTTTATAATTGAAATAAAAAACACCTTTAGATTTTAAATCAATTTTACCCATTGTATTAGCATCAATTGGCAAACCAGGTAACATGGTAAGAGTATACACAAGCTTAGTTGTACGTTTGAATGCAACCAGAGAACTTCCTTCAAAAACTTCGGTATGCTTAGTTGTAACCTCGGTATTTGTAGGAGATGCTGGAGCAGTGACGGTAAAACTGTGTAGTAATTGGTCTGTATTGTTAACAAAATCAATTTGCAAATCGTAAGCTCTATTTATAGAGTTTATAGTTTCTAAAACAAATTCCGATTTAATTAAATTATCGTCTATAAAGCTATTATTAAATACTTCAAGAACAACAAAATCTTGAACAATTGACAACTCATTCCCTCCTATGAAAAATTCTCCTGCTGAAGCGTTGAAAAAAATCAAACTTGTTTCAACAATTGGGGATACTTCAAAATCATTTACCTGATTAAAATCCACATCCTTTGTACATCCTACAAATAAAAAGTTTAAGAGGAAAAATATGTAATAATGAAAAAAAGCTTTTTTAACCATGAATTATATTAACGGAAATTTTCATTTAATAGTGTGATTTATAAATAGTTTTTTAATTGGATTAAATTACTAATCTGTTTAACCTCAACTTCTGAATTTTCTTTATTAGTTCCAAAAAAAATAACCTCCATACCTACATTCATAGCGCCTATTATATCAGCTTCAAAACCATCACCAATCATAATACTAGTTTTTGCTGAAGTTTTGGCACAATCTAAAGCATGATTAAAAATTTTAGGGTTTGGTTTTTTAACGCCAATACTTTCTCCATTAGTAACTGTTTTAAAATAATGCTGAATGTTTGAGTTTTCTAATTTTTTATTCTGAACTTCATGAAACCCATTAGATATAATATGAAGCCGATACTTTTGTTTAAGATAATCTAATACTTCAATGGTATTTTCATATAAATAATTGTAATTGGTAAGATGTTCTATATAATCTTTTGATAGTTTGTTAATTATTTCGGGCAAGATTGGATGATTTATTGCCATAAATGTATCGTTCAATCTTTTAAAACGCAGCACTTCTTTGTCTATTTTTTCATCTCTAAACAATTTCCAATAATTAAAATTTATAATGATATAATGATGTAAAAACATATCTATATCAACCTCAATCTTATTTAGTTCAAAAATAGTTTTAAATGTTAATGCAGAATTCTTATCAAAGTCCCAAAGAGTATGGTCTAAGTCAAAAAACACATCTGTAATACCTTCAATTTTCATTTGACGATTCTAATATCATATTAAACAATTCTTTAAATCCTTTCCATCGTTCTGCATCACTGAATGTATAGTTATGGAAAACGGGAACAAATTCACCATTTACTTTTTTTATTTTTTTAATCAATTCATTTAAAACCTGCTTTTTATCCAAAAGTGAACGTGTTTTCAATAAAGCATAATCCATAACATGGTAAGGACAAATCTTTAATGGTGTTTGCACTTCATAATCTAAATCGTAAAATAAAAAAGGAGTACAAGAACCGGCTCTAAAACCAATATAATTTACATATCCCATGGTATAATCTTCTTTTATTTCTAATTCCACAAGATGCCGGTAAGATTCTGGAAAATTAAGTCGTGAATATGACTGTCTAGATGCTTTTAAAGAGTTATTAATTATAGATTCCATTTGTACTTTTTCTTTTTTTAGCACATCTATTTTATCTGTTGCAAAAAAAGAAATTTTCAAACCGACATGACAATAATCTGCTACTTGTTTTATAAGTGAAACAAATTGCTTTTTATTAATATTAATACCTTTATCATAGGTAGAATAATCTCCTATTAAAAAGAAAAATAAAAATTTATAGGAGCTGCTTTTTTGCTTATTAATAATATATTTAAAAGTATCAAATGGATCGTGCTGAAATCCCAAAATGACCATAAATCTAATGTATAATCTTTTAAATTTAAACTGGGATAAATCTTTTAGAGTACCTCCTAAGGTGCGCATAATGCCTTTTTGATAAAAACTATAGGCACTTGGCACATCAATTATAGGTTTGATTCGATATTTTTTTTCAGAAAAAACATATTCCGAAAACCTGTTTTGTAAGGCGGCTTTAAATTTATATGCCCAAATATCTACCACTGGCTGATTTAAAAACCCATATCTATAGGCAATACTTTCAGTAGCTACATACCTTCCATATTCGTCTTTTACATGTGGTAAATATTCTTCGTATCTAGATAGTAAATAAAAAGATGCAGCAAATATATCAAACGGCAATCCACTTTTATCACCATTAAAAAAGAAACATTTGGTATCATCCCAACTTTGTACATTAATCTCTACATCAGACAAGCCTTGTTCAAACAACAAATCATGACTTTTTATAAAAAACTCATTGCCTAAATGTTGTTTGGTATACGACATCTTTAAGCTATCATGTGTAATAAACTCTTCAATCTTGCTTGTAAAAGAAACTTCTAAGCCTAAAACTCTCGTACAAACATGTTTGAAAACATATTTTAATCGAGGGGTTATTTTATGTGTGTAAACTAATAGCATTTTTTTTATATTCAATTTTCAAACAACAAATGGCTTATAAAATATTTTCATCTGCAAAACTAAAGTATGCCTTTTCAGTAACTATAAGGTGATCTAAGACTTTTATATCTAAACTTTCAGCGGCTACTTTCAATTTATTGGTTAATAGTTTATCGGCTTCACTAGCAATTAAAGTCCCGGAAGGATGGTTATGAACTAAAATCAAGCCCGTTGCCCCAAGTTCAAGTGCACTTTTTAATACCAAACGCACATCTACTAAAGTCCCTGTTATCCCGCCTTTACTCAATTGTCTTTTTTGAATTACTTTGTTAGAATTATTCAAATAGATAATCCAAAACTCCTCATGTTCTAATTCGCCAATTATAGGTTGCATCAATTCAAAAACCGATGTACTTGATGTGATTTTCTTCTTTTTAAGTGCCTCCTCGCCTCTTCGTCTTCTACCTAATTCCAAAGCTGCAGCAATACTTATAGCTTTTGCTTCTCCTACACCTTTAAATGTCATCAGTTGCTTTAAAGACAGCTTACCTAGATCACTCAAATTATTGTCAACACTGGCCAAAATACGTTTGCATAATGCTACAGCGCTCTCATTTCTATTACCAGAACCGATTAATATTGCTACCAACTCAGCATCACTTAAAGCTTCCTTACCTTTATCCCGAAGTTTTTCGCGCGGTTGATCATTGTGCGACCAATTTTTTATTGAAAAAGAAGATTGTTTTTCTTGCATATGATAAATCTACATATTTTTTCGTTTTTAATATTGAATCATAGATTAAATTAACATTGATACTCTTATATAATAAACTCTGTGTCATTTAAAAACGAGTAATTATCATCTATAAAAAAACTAAAATTATAAAAAACTACTATTTTATCATTTTTAGTTTAGTTTTACAAAACAAACCATATAATCCTTTATCATTGAAAACATCTTATACCGTTAAAGAACTCAATACTATACTAAAAGGTAAATTAATAGGAAACACTTCGCAACTCATTGAAGGACCTGAACAACTCAAAAAAGCAAAAAGCAATCAAATTACTTTTATAGGAAGTACAAAATACACTAAACTTTGGGCAGAATCTAAAGCCTGTGCTGTAATTATAAATGACAATCTAACTTTAGACCCAGGCGATAATCGAGCCATTATTAAAGTAAAAAATGCCGATTTAGCAATGGCAAAAATATTAGAATTATTTAATCCTCCTTCACCTGTGTTTGAAGAAGACATACATCCAACAGCTGTTATACACGATACTGCTAAAATAGGTGTAGGATGCAAAATTGGAGCCCATTGTTATGTTGGTAAAGATGTGGTTTTAGGGAATAGTGTGGTTTTATATCCTAATGTTTGCGTATATGATGAAACCATTATTGGAGACAATACAGTGGTTTGGTCTGGAACAGTTATTAGGGAACGTTGTATCATTGGAAACCATTGTATTTTTCATACAAATGTAAGTATTGGTGCTGATGGTTTTGGATATCGCCCAAGCGATGACGGAAGAGGATTAGTTAAAATACCTCAAATTGGCAATGTTATAATTGGTCATTATGTTGAAATTGGTGCCAACTCATGTGTAGACCGTGCTAAATTTAGCTCTACCATCATTGGAGATGGCTGTAAAATAGATAATTTAGTGCAAATTGCTCATAACAGCGTCATGGGACGCTCTTGTATTATGGCTGGACACAGTGGACTCGCTGGTTCCGTAACTTTAGGAGATGGTGTTATTATAGGAGGTAGTGCTTCAATAAAAGACCACACTACAATCCATTCTGGAGCAACAGTAGGTGCAGGATCTGGTGTTGTTGGAGATGTAGAAGCGGGAAAAACCGTTTTAGGCTATCCTGCACAAGACTCTAGAGAAATGCTTAAACAATGGGTTGCTGTGCGTAGATTAGTAAAAAAATAACGGCCCCATCTAAAAACAACCATCCATTCATATTCAGCTATGAATTTATATTACATTACTTTTTGTTTTATTTTTATTTCTAATGTTATTAGTGCTCAAAAGGTTGATTTAATAATTAAAAATGACGCTGCATATTTTTTAGAAGAAAAGGACAGCATATTAAATTATCAAATTGCTGAAAAATCTTTAAATGGCACTTACACAAGAACTAATTATATTCATCCATTATATACTTTAGATGGAGAAATACTTACTGAAGATTTTCCCCCAGACCATTATCATCATAGAGGTGTTTTCTGGGCTTGGCATCAATTATATGTAGGTGACAAAAGAATTGGAGATGCTTGGTTAATAGATGATTTTTCATGGGAAGTCATTAACGCTATACAATTAAAGCCTGAAGAAAAGTCTACAATTTTAAAAGTAGAAGTATTATGGAAATCGCCACAATGGAGGAGTAAAAGTGGTAAACAGAAACCTTTAGTAAAAGAGATAACTAAATTAAAAGTATATCCTCTTAAAGAAAATTATCGACAAATAGATATTGAAATATCTATCCAAGCCCTTGAAAAAAACATGCGTATTGGTGGTTCAGAAGATGCTAAAGGCTATGGAGGATTTTCACAAAGACTTAAGAATGTTGAGAATATTAAATTTACTGGTTCTCAAGGAAAAATAGAACCAACTCTTTTGCCTGTTGAAGCAGATGGCTGGATTGATATTTCTGGCCCTTTTGACCAAGACGATAATTTATCTGGCCTCAGCATTTTAAGCCACCCTAATAATCCTGGGTTTCCAAACCCTTGGATTTTACGCTCAAAAAACAGTATGCAAAATGCTGTTTATCCTTTTCCTGGAAAAAAGGCAATCCCTTTATCTGAAACTCATCCAACAATTTTACGTTATCGCCTACTCATCCACAGAGGAGAAGCTAACCAAATAGATATTGCTTCGAAATATGTAGAATTTCAAAAATAAATTATTCACGAAAATTTAGAAAAACTAATAACTAAAACAAAGCAACCATAATAACATTGGTTGCTTTGTTAAATTTAAATGTATTTTGAAATTAAAAATTAATTCATTCGAAACAATATAGGAACGCTATAAGCAACTTTTACAGGCTTACCTCTCTGCATACCTGGTTTCATTTGAGGTAGTAAACCTAAAATACGCTCTGCTTCATTTTCTAATATTTTATCCGGCCCTCTAGATCGAAGTCCGGTAACCTGTCCATTGGTATCAATAACAAATATTACAGAAACCCTACCTTCTATCTCCATATTTAAAGCTGGTTCTGGATATACAAAATGTTTAACAATATGTTCTTGTATTTTTCTTTGGAAACACGCTTTAATTTCTGCACGCGTGCCTTTTTCACAACCAGGAAAAATAGGTACTTCTTCAATTACTGCAAAAGGTACTTCTACATCTTCTTCAACACCTTCAACATAAATATCTGACACACTTACTACAGGTTCCTTAATCTTTTCATCTTGGTCTGTTTCCGTACTTTCTATAAAAGTTTCTTCAACAACCACTTCATCTTCTACAACCTTAATATTTTCAACAGTTGCTACTGGTGGTGGAGGTGGTGGTGGAGGTGGTGTATTAATATTAATAATTGGTATATCCTCTTCCACCTCTGAATCCATACTTAAAACACCAATATCAACATCTTCAATATCATAAGTTTTAAATTCTAAAAGCTGCCATGAAAGAAATAACATAACATTAAGTCCGATGGCAAAATAGAGACCGCTACTCCGGCTAATCTCTATTTCTGGGTTCTTTTTTTGTATCATGACTCATCGTTTTTATACCTTTAAAGTTATAAGAAAACAACAATATTAACTATGATTTTGGTCAGTTTTAAAGCATAGCTTTCCTTTATCTTACTTCAATAAAAATCTGGATTAGTCAAAAAAAAAGCCTATCAACTAAATAGTTGACAGGCTTTTTTACAAAGAAAATGAAAATTAGTTTTTCTTATCTTTCTTTGCTAATTTATTCACAGAATCATACATAATTGGTGTTGCAATAAACAGCGATGAATAGGTTCCTACAACAACCCCTACTATTAAAGCAAACATAAATCCTCTTATAGAATCGCCACCAAAAATAAAGATTGATAATAATACTACCAAAGTTGTTAACGAGGTGTTTAAAGTTCTACTTAAAGTACTACTCAGCGATGTATCAACCACCTTATTAAACTCCCAGCTTGTATGCTCGCCAAAATATTCACGTATTCTATCAAATACTACTACGGTGTCATTTAAAGAATACCCAATAACCGTTAATATAGCCGCAATAAAAGCTTGATCAATTTCCATACTAAATGGCATGAAAGCATAGGTTAGCGAAAAAATACCTAATACAATTAGCACATCATGAAAAACTGCTGCAACAGCACCTAATGAATATTGCCATTTTTTGAAACGGAATAAAATATACAAGAAAACAACTATCAATGAACCTAAAACCGCCCAAAATGATGCCTGTTTAATATCATCTGCAATGGTTGGACTCACTTTAAAAGATTCCAATAAACCTACTTGTTTATTTTCATCATTAAGATCAATAAACTGTTCATAATTTAAACTTGGCATATACGATTGAAGTGCGTTGAAAAGCATCGATCTAATCTCTTCATCAACATCTGTTCCTGTTTCATTAAACTTATATTTAGTAGTAATTTTAAGTTGATTAGCATCTCCAAAAGTTTTCGCATCGGCACTTCCAAAAACTTCACTCAAGTTTGCAGTTACCTCAGAAGGATTCATATCTTGAGCAAAACGCACCAAATAAGTTCTACCACCTACAAAATCAATACCTTGATCCAAACCATTAGTAAACAAAGAGCCCAAACCTACAATAATAATAGTTGCAGAAATGATATATGCAACTTTTCGTTTTTTAAGGAATTCAATATTAATGTTTCTGAAAAGATTTTTTGTAACTGCCGTAGCAAACGCTAATTTACCTCCTTTATTTGAATACCAGTCTACTAATAATCTCGTAATAAAAATAGCTGTAAATAGCGATGTAAAAATACCTATTAACAATGTTGTAGCAAATCCTTTAATAGGTCCTGTTCCAAATACAAATAAAATTAATGCTGTTAAACCTGTTGTAATATTAGCATCTAAAATAGATGATAGTGCATTACTAAAACCATCTTGAATGGCTTCCTTTTGCCCTTTACCTTTGGCTATTTCTTCACGAATTCGCTCAAATATAAGTACATTAGCATCTACTGACATACCAATGGTTAAAACAATACCTGCTATTCCGGGCAATGTTAACACTGCTCCTAGTCCAGATAAAATACCGAAGATTAATAATATATTTAATCCCATGGCAATATCTGCAAACCCACCAGCTTTACCATAGTAAACAATCATCCACACTAATACCAATGCTAATGCAATCATAAACGACATGGTACCGCTATCTATAGCTTCTTGACCTAATGATGGCCCTACTACCTCACTTGAAATAATATCAGCAGATGCTGGTAATTTACCAGCTCTTAATACGTTGGCTAAGTCTACCGCTTCATTTAATGTAAAATCCCCTGAAATCTCAGAATTTCCTCCTGAAATTGGCCCAGAAGTTACTCCTGGAGCTGAATACACAATGTTATCCAACACAATAGCTATTTGACTTTGTTGATTATAAGCTTTTCCAGTCATTTCTTCCCATAACTTAGCACCTTTTGCATTCATTTGCATAGATACCGTTGGTTTATTAGTAGGTCCAAAAGATTGTCTTGCATCTGTTATAACAGCTCCACTCAATTCTGGTTCATTTTCTCTGTTTCCAATTAAAGCGTATAAATCAACTATTTCGCTGTCCTTATTAGGCTTACCAAAAGCAAACTTTACATAACGCTGCTCCACTGGCAACAAGGCTCTTACTTGAGGCATGTTTAAGTAATTAAGCACCGTTTCTTTATCTTTAACTTCAAAACTCGCAATAACAGGTCCTCCTTGATAGCCTTGACCTCTAATTAAATCGAAAATAGGGTTAACTTCTGCTACTGCAGTAGAATCTGTTGCTGCATTTCCTAAAAGATCATCAATTTTGTTATCCTCTTCTGATTCTTGGCTTTCTGTTTCTTCATCTGCTGCTTTAGTATCTACAAGTCCTTTTAAGGTTTCGTTTGCTTCAACTAAAAATGGGAAAAAAGTTTCCCCTTTGTAAGCATCCCAAAATTGTAATTGTGCTGTAGTGGTAAAATACTCTTCTGCTCTTTTTACATCCTTAACCCCTGGTAGTTCAATTAAAATACGTCCAGAATTCCCTAAACGCTGAATGTTAGGAGAAGTTACCCCTAATCCATCAATACGTTTACGCAACACTTCAAATGCAGAAACAATAGATTCATCTATTTTTGTTGAAATGATAGATTTAACCTCATCATCAGACATGGTTCCTGAAATCTCACCATCTAATTCTCTAGTATAAAAAATATCTGGAGATGCTAATTTTGTATCGCCTTTAATAGCATCAAAAGCAATAAAGAAATCTTCTAAATAAGTATTTTGACTGTTTTTCTGAATTTCAGAAGCATCCTCTAAGGCTTTATTAAAAACAGGGTTTCCAGTGTGATTTGCTAATCCTTTCAAAATATCTTTTACTGATATTTGCAGAATAACATTAATACCACCTTTTAAATCTAAACCAAGATTCATAGCCTTTTCTTTCACATCATTGTATGTGAATTTTGCAATACCTATATTAAAAACGGTATCTGTAGCTATTGATTCTAAATAGCTAGCCTCTTCTAAGCTACGTTTTTCTCTGTAATCCTCTTCGGTTTCAGAAATTTTACTAATAGCCATTTCATTGGCATTACTTTCAATTTGATTGGCTTTAAATGTGAATGATAATTGGTAAATACTTACCAAACCAAACAAAAGGGCAAATAGTTTTACTAATCCTTTGTTTTGCATTATTTTATGTTTTTAGGTCAATTGTTTATCCCGAATTTTCGGGCGGGCAAATATATCATTTACCTTATAATTTGACAATTTTTAAATTAAATAAGATTTGATAGCTTTTTATTAAAAATGAAAGCTATACTTAAACGCTATGAAGATTATTAACCATAGGTCCTGCTCTAACTTCGGGAATGCTACGAGAGGTATCATCTATGGACAATGCCATATTTCGATTTACTTTATATGCTATTTTTGAAACACCTTCTTGCCCTTCAACATCTAATTCTATAAAGGAAACAAATACATTACAATTAAAACAGTGATTGCTTTTAGTTTTTAATTCAGGAACTGGTGTTCCATTTAAATCCCAATCAGAATCATGCTTTTTTTGAATTTCATGAACATCTAAATTATAAGCGATTGTGTTTTTGTCAGATGGTAATTTAGATTCTTGCTCACTATGATTAAAAGGTGTGTAATCAAGTGTTAAATGCTTCTCTTGAGATAGAGACTGTTTTATGATAGCAACCTCAGAATCACTATAATAAGTTATTGTAACACTTCCTGCTTCAAATTCTTCAATTTGAATATTTTTAACTCCTAAATTTTGCAATTGAGCTTTTACAATCTCAAGCGTATTTTGAGTTTCTTCAGTAGAGACCGCCGAATCTGCAAACTGTAAAACAATTTCCTGATTTGGCACAGAAATTTGCTGTTCACTTACAATACCTATTAAGGTAAAAATAAAAATTATTATACTAATATACCATCTCGGCTTCATGCGCCAAATATAAAAAAATAAAGACTGTATTTCTACAGTCTTTACATAAATATATATTTTAAGAATTTTAATACTATAATTCCAATAAAGCATTTACTTTACCAACACCTTCTGCACTTTCTTTCATGCTTGCTTTTTCAGCATCATTTAGATTGATTTCAACAATACTTTCGATACCATTTTTCCCAATAATAACAGGTACTCCTATAGAAATATCATTTAAACCATATTCTCCTTCCAGTAATACTGAACAAGGGAATACTTTCTTTTGATCACAAGCAATAGCTTGTACCAAGCCACTTACAGCTGCACCTGGAGCATACCAAGCAGACGTTCCTAATAATTTAGTAAGTGTTGCACCACCAACTTTAGTGTCTTCTAATACCTGAGTTAATCTCTCAGCCGATAAAAATTCAGAAACTGGCACGCCTGCTCTTGTAGCCAAACGTGTTAATGGAATCATACCAGTATCACTATGACCGCCAATTACCATTCCATCTACATCACTAATAGGACCTTCTAAGGCTTCAGCCAATCTATATTTGAAACGAGCTGAATCCAAAGCTCCACCCATACCAATAATTCTGTTTTTTGGTAAGTTAGTTGATTTGTGAACCAAATACGCCATCGTATCCATTGGATTACTTACAACAATAATAATGGTGTTTGGTGAATGCTCTATAAGACTTGAAGATACTGCTTTTACAATACCTGCATTAATCCCTATCAATTCTTCACGAGTCATTCCTGGTTTACGAGGAATCCCCGAAGTAATCACACAAATATCACTATTTGCAGTTTTGCTGTAATCATTTGTAATACCTGTAATTTTTGTATCAAACCCGTTTAATGAAGCGGTTTGCATTAAATCCATAGCTTTACCTTCCGCATAGCCTTCTTTAATGTCTAACAAAACAACTTCGCTTGCAAAATCTTTAATAGCAATATACTCTGCGCAACTTGCACCTACTGCTCCTGCACCTACAACTGTAATTTTCATGTATTTATTTTTATATGTTAATGATCTAAAATTATCTGAATGAAAAAAATTAATCTTTTATTATACAAATATCGTAAAAAGTATGATAAAATTTTATGATTTTCGTCATGCAAAACTACAAATTAAAACACTGTAAATAAAAAAAGTGCCAGAATAAATCTTGCACTTTTTTAAACAACTAACTAAATATAAACTAATAAAACTCAATATTATTCTTCGTTATCTAAATCCAAAGTTTAATCCTAATGAAAAGGCATTAAATTCAGCCATATGGTATTCGGCATTCAGTCTAAAAAACCCTAACTTTAATTTTGTTCCAACAGTACCTCTCACACTTGAAACTTCACTTGAAACTGAAAAAGGGTCAACAATAGAATCTGAGGTTAATATCCCGTTTGTTACTCTATACGTACCTAACAAATCAGATTCTGATTTCCCTTTGATATATCCTAATCCTCCATAAAAATTAATAACAGGTAATTTGGTTGAAGCAATCAATTGAAATAACCAAGTATCCGTATTATTTTCAACATGCTGATTTTCACCTTGAATACCTGATGATTCCGTCAAATCATACGAACCATTTAAATGGGTGTAAGCAACCAATCCTGAAATAGCCACTGGTAACAATTTATCTGCTGGCAACCATTTGGTCATTTCAAACTGAAGTCCTGCTCCATACAAACTTAAAGACACATCATCGGTATCAATTTTGGGAACAAAACGTGCCTTTAGTTCAATGCCATGACTGAGCCCTAATGCTCCTTGAATAAAAGCTGTTGGTAACAAATCTGCGGTTCCAGAACCTATACCACTTGGTAATTCTATGGTTTCTGTTTGATTTCCAAAAATTGGGTCATTATACTCTACCTCTATGTAAATTGAAGGGTCATTCTCTCCTAAAATTGTTGATACTGCTTGAGTATTAGAACCAGAGACAAACTGAATATTTTCATAATCAGCTACGTTTAAAGTAAATATTTTATTTTCATCTTTAACAGATGAGGCATTAGCAATAATAGATAGCTCAAAACCACCTAAGGGTTTAGCGTCTGCCGTATTAAACCATCCTGCATTCATACTATGCATAAGACCGTTAGTTCCTGGTGCTAAATAATCATTAGAAAATCGCTTAGCATCATCAACTCCTGCTGCTAACAAAGCATCAATATCACTTTGTGCTTTCATACCTGTAGCTACAAAACAAAACAATAATAATAAGGTTATTTTTTTCATCGAATTAAATTTGGGAATAACAAACATAGTAAAAATTTTCGACACAACGCTTTTTGTCGTCAAAAAATAACACTTTGTCGAAAAAAAATTAAAATCAATAAAAAAAAAGAGGCTATTTAGAAAGTTGTAACTTTCTAAATAGCCTCTTACATATCTTGGTAATTAGTTTTAAATTTTACTTTTTAGCTTTTTCTTTAAATTTATCAAAAGCACTTTGCTCATCTTTTTTAGGCCATGAATTGTTAGAGGTATCCACATCGGCTGTTTCTAAATTAGGATCAACGGTTATGGATACAATTTCTTTATCTGACGCTATAACTTTACTAACTTCTAAATCATTAAGCCTCCAAATTTCAGCTGGATATGTTATTGTTTGAGATGTACCGTCTGCATAGGTATACTCTGCAATAATAGGCATTACTAAACCACCTGGCTTATCAAAGGTAACCGTATAAAAATAGTTAGGCGTTTTTATTTTTACACGCTCTTCTGCAGAAAAATTATCCATTAAATACTCCTTAAGCGGTTTAGAGTTTTCAATGACAGTTCCTTTTTTCATATTTTCCTTAAACTCTTCACTACCCTCTTCAACCATATAAACCAAAGGCACCAAATCTTTCATTTTTAAATCCTTCTCTTTAACATAGTCTTTTATATATTGATTCGGTTTTGAGGACACATAATATTTCTTAACTTCTTTTATACCTATATCAACCCAATCTGTGGTATAAAACCAACCTCGCCAATACCAATCTAAATCTACCGCAGAGGCATCTTCCATGGTTCTAAAAAAGTCCTCAGGTGTTGGATGCTTAAACATCCATCTGTTTGAATATTCTTTAAAAGCATAATCAAATAATTCACGCCCCATGACTGTTTCGCGCAAAATATTTAAAGCAGTTGCAGGCTTACCATAAGCGTTGTTTCCAAATTGATATGTGTTTGATCCCTTACTCATAATGGGTGCTATAAAATCTTGATCTCCTCCCATATAAGGAACGATTAAAGCAGCTGGCCCTCGCCTTGAAGGAAAGGAGGTATGTCCTTCGGAAAGCGCTGCTGGATACCATTCCCCAAAATCCTGTTCTGCAACGTATTGCAAAAAGGTATTTAAACCTTCGTCCATCCATGTCCATTGGCGCTCATCGCTATTCACAATCATAGGGAAAAAATTATGCCCTACTTCGTGAATAATAACACCCATCATACCATATTTAACGCGGTCACTATAAGTACCATCTTTATTGGGCCGTCCATGGTTCCAACAAATCATTGGATATTCCATACCTTGATTTTTGGCATGTACCGAAATGGCTTTGTGGTACGGATAATCAAAAGTCATTCTTGAATAGGTTTTTAAGGTACTTGCCACAACTTTTGTAGACCAATCTTCCCACAAGGGATTCCCTTCTTTAGGATACATGGAAACCGCCATAACATCTTTATCTCCAATTTTAACAGCCATCATATCCCATATAAATTTTCGAGAAGTTGCAAAACCAAAATCACGAACGTTTTCTGCATGGAACTTCCATGTTTTTATATCTGTAGCAAATCCTTTTTCAGCAGCTTCAGCTTCAGCTTGTGTTACGATTAAAACAGGTTTATCATACGACTTTTTTGCTATTTCATAGCGCTCCATCATCGTTTTAGAAAACACTTCTTTTCTATTTACTAATTCACCTGTTGCATCTAAAACATGATCTGCTGGTACGGTAATATTCACTTCAAAGTTTCCAAATGGCAAAGCAAATTCATCTCTTCCCCAAAATTGGGAGTTTTGCCAGCCTTCTACATCATTATATACAGCCATTCTAGGATAAAATTGAGCGATAACATAAGCTCTGTTTCCATCTTCAGGGAAATACTCATAGCCTGAACGACCTCTTTTTTCTACATGATTATTAATATTATACCACCATTTTATTGAAAAAGAAAACGTATCGCCTTGTTTTAAATTTTCAGGCAACTCTACGCGCATCATGGTTTGGTTGATAGTATACATTATAGGTTTACCTTTTGCATCATTAACCTCTTCAATATTAAACCCTCCATCAAAAGGTTCTGACATATATTCTGAAACAAATTTACTTGGCAAATTTACTGGCGCCATACTCTCGGTTGCGATCAAAGGAGATTTCGAATCTTTAGCTCGCATGTTTTGATCCAATTGCACCCAAAGATATTTTAACTCATCTGGTGAATTATTAGTATAAGTTATGGTTTCAAAACCTGAAAGCGTCATGTTTTCATCATCTAAAACAATGTCCATTTTATAATCAGCCTGTTGCTGATAGTAAGCAGGGCCTGGTGCTCCAGAAGCTGATCTATAACTATTTGGAGTTGAAAACTCATTATATAATTGCCTAAATTTATTGGTGTTTTCATGTCCTGATTTGCTTTCAGTAGATTCTTGCGCATAGGTACTAACTGAAACAAACAACATTAGCAAAAAGTAAAATGGTAATTTCATCTGTTATTTTAATTTTATATTATTATGATTATAATTCACAAAAACTTAAGTTGCGCTAAATTAAAAAATAAAAGCAGTATTATTTTTATTTTTAATTATAACTCAATAAAATCTTATCTTTTTGAAGAATAAGAATATGACTTTTTTGTTGAGAGTTTATTTTAGTTTTTATAATATTTTTTTGATCTTCAAACAAATCGAATAAAACAGCATTTGAAACTTCAAAAGTAGAAATCGATTTAACGCCCGTTATTTCCAGATAACAAATCATAACATCTCTATCATATTCTTTACCTATAAAATCAAAATTTACTTCTTTTCCGTTTATTTTGAAATTCATCTTTTGTTTTAAATATTTTTCAATATACTGTTCGGTAGTTTTTGATTCACTATTTACAGCCAATGTAATACTTTTATCATAACGCTCTCTTAAAAGGCTTTCAAAATCATCAATAAAAATCCTAGAAGTGATTTGAACTGACTTTCTTTCTTGGATAAAATTAATTTCAGTAACACTAATATAGTATTTATGAACAGTAGTAAAAGCTAAAAGAGGAAAAAAGACTACTATAAAGAACCTTAAATACTTCATTTTACTTATATGTAAATATTTTGCTAAAATACTTATTTTGTTTAAGCTACAAGTATTTGGATTTGTTAATCTTTTTTTTGACTCCTATTATTAATATACTGCCTGTATTTCATCCTTAAAAAAATTAAAATCTTAAAATCAGTTTGATTTTTACAAAATTTAATAAAATTTTCATCATCTGCACAGAAATAAAAAAAATCATTTTTTAAGTCATTTTCCAACGGATTAGATGCAAAAAAATCTTTAGACAAGCGAGCTTTAACACTTTGCAACAACGCTTCTCTTTTATCAATGTTTACTCTATTTTTAAGCATTTTAGTCCGTCCTGAAAGACCATTTATGATAGAATTTAAAGATACTCCACCAAAACCTCCACCTGATGTTGCCTCATTTAAACGCCGTTCACTAGGTGTTGCTATCTTTCCTTTATAACCAGGGATACCAACATCATAAAAATTTACTGATGTATTTTTTTTTACATTACCAACATCCAAATTCAAATCACCGGTAAGTACCTTACCAACTAGAATCTCATCTAATTCTATAACATTTTCCTGTAGTGTTACCAAAATAGTTTTAAATGATTGTATATTTCTATCAACTACAACCGTTTTTAATTTATGCTGAACAGAAGAGAATGTTAAAGTATCAAGCAGTTTTGCACTTATTTTAAAAACACCATTTTTATCTGAAATTGTAAATTGTTGTGAGGCCTGATTAATTACATGAATATTTTCGACACCAATAGTACTTTGTATTTTTCCTATTATTTCAAATGATTGAGAAATCATTTTCTGAAACAAAAACAGAAAACAGAAAAATGTAACATATTTTAAAGAAATCATTCAACGTTTTTAACACCGTAAAGAACGCCTATCAAATCTTAAAAAAAATAAAAACAACATCTAAACTTTTGTTAATTCATCTTATTTAATAATTAAAAGCTATATGTCTTTTTTCAGAAAAGTCCAATTAACTATTTTTACAAAAAACCTTTTTTTTTATGAAAAACATCATTATTGCTAGCACTTCAACTATTCATGGAACAGCTTATTTAGAATATCTATTTGATGAACTAAAATTGTTTTATAATGATATAGATGATATTTTGTTTATTCCCTATGCTAGGCCTAATGGTATATCACATGACACCTATACAGAAATAGCTACAAAAGGGTTGTCTAAAATTGGCAGGAAAGTAAAAGGTCTTCATACTTTTCAAAACCCTGAAACAGCTATAAAAGAAGCTAAAGCCATTTTTGTAGGAGGAGGCAATACTTTTGTTCTATTAAATGAATTATACAAAAAAAACCTAATTACAAGCTTAAAACAAACAATTAAAAAAGGCATCCCATATCTTGGAACCAGTGCAGGAAGCAATATTTGCGGGCTGAGCATAAAAACAACCAATGACATGCCAATTGTATTTCCAAAAAGTTTAAACGCTTTAGGTGTAGTTCCTTTTAACATCAATCCGCATTACATAGACGTGGACACAACCTTAAAACACATGGGGGAAAGTCGTGAAACCCGTATTAACGAGTTTCATAAATTCAACACACAACCCGTAATTGGTTTGCGAGAAGGGAGCTGGTTAAAAGTAGATGATGGTTCCATAAAACTAAAGGGTACATTAAATGCTCGAATTTTTGAGTATAACAAAGAACCTTATGAAATTGAAACTGAAACAGAGCTCAACACATTAAAATAAAAAATATTACATAACGAGAAACCTGTTTTTAAGTCGACTATAAATCAAGGTTGATCCCATTTTTTGCATAAACACAACAATTAGGATTGATCCTTGATCCCTACCAAATCATAAACGAAAATTAAGGCATAAAAAAATCCTAAAGTTAATAAACTTTAGGATTTATATGTGGGCGCGAAGGGATTCGAACCCCTGACCCCTTGGGTGTAAACCAAGTGCTCTGAACCAACTGAGCTACGCGCCCTTTAATTAGGTGTGCAAATATAACCTAGATTTTTAATTTGCAAAAACTTTTTCAATAAAATTTTAAATTATTTCTGCGACAACAAACGTACTACCTCCAACAAAAATAAAATCATTTGTATTAGCACTTAACAACGCTGTTTTATAGGCTTCATTTACAGAATTATAGCTATCCCCCTTAAGCCCTAAACTATTAAAATAGTCTTTTAATAATTCAGCATCCAATCCACGAGAAATATTTGGTTTACAAAAATAATAACTCGCATTTTTAGGTAATAAATCAACAATCCTACTTAAATCTTTATCATTTACCACTCCAAAAACAATGTGCAAGTTGTCAAATACCTCATTTAAGAGCTGATTCATAACATAGCTTAACCCCTCTCTATTATGTCCTGTATCGCAAATTACTTTAGGGTTTTCATGCAAAGTCTGCCAACGCCCCTTTAAATTGGTATTTTTAACAACCTGTAATAATCCATTAACTAAATTGTCTTCTGAAATTTCAAAACCTTTATTACGAAGGATTTTTATCGTTTGAACAACCGTTTTGGTGTTTTTTAATTGATAACTTCCTATTAAATCAGACTTATATTCTTTTTTAATTTTTGTATCTGCAAATATAATTTCAGAATAATGCTTATCTGCCAAAGTTTCAAAGACAGATTTTGTTTCGTCTTGAGTTTCTCCAATTACAACGGGAATATTAGACTTGATAATCCCTCCTTTTTCAAAAGCAATAGCTTCAAGTGTATTCCCTAAAAACTGTATATGATCAAACCCTATATTGGTTATAACGGAAACTTCAGGCGTAATGATATTGGTAGAATCCAAACGTCCTCCCAGCCCTACTTCTACAATAGCAATATCTACTTTTTCTTTTGAAAAATAATCAAATGCCATTCCTACGGTCATTTCAAAAAAAGACAATGTGTTCGCTTCTAAGAAAAACTTGTTATGTTTTATAAAATCAACTACAAATGCCTCGCTAACATCAGTGCCATTGATTTTAATCCGCTCTCTAAAATCTTTTAAATGGGGAGACGTGTACAATCCAACTTTATAACCAGCTTCTTGCAACACAGAAGCTAACATATGACTTGTAGAACCTTTTCCATTGGTTCCTGCTACGTGGACTGATTTAAAGTTTCTTTCTGGGAAATTTAAATGTTCAGTAAGCTTTAAAGTATTGGTTAAATCTTTTTTAAAAGCAGAACTCCCATCTCGCTGATACATTGGGAGTTGCGAAAACATCCAATTAACAGTTTCTTGATATGTCATTTATTATTGACCTAAATTGAAGTTTACTTTAACAAAACCTATTTGTTTTGCAGGTGCTTTGGAGTCTGGTTGCCATTTATGTGACAAAGCTATTTTTTTTGCAGGTTCTAATAAGCATTGCGCTGTATTAGTAGTTCCTTTTTGTCCTGGTACTGCGGAAATAACATTACCATCCCTATCTACTTCAATCTTAACGATTACCATTCCTGACTCATTACAATCTTGTTTAAGCATTTGATAGGACGCTTTTCCTCTTCCGTTTAAACCGTAACCAACACCCCCACTTCCTGTGCCTGGAGCACCAAAATAACTGGGTGCATAAAGGTTGCCATCCAATTGTCCTTTATCTCCAGATTTATTATCATCTCCTTCACTCCCCGTTTCAGAACCTTCAGATTTGCTAACACCTCCAATTAGAGCATCTAACTTTTTCTTTTTTTCTTCCTGTTCTCGCTTTTCCTTGGCTATTCTTTCTGCCTCTGCCTTAGCTTTGGCATCCGCTATGGCCTTTGCTTTTGCTTCCGCCTCTTTTTGTTTCTTAATAGCTATTTCTTCAGCATTGTCAGCCGTTAAAACTTCTTCTTTAGCTTCAGATGACACAGTTGGTTCTGCTTTTGTCTCTTCAGGTTGTGGTGGTTCCTCTATTTTTAAAGGTTCAGACTTTACTGGTTTTAAAGGTTGCACATTGCCTTTCCCAAAATCTGTAGTTCCGAAATTTACTGCTACACCGTATTCCTCAGGTGGATCCATATAAGGTGGCCCTACAACAAACAACAACAATATCAAAATAACAACAATTAACGTTGTTACTTTTGCTGAATCTCTCTCATGTTTTGTTTCTAAATACTTCATATTAGGCTTGTAATAATTCTAATTATTTGGTTTTACAGCCAAAATAATCTTGAACTTATTCCTATTAGCAATGTCCATTACTTTAACAACATTTTCTACGGGTACTGATTTTTCAGCTCTTAAAACAATGGTAGGCTTTTCTTCAGAAGAAAGTAGCTTTAGCAATTCATTTTCCAAAACACTTTCACCTACACGTTTTTGATCAATATAATACGTTAAATCCTTTTGAATACTTACAGCTACAGATTGCTTATTTTCAGTTTTCCCACTAGCTTTAGGTAATAAAATATCAATCGCATTGGTAGTTACTAAAGTAGAAGCAATCATAAAAAATATAAGAAGCAGAAATACAATATCCGTCATAGACGACATATTGAATTCTGGTGTTACTTTATTTCTTCCTCTAAAATTCATATTATGTAGGCTCGTTTAAATGGTCTAAAAATTCCAAGGAATGCGCTTCCATTTGATACACCACTTTATCTGTTCTTACTACCAAATGATTATATGCTATATAAGCAACAATACCAACAATCAGTCCAGCAACGGTAGTAGTCATAGCCGTGTATAAACCTCCTGCTAAAACATCCATTTCAATAGAACCTCCTGCATTTGCTAATTCAAATATGGCTAATATCATACCAATTACCGTACCAAGAAAGCCTATCATGGGAGCTGCTCCAGAAATAGTTGCCAAAACACTCACGTTTTTTTCAAGACCGTAAATTTCCAACCTTCCTGCGTTTTCAATAGCAGTATTAATATCTGCTAAGGGTTTTCCTATTCGAGTAATACCTTTACCAATTAATCTGGATACAGGCGAATTAACTTGAGCACAAAGTATTTGAGCCGAATCAATTTTTCCATTACTCACATGGTCTTTAATTTGATTCATAAAATTAGCATCCACATTAGACGCTGCTTTTATAGCAAAAATGCGTTCAAAATAGATATAAATAGCGCCAACAAGCAATAAAAATAGAATGGCTATTATAATTTGTCCAGCAGCACCTCCACTACTAATTAATTCTATAATTGATAGTGTTTTCTCAACAGATTCCCCATCTACAGGTAACTCTGTACCTTCTTGATTGATAAGTAATAATGTATTTAACATAGATTTATTTGATTTAATGCAAATATATAACGTTTGTTTTGTTTCGTAAGTATAAGTAAACAAAATTAATATACATGGTTTTTCATTCTCTCGACAAAAAACAAGAACTAATAATTATATTTATTTTTTTGATACAATTAAGGATAGAAAATAGTACCAGAACTATGATTGTGCAATGCCCCTGTAACAGACTTTAAGCAATTAACCTCATTTCTTAGTTTTAATACCCCTAAAAAACCAAAAATTAAAGCTTCCTTAAATTCAATGGTATTTTTAGAAGGAATAACAACTCTATGATGGGTTAACGCCTTAATCCTTTCTATTAAAAATTTATTATAAACACCACCACCTGTTAATAAAACTAAAGCACTTTTTTTTATATTAATTTCAGAACAAATTTGAATAGCTATATGCTCAATACATGTTCTTAAAATATCTTTAATCTCCAACTGAAAAGAACCAATTATAGGAATGATATTTTTATGAACCCATTCCAAACCTAAAGATTTTGGATGATTTTCAGCATAAAAACCCAATTCATTCAATTGATTCAATAATGTTTGATTAATATTTCCTTTGGATGCTAACAAACCTTCTTTATCATAATTAATTCCCAAAGGTTTCACATAATAGTTTAATACAATGTTTACTGGACAAATGTCGTATGCAATACGCTCTCCATTATCTTGAAAAGAAACATTTGCAAATCCTCCAAGGTTAATGCAAAAATCATAGTCAGAAAATAATATTTTATCACCAATAGGTACCAATGGAGCTCCCTGACCTCCCAACGCTACGTCCTGTGCTCTAAAATCACAAACAACTAATTGACTCAACAAAGAAGCAATTTCTGGTTTATTACCTATTTGATAAGTCATATTTTTATCTGGCTGATGTAATGCCGTATGACCATGAGAACAAACAGCATCTACCTCTTTAATATTATTTTTAAGAATAAATTCATTAATGATATTTGCTAAATATTTGGTGTATTCTTCATCAATAATTTTTAATTCAGTAATAGAATTATTTATCAAATTTGAAAGTTTTAAACGCCACGAAGAAGTGTACTCTACCGTTTCACAGCAAATAATATCAAAAACCCATTTGGAGCTATTATCAATATAAAATGTTGCAAACACTAAATCTACCCCATCCAGAGATGTTCCTGACATTACGCCTACAACTTTATAATTAGTCTTTATCATATCCGTAAAAATAGCAATAACTCATAAAAATATCCCAATAAAAAAGGCTATATTGTATCATATATTTATTGAACCAACAACTTTAACGAAATTATGAATTTTGACCTGACTGAAGAACATGAAATGATACGAGATGCTGCTCGTGATTTTGCCCAAAATGAGTTATTACCGGGTGTTATTGAACGTGATGACAATCAACACTTCCCTGATAAATTAGTTAAAAAAATGGCCGCATTGGGCTTTATGGGAGTTATGGTTGACCCAAAGTATGGAGGTAGTGGTATGGATACCATTTCGTATGTACTAATTATGGAAGAATTATCTAAAATAGATGCTTCGGCTTCTGTTATTGTTTCAGTAAATAATTCTTTAGTATGCTATGGGCTTGAAGCCTATGGAACAGAAAAACAGAAACAAAACTATTTAACTAAATTAGCTACTGGTGAATGTATTGGTGCTTTTTGTTTAAGCGAACCCGAAGCTGGTAGTGATGCAACTTCACAAAAAACAACAGCAATAGATAAAGGCGATCATTATATTATTAATGGTACTAAGAATTGGATTACTAATGGCGGAAGAGCTGACATATATTTAGTTATTGCACAAACAGACAAAGACAAAGGCTCTCACGGCATCAATGCTTTTATAATTGAAAAAAATATGGAAGGGTTTCATGTAGGGCCAAAAGAAAATAAATTAGGCATTCGGGGAAGTGATACACACACACTTCAATTTAATGATGTAAAAGTGCCTAAAGAAAACCGTATTGGAGACGATGGGTTTGGTTTTAGATTTGCAATGAAAACACTTTCAGGAGGTCGTATTGGTATTGCTGCACAAGCTTTAGGAATAGCACAAGGTGCGTATGAATTGGCTTTAAAATATTCCAACCAACGTAAAGCGTTTGGTAAAGAAATATCTAAACATCAAGCCATAGCCTTTAAGTTAGCAGATATGTATACAGAAATTTCAGCAGCACGTCACTTAGTAATAAAATCTGCTTGGGATAAAGATCAAGGTAACAATTACGATGTATCTAGTGCCGTAGCTAAACTATTTGCTTCCAAAGTAGCCATGGAACACACCGTGGAAGCAGTTCAAATTCATGGAGGAAATGGGTTTGTCAAAGATTACCATGTAGAGCGCTTAATGCGTGATGCTAAAATAACTCAGATATATGAAGGTACTTCTGAAATACAAAAAATAGTGATATCAAGAAGTATTTTGAGAGCGTAATAAAAATTATACATTAAGAACAAACATTACATAAGCTACTAATGTTTTATTTTTAAACACTTATACTTTTTCAGGCATCATACATCTATTTTTTAGAAACATACTTGAGCTGAAACATTTTTATAGCTAATTGCTTACTTTTTTAATAGCCCCAACCCCTTATAAAAAGAAAGTTACTTAACTTTAGTTTTTCAATTCATATTGAACCAAGCTTTTACCTGACAATTAATCAATATAATAAGGCTTACTAATTTGATTTTAATTAATTTCATGTATTATATTGTACTAAATATCTAAAATAAAAGAAACACCATTTTAGATATTTAGTACAATTAATTGCCCTTTTCTAATAACATCATATTTTTAGCCTGTCAAACAAACTCACAGTGTATCACTTAATTTTGACGTAAACAAAACAATTATCCAAATATATTTATTAACATCAATTCTGTTACGAAAACATTATAAAGTTGTGTTAATTCAGTTTAACCCTCAGAAACATCACAAAATGTCATTCTTCTTTCAGAAATACTTCGTGGTAACACCTCAAGCGAAAAAGCTCTTTAATACGTATTCTTCATCCAATTATAAGGCTTGCGTTTTACCCACATACCTCTAGTGAAATCTGGAAAGTCTTGAGGTTCCCCATTGTTTTCTATAGAAGCTTCCGAAAGTGGAGTAATGGCACTCCAAGCTGCGGCATCATACACATCTAATGGTGGTGCAATATTTTCTTTAGCCGACTCTACAAAGGCATTTAGAACAAAAAAATCCATTCCTCCATGTCCTGCACCTGTTGCCAATTCCCCGTATTTTTGCCATAACGGGTGGTCATATTTCTTTAACCACTCATCAGCTTCATCCCATTTATGAGGTTTCGATTTTCCTTCTATATAAATTCTTTTACCATCTACCTCCCATAAACCGTTTGCGCCTTGCACTCTAAACCCTAAGGAGTAAGGTCTTGGCAGATTACAATCATGAGTTACAATAATAGTTTCTCCATTTGAAGTTTCAATAGTCGTAGTTATAACGTCTCCTTGTTTAAATTTTAATTTAGCATTAGGATGATTTTCTCCACCATTTTCTACAATATAGTTATGCAAACCAATTCCTTTAGATGCATGAGAAGTTAATGACATAAAACGATTCCCTCTATTTATATCACACATAGTAGCTATTGGTCCAACACCATGTGTTGGATAAACATCTGCATTTCTCAAAAGAGAATGTTGCGTTCGCCATTTAGATTCTGAAATACCTTTATCTCCAAACTCAACACCTTTCCCATAGGCTGTTACACCATCATTTAACTTAACGAAACGCAAATCATGTTGATACCCACACCTAAAATGTACCAATTCGCCAAACACATTTTGCTTTACCATATTTAAGACTGCTAAAATATCTCTACGATAATTAACATTTTCTAGAATCATTAAATGTGACCCTGTTTGTTCATGGGTATTAACCAAATCCCAACACTCTTCTAGGGTATTTGCTGCCGACACTTCCAATCCGGTATATTTTCCTGCTTTCATGGTATCAACTGCCATTTTTGTGTGCCATAACCAAGGTGTTGAAATGATAACCGCATCTACGTTTTTTAATTCTAATAAATTTCTATAATCATATTCAGAATCTCCATAAACCTTAGGTTTCTCAAATCCAGCATCACTTATTTTTTTCAATGCTATTTTTATTCGATTTGGGTCGATATCGCAAATAGCAGTAATTTCAACATCTTTTCTATGTAGGGCATTATTTAAATGATTCGTTCCTCTTAAGCCAACACCTATAAATGCCAGTTTTACTTTTTTGTTTGAGTTTACAAAGTCACTTCCAAATGATAGGTTAGGAATTAGTGACAAACCAGTACCAGCTAAGGCTGTTTTTTTTACAAAATTTCTTCTTGAATTCATATTTTAACTTTACTAAAAATTATTTTTTTTGGTTTTTTCACCAAATTCTTCTTGTTGTTTTTCTATTTCTTTTAGTTTCAAATCGTTCAATTCTTTTTTAACTTTTTTTAGCTCATTTTCTAATTCTTGGTTGGCACTGTTTGTTCCTGTTACTTCACTATGAATCAAACGAATATTTTTAGCCTCTAACTCCTTACTATCATATACTAATACATCTTCTGTTGGAATGCTTTTAATTGTAATTTCTCCAAATGTTGGTACTAAAGCACCTTCAAAAAACATGGAAGCTTTAATGGTAATATCCCCGGGCTTTGTAGTACTTTGAACTAAAATAGGAGCTGTTCCCCAACTTACTTTTCTATAGTTAGCTTCACCAATTAAAGCTCCTTCACCTGAAATCTCAAATTTAATAATACTGTTATTTAACCGCTTAACATGACCTTCTTTATCTGTAATAGCAGCAACAACGGTGACAAAATCAGAGCCATCTGCCTTCAAATCAACTCCTTCATTATCCAACCACAAAACAATCTTTTCAGGTCTTAATGCTGGAAATACGGTATCTACAGCCATCAATTTTCCATTTATATAGCCTTCAGCTTTTATATAGGCTTCAGCTTGTTTTTTATTTCTATTTAGAGCTTTTATTTCCATGAAATGATACGCATTTTTAAAAACAAAGGGAGGTGATGGCATACCTATTTTATCCTCATCTTTTTTAAGTAAAAATTCTTTACCTTCTTCAAAAACAGTCAGTTTTACTTCATCACAATTTGATAAAACCGTGACATCATTATCACTAAATGGTGTCATTTCATTTGCTATATAAACCATAGGCCCTGTTTCCGCAATAATATCTGATGCTTCAGAATCTCTTTGAGCCATAAACATATAATATGAATACTTGGGCTGGCGAAATGCATCCATAATACCTCCGTAAAACGGATCTGGATGATACCCCCTTTGATGATCAAAGGCATGCCATAAAGCTCCGCCCATATGCTGGAGTGATGTTTGATATAATGAATTATAACTCACAAAAGCATACGATGGATTGGCATAATGTGTTGTTTGTATTAGCATAGGTTTTTCTCCCCAACTTCTATGAACACGACTTGATGAATTATGAGAATTCCAATCATCAACATTATCACCCCATTCTCTAGTGAAATAAGTTTTATTAGGGTTTACGTCATCTTGATTTAGTGGATGCGAAAATTGTACGGGATAATGCTCACTTCCTTTGGCTCTTAGGTCGCTTGCTGTATAAGCATTTCCATGGATGGCCTCTTCTTCAACAATATTTTTTGCATTTAATGCAAATGAATCAGGATACCAAGTTTCGTTTAAAATAGGTTCCCAAACCCAAATACTGGGTCTGTTACGATCCCTACGAACCATATTTCTAATATCTTTAAGCACTAATGCTTCAAAACTTGGATCATCATTCCAAAACTGCCAACCTGGAGTATTTACAATTACAAAAAGTCCTAACTCGTCACAAGCATCCATAAAAGCTGGATCTTGTGGATAGTGCGCATTACGAATCAATTTTAAACCTGCGTCTCTTAATTTTTTAGCATCTCGCCAATGAGTTGTATTAGAAAGAGCGTTTCCTACTACAGCAAAATCTTGATGCCTGTTTGCACCAATCAATGGTTTTCCATAAGGTTTCCCATTTAACCAAAACCCATCTTTCCCCTTAAATTCAACACGTCTGATACCTAATCTTTTTCTATAACCATCAACTACCTTTCCTCTTTTATTTATAATAGTGATATGTAATTGGTATAAGTATGGATGCTCTGGCGACCAAAGTTCTGGGGTTTTAAATTTAGATATATCCGAAAATGACTTAGAGGTGTTGGATTGAAGCTGAATAGGTAATTCCGATTTCAAGACTTGTTTTCCTTCCCTATCAAACCATTGGTATCTAATTTTTCCTGAAAAATCACGAGATGCTTCATTCCTTAAATGTAGCTTAGTGTGTATATTGGCTTTTTTTTCTGAAACCTCATCAAAAGTAATAAATAACCCACCACCAGCTACTACATCTTCATGGTTTGGATCTGTTATATAAACGGCATTGTGTGAAATTAACCAGCAATCTCTATAAATACCTCCAAAGTATGCAAAATCCAATACTTCTTGATCTTTTCCTGGCGGATACGAAGGGTCGTTAGTATTGTCGGCCCAAACAGAAACAACGTTATCTTCTCCCCATTTTAGGTGCTCGGACACATCTACAACAACAGGCAAATAGCCACCAAAATGTTCTTTCAAAAGCGTACCGTTTACATATATTTTGGATTTCCCCATAATGGCTTCAAAATGCAAAAAGAGCTTTTTATTTTTAAGAGCATTATCGGGTGTAAAATGTTTTCTATACCATATTTCACCTTGGTAATTTACACCACCACTCGCCTCTTCTGGCAAAAACTCAATCCCATTGGGGAGGTTAACAACTTGCCAAGAGCTGTCATCAAAGTTAGAAGTTTCTGCATTTTTTACAGTCCCTTTAAAAAATCGCCATGCTACATTAAATGAAAAAATATCTCTTCCTGTATTTTCTAATGGATAAAACCCTGCTTTTGAAAATTCCGGATTAGGTTGACCTAACACCAAAAAAGACATTAACAAAAAGATTAAAAATGTATAGAATGTTTTTAACATCATTATTTTTTTTTAATGATTATATATAAAAGTTTGCTATTGTTTTTCAATAAACTAGCCTCTACAAAAGTTGAATTTGTGAGCTCAAATAAAAAATTGTTCTAATTTAATTCTTAATAGCAGGTGTAATCTTAAATTGGTATTGATACTTTTTAGCTTTAAGCGAATATTGTTCCATGGGAAGTTCATACCAACTGTTAATACCCCCAACTCCCATTTGTTTATAATCAATTTTTAAATTAGTCATATCTCGTTTTTTCAAATCTTCGGGATGACTTTGCTGCTTTTTCAACCCGTCATCTAAATCTTCATCTAAATAATGTAATGCTGTCATGCTTAACAACGTATTGGATTGAACTTTGATACTTACGTTATTATTTGAAAGTTCATACCATCTAACATCCGTTTTGTTACCTGTTTCTTGAGGACGTATGTAAGGAAAAAATTGCTGAGAAACTGTTTGATTGTAGATCCCTACTTTTGAAGCGTAATTTCTATCAATATAATTTTCAAAAGGTCCTTTTCCATAATAAGAAATTGTTTCGAAATTTTTTGGCAATTGCATTTCCATTCCAAATCGTGGTAACATAGGCGTATTTTCTGTATCATCTATGGTTAATGATGCACTTACAAGTATCTCTCCTTCACTACTTATTTCATAATTGATAGTCAATTCTGAAAAAACTTGTGGTAATTCGTAAACAGCTGTTACCTTAATAGTATTGTTTTTTGTATTGAAATGTTTCCATTTTAAAAGTGTAGGGTTATGCGTAGCTTCTTTCCATGGCAACAATTTTTTTTGCAAATTTGCACCCATATCATTATCATTTGGAGCTCTCCAAAAATTAGGTTTTAACTGACTACCTTCTTTTAAAATAGACTGATTGTCATACTTATACCCACTAATAAAACCTGATTTTTTATTGAATTGTATTTCTGTTTTATGACTTACAAAAGACATATAATGACTATCATTTTTTTCTTGAAATTTCTCTGTACTTACAATATGCATTTTGTTTTTCCAAGTCCCCTTCAAGTGCAATTGTTCTTTTGCTATTTCAAACCCTTTAGCCAATAAGGGCTCATTTTGTTTTAAAGTATAGGTAATATTTACAAATGCTTCTTGATAGGTCTTTCCTGCTAAATGTATTGGAAGTGTGAAGATTTTTTCGGTTTGTGGCAACATATTTAAATTTTCAATAATCCCTGATTCTTCAGCTATACCATCTAAAACCAATTGCCAGTTTAGCTGTACATTACTCAAATCTTTAAAAAAGAATTCATTAAAAACTTTAATCGTTATCTGTTCTTGATTCTCCCAAGAAGTAAGAATATTTTGAAGCACATTTTTAGCTTCAAAAGCATGTGGATTAGGTTTGCGCTCAGGGCTGAACATACCATTATTTAAAAAATTGTTATCACTTGGTACATCTTCAGGTCCAAAATCACCACCATAGGCAAATATACGTGTACCATCAGCTCGTGTTTTGTAAATAGATTGATCAATCATATCCCAAATAAAACCACCTTGAAAGTTTTTATGGGCTCTGAAAACATCCCAATAATCCTTGAAATTCCCCATAGAATTCCCCATGGCATGTGCATATTCACTTAAAATATATGGTCTTTCTGGATTTGGATAAGTCTTAATATAAGCCTCCATACTTTTAGGTGAACTATATTGCGGATTTATAATATCAGAATTCCAATCATATTTTAAATCGGTACCTTCCCAACCACCAACAGATGCTCGTTCATACTGAATAGGTCTTGAGGGATCACGATCTTTTAACCATAAATATGCTCTATAAAAATTATAACCATTACCTGCTTCATTACCCATACTCCAAATAATAATAGATGGATGATTTTTATCGCGTTCCACCATACGCTCAATACGCTGAAAATGGGCCAATTCCCAACTTGGTTTGTTACCAAGTGTTTTGGTAATATTATAACCCATACCGTGCGATTCTAAATTTGCTTCGTCAACTAAATAAACCCCATATTTATCACACAGGTCATAAAAATATTCATCATTAGGGTAATGAGACATACGGATTGCATTCATATTATACTCCTTAAGCAGTTTAATATCCTGTTCCATACTTTCCTTAGAAATAGTTTGCCCTGTTATAGGATCCGTTTCTTGTCTGTTAACACCTTTAATGTAAATAGCTTGACCATTTACAAAAAGTTGGCCATTTTTAATCTCAACTTTTCTAAAACCAACTTGCTTTGAAATAACTTCAATAATATTCTGTTTTTTATCCTTTAAAAGGAAATTTAACTGATATAAATTGGGTATTTCAGCACTCCATTTTTTAGGATTTACTACATTAAAAGTGAAACTTGAATTTTTTGTAGCTTCATTAATTTTAAATATTTTTGAAGCTACCACCGTAGTTCCATCCATTAATTGTGTTTCTAACGAATAAGCATTTTTCTTAACAACACGAGATATTTCTGTTGATATTTTTAAACTCCCATTTACATAGTTAGTATCTAAATCTGGTGTTATATCAAAATCAACCAAGTGTGTTTTATTTCTAACATACATATAAGAATCTCTTGTAATACCACTCATTCTCCAAAAATCCTGACACTCAAGATAAGAGCCATCACTCCATTTCATTACTTTTAAAACAATGGTGTTTTCACCTTCATTTAAGTATGAATTTAATTTAAACTCTTGTGGTAATTTTCCATCTTCACCATAACCAACATATATCCCATTTACCCATACGGTAAGATTTGACTTTGCAGCGCCAATATGAAGCAACACATCCTTATCTAACCAATTTTTATTTATGGAAATAGTACGTCTGTATACCCCAACAGGGTTGTAAGTGGTTGGTACTATTGGAGGGTTTACTTTAATTATATTATCAAAATCATAAGTTGTATTGGTGTAAACTGGATACCCATACCCATTAACATCCCAATTTGCAGGTATTTTAAAAACATCCCAAGCTGTATCGTTAAAATTATTTTTCTCAAAACCTTCTGGCAATGCTTCTGGATTTTCTACATACTTAAATTTCCAATCGCCATTCAGGTTTAGATAATTTTTAGATGCTTTCCAATCACCACTTTTAGCCAAAGCTTCATTTTCATACACAAAATAAGATGCGTGCATGGGCATTCTATTTTCTTCATTTTGCTTTTCGTCTTGCCAAAACACCTGACTTTCTTGACCAACAGATATGGTTTGAAAAACCAACAAGACTATAAGTGTTTTTAAAATATATTTCATTTAGGTCGTATTAAACGTTTTCTTTTTTAAAAAATCTGTTAATTATAAAAATGCTTTATTATCATCAAGCATGCTTTTTCTGTAAAGTGCTTCCAAAAAATAATAATCCGCATAAACCAACGGAACATCAATTTCTGTATGATGAGGAATACTTCCTACGCTATGATCTAAAATAAAATACTTGTTCTTGCTATTTGGATCCATATAACTGGTAGACAATAATGACTCACGTATTTTATTAGCTGCTTTAAGTAAATTTTCTTTGTTTTCAGAATAACCTGCCAATTCATATAAGGCAGATGCTGTAATGGCTGCAGCAGAAGCATCTCTTGGTATTACTGGAAAATCTGCTTTATTATAATTCCATTCCGGATGATAATTATCATTATTAGCGTAATAATCCCAATACGGCACCATATCTTCTGGTAAATTAGGATGGTTTATGATATATTTGGCAATATTATCAGCAAAATCAAGGAATTTTTTGTCTTTTGTGTAGCGATAACATAATGTGTAACCATATAGACCCCATGCTTGTCCTCTAGCCCACGAAGAATTATCAGCAAACCCTTGAGCCGTTTTTTTATCTAAAACTTTACCTGTAATGGTATCATAATTTACCACATGATAACATGAATAATCATCTCTATAATGATTTTTAATTGTGGTTTCAGCATGCTGTACAGCAATGTTTTTATATTTTTCATTACCACTTAAAAGGGTTGCTTCAAACAGCAGCTCTAAATTCATCATATTATCAATAATAACAGGGTAATACCACGTGGTTACTTTATCCCAAGATTTTTGTCGTTCCCATGATTTTATAACTTTAGTAGTGTCATTATAACGCTTGCTTAATGACTCCGCTGTTTGAATAATAATGTCTTTATATTTATTTTGACTACCAAACTTAAGCCCGTTTCCATAGCTACAATACATAATAAAACCCACATCATGATTGCCTTCCCAATATTGAATAGTGTCTAAAACTTCCGTGTATTTAATGGCCTCATTTTTCCATTTCTCATCCTTAGTTAACTCGTACATATACCATAAATTCCCAGGAAAAAATCCGCTAGTCCAATCATATTTCCCTACTGTTTTAAGTTGATTTTCTTTTGTAATTGTCCGAGGTAATTTTGTAGAATCGAGGTTGTTTTTCAACGTATAATCAAGTCTATTGGTAATAAACTCCATAGTTTTACTCATGTCATTATCACTTACTTTCTCCTCTTTAGATTTGGCACAACCAGACAGCACTACCAATACACACATAAAACTTAATACTTTTTTCATAAATAACTATAATTGCTTGTTTCTTAATTAATCTTGATATTATTGTTTTTCAATTTTATAATTGACCGAAGCAGAAGCTCCCTCTAACTTGTTTTTTGTTGGCAGATGTATAACTTTAGAAAAAGTATTCCGTTTATCTTTTATACTTACCAATACATCTGAGTAGGTTTGTGATGGGTTTGAAACTGTTATTGTTCCATCTTGTTTAAGTATCAATGCACAAGGTCTGTTTACAGTTACACTTAAACCTTTTAATTTGACTGTTCCTGCTTGGTAAAAAACAGCCTGTAACATATCTAATGTTTTATGATATACAGCTTGTATTGCCGAGGTATTTTCTATAATATGAACCGCATTCATATTATATTGTTCTGCTTTTTTTTGAGTATCAATATTAGGCACTACTATATAACTATAAGTGGCATTATCAGGGTTATTACCGTGATCTATCCATAAAGAAAACACATCTTGTGGTTTTGTTGTTGTTGAATCTTCAAGTATATTGATAGCTTTCCAAGAACCTGTTTTAGACTGCATGGCAAATTTCACATTGGTTTTATTAGGAAAATAATACCCAAATTTGCCTTGACGAAGGTATTTTAGATTGGTATTATTGTAAGGTTCTAAATTCAACCCTTTTTCTTGTTCTTTTGCCTGATTTACTTCACAAACATAAGAAGGCGTTTGCATCCAAGCTTGATTAATGGTAGTTCGTACATTTCTGCCACTATTATCTACAATCCCTGCTCCTAAACAAACGATTTCATCATCAAACATAAACCAACTTTTTTTTGCAGTAATACCTGCTTGATCTAAATCTAAAACAGAAGTTCCATAATGGCCATCTGTAACACCTCCTACAAAAGTTGTATTCCCAAAATTAAACCCCCAAGTACGTCTTTTAGGAAATTTTGTTATGTAAGGGAATGTGGTTCCTGGAATCATAGACCAATCCCATACAGGCATTATATTAATATATTCGTCACCATCAATAGACATAAAATTAGCTCCATAAGACAAGTAATTTGCTTTTAAGTTTTCACCATTTCCTGTTTCACCCTCATTTGTTCTAGTGGACGTATTACGTACGGTAAATAAATATTCGCTGCGTGCATGTTGGGTATAATCAGACACCCAATAATGCTTATTAAACTCTCGCACCTTATAATTAGGCGGATTATCACCTTTTATTCTACTTAATACATTTAAATATTTATCCGCATTTTCGGTATCAATATAATCTGCTAAAATTTGAAGGTATCCCATTTTGGCATACATAGCATTTTCACGACTAATACCTCTGCCTAACACACTAAAATCCCATGAACGACCTCTAGTTGATGACAGCTGCGTTTCACGAATAAAACTTAATATCTTCGAAAAATTTTCACTTTTTGTATCGAAAGCCGCAGGTGAATCTGCTAAGTAAGAAGCTAAGCGAAGTAAGCCTTCACAAAAAACTGGCCCATAACTAGCTATCATAATTTGTGCTCCATGGTCATGATATACCATGTCTGCTTTAATATTATCTGCTAAAATAGATTCAAGTTTATTTTTAGTATCTTCTAAAAGCTTTGCATCTTCAGTAAGCAATCCCTTGTAAACATAATGTAAAGCTATATCCACAGCATTGGCTCCACTATTATATAAGGTAATATCTTTTATTGCCGTAGGTTCAAATAATGATAAAATTTCTGGTTCATCAATCCCTTCTACCGTTGTTTGTGGAATAAAACCATCAAAAGCACGCATAAATATTAGAATTTCACCTAATCGTTGCGGAAAATAAATTTTATTAAACCACCAATTAGATGCTACCGTTTTAGAATTATACCAAAACTGCAACCCCTTTTTTAAAGCCTGTTTATAAGTTGAATTGTTATACTTTTCATGACTTGCAGTTGAGCAAGCTCCTGCTAACTGCCATAATCTATGTACATGATTATTATTAAGTGATCCATTAAAATCCACCTTTCCGTAATGCATATCGGCCCAACTACCATCTGAGTTCTGAGTATCAACCCAATCATTCATAACCTCTACATTAGCAAAATGCATGTTTTGACTATTAACTACTCGTGCTTGTAATTCTTTGAAATTGTAGTCTTGAGCATAAGTAGCTATAATAGTTAAAACATAAACTAAACTAATACTAATGGTTTTAATAAAAGTGAACATAACGGTTTGTGTGATTTTCATTTACACTTAAAATTTAATATAAAAAAATAATTACCCTGCAAATATATTATGCGTTTGCAGGGTAATATTTTAAGTTAATATTGCTACTAATTATAAAGCTTATAATAATACTATAAGCTTTATATAATTTTAAATAAAGTTTAATTTTTAATAAAACGCTTTACTGCTGTCATGTTATCATTAAAAGTTGCTCTAAAAAGATACAAGCCACTTGAAAGTGATGATACATTAACTTCTTCTACATTATTTGTTTTTAAAACAGAACTACCGTTAATATTATAGATCTCTATTTCTTTAATCGATTTATTCGTTTTAACAAACAAAGTGCTGTTTGCTACTGTTGGATAAATTTTAAAATCTACATCACTTTTTACAATATCTTCTACATTAAGAACTGGCGGATTAGAAGCATCAAATTGGTAAGCACCAAGGTCTGGATATATAAAAGTTGATGATGATAATGCTCTTGCTTTTCCAGCATAATCGATAAGGATATCAGTACCATCACTATACTTTTCATCTATCCCCCACTCAATACAAACAGAATCATCTGTTATCTGCCATCTGCTTTCATCAACATCTGGAGCAGTATTTCCTGCAGATGCAGTAGGAGCTAAAAATTTAACATCCGTATTATCTGTCCCTAAGTTTACTATGCTAGACATGGTAGCATTAGCCCAATATGACGATCCTGCATCATATTCTTGAATAGCACAATTAGTAATAGTTGGAATCAAGCCGCTACTTAGCTGTGTTCGGGCTGGTGTAGCCCCATTTTGTGTATTACCCCAAAAAATAGAATTTGTAATTCTACTTCCAGTTCCCATAATTTTGTCTCCATTTATGGCAACACCACCACCTCCATAAGTACTTGACGCAGAGTTATTAACAAAAGTAGAGTATATGATTTTCACAGTACCTGGAGTATTCATAAAAAAAGCACCTCCAGTAGTAGCTGAGTTGTTTGCAAAAATTGAATTAATAACACTTATTTCCCAACCACTACTTGTTGCACTACTTGTACAAAAAAGAGCCCCACCAACATTACTTGAAGAGTTATTAATAAAATTGGAATTGGTAATAGTATAAGTTCCACCGTACTCACCACTATATGAAGGATCTATAAGCACAGCTCCACCTCTTGCAGTAGATGAATTACCAGTAATACTACAACCATCAATATCTACTGTTTTATCTTCACTTGAAACTGGCAAAATACAAATACCGCCTCCTGTACGTACAATTCCTGCTTGAGGGCCTGCAACTTGGTTATTACTAATAGTACTATTTCTAATAACACCTTGTACAATAAAAATACCTGCTCCATAAAGTCTGTTATCATTACTCGCTGAAGCAGAATCACAACTAATAATATTTTCAGACACTGTACAATTTTCAATCAATGTTGCATTAGAACTAGAACCTGCATAGATACCAGCACCTCCAGACAATACAGGTGCTACTCCTCCAGCTACAATAGTGTTATTAGTTATCACAGAATTTGTTACACTCACGGGAGCAAGTTCTTCACTTGTTCCAATATAAACACCAGCGCCACCGCCATCAGTAACTTTACAATTTTCAACAATTACATTATTAAGGTTACAGTTACCATTTAAAAAAATACCAGTACCTAAATCTTTCCCATCAAAAGTAAAACCATCCCAAGTTGAAGATGTAATTAATGATTCACTTGTTAATAATCTAAAATCGCCTGCACCACCTGCATCATGGCTTATTACTGTTAAACTTGCATCTTCGCTTCTTTCAGCAAGTGTTGTTTCTGTTCCTGTAAATCCGCCGTAAACATTTACTCCTTCTTTAAAATTAAGTTGTTCTGCTTCTACTGCAATCACATAGGTTCCTTGTTGTACCCAAATTTCGTTTCCGGATGTTGCTGCAAATAAGGCTGCCTGAATACTACTATAAGCTTTTCCCCAAGACGATCCATCAGTATTATCGCCAGTGGACGACACATAAATGGTTTGAGCCTGCATTAAGGCAGTGGTCAATACCATACAAATAAATAATTTTGTTTTCATAATAAATGGTTTTAATTAATAAATAATAAAATAGTTTGATAAAAAATAACAGGTATTTCTGAATTGATTTTTTAGAAATTAATAAGTGTGTAGTATTAATTTTAAATGCTACTACCAATTTGGATTTTGCTCCAAAACATCACTTTTTAGTAATTCTGATTCAGGTATTGGATATAAATACATATTATCTGAATTGAAAACACGATCCTCGATTTTCTTATTAAAATTATATGTTAAGTTATCTTGTGTATCTTTAATTATTTCTACGCCTCTTATGGTTAAAAATGCATCACGTTGGCTAGGGTCATCTAACAATTTCCAACGACGAATATCAAAAAACCTTTGTTCTTCAAAAGCCATTTCAATGCGTCTTTCATTTCTAATAAATTCGCGCATCTCATCTTGACTCATCCCTGTAGGGACATAAGCACGTGAAATACCTGCACGAAAACGTAAAGATCTGAGTGCAAACAACACATCACTATCTGGCCCTACGGCTTCATTTCTAGCTTCTGCAAAATTTAAAAACATTTCTCCCAATCGAGATATAATCCAAGTTCGTGTAACGTTAACCGTACGCCCTTGCCAAACAGCTTGAGGCATTATAAATTTTTGTAAATAATATCCTGTTTGCGATGCATTTGGATATGCTTCTGGTCCGTCAGCCCCCCCAACAAAAGTTTCAATTTCACTAACCCTATCATTTAAGCTCAATTCAGTACCATTAGTCAGTACAGTCATAGCCAATCTTGGATCGCGGTTGGCGTATGGATTTTCCGGATCATACCCAGATGCTGGATCGCTAATAGCAATACCGTTGCTCATAGGAAAAGCATCTACTAAATTCTGCGTAGGATTGGTAAGGCCTTGTGCGCTAAATGAAATAGGACCATTTTGGTTTTCAACTGTAGTATTATCATAATATTTAGTTGAAAAAATTATTTCACTATTATAAAGAGGCAATAGTGTGTTGGTTGAAAACAAAGTAGACATGTTTGTTTCTGTATTAAAACTAGGCAAACTGTAAAGGTTCCCACCAGAACCATCTTCATTAACTGTTAATTTGATAACCATATCCGCTAATTCTGCAGCTTGTTCCCAACGACTAACATCATTAGTAGGATTAAATAAAGGACTTGCCCAAAAAAGAGATGCTTTAGATTTTAAAGCCAAAGCCGCTCCAACGGTAGCTCTTCCTAAATCTTTTGCATCATTAAATCCTACAACAGCTGGAAGCGCTCCATATTTCCGAGGCAACATGGTTGCTGCAGAATCACATTGTTTAAAAATAAACTCGAAACATTCATCAGCTGTTGAACGAGGTAAACTTGCAGCTTCCTCTGGTGTTAATTCCTTATAAGTTAAAGGCACACCTCCGTAACGCTTAACTAATTCAAAATAAAATAAAGCTCTTAAGAAACGTGCTTCACCTTTCATGCGCTCACGTGTATTGTAAATACTTTCACTAGTTCCTAATGCTGTAGGCTCTTTAGGCAATGGTAAATCATCAATTTTTTCTAAGAAATTATTTGCTATACGTATCCCTTCAAAATTTTTAGACCATACGTCCTCTATAATATTAAACGAGCTCCAAGTGCCATCGTTAAAACTATGAATATTACTTAATGGGTCTGCATTTACAGCATCATCTGTTGCTGATGCAAGCATTGCACCTGATATTCGGTTATAACCATTAGGTAAATTATTATATGCTTTGTCTAATACAGCAAAGGCCAGTCTGGTATTATTCCAAACAGCATCTTCACTTAACGTGCCATCCAAATCAGGTTCCAAAATATCATCACAAGCTGTAAATGTTAAAACTGTGGTTGCTAAAAATATATACTTTAAGATTTTCATCGTCTATGTTTTTTATGGTTATAGATTTACAGATAAGCCTAACAAAAAGGTTTTCATTAAAGGGTACTGTGTATATCCGGCACTTGTAGCTTCATAATCACGGTTTTCTCTATCTGTAGTTGTAGAAAAAACATTATCCAAATTAACATAAAGTCGCATGTTGCTTATACTTAAACTATTAGCTACTTGCTTTGGAAAAGTGTATCCCATTTCAACAGTTGCTAAACGGAATAACTTGCCTTCTTCTTGCCAAAATGTTGATGTTTGACTATTATGTTCACTTTCAAGAGACACTCTAGGAAATACAGATTGAGCAGTACCAGTAGTAGTTGTCCATCTATTTTCATAAGCATAACTTGAAAACTCATCAGGTCTAACCATTATATTATATTGTGTTGCTCCTTCTGCAAAGCCATATAAATCAAAGCCATTATATTCAATACCTAAATGCAATCCATAAATAATCTCTGGTAAATAATTACCTATAGCTTTTCTATCAGCTGTATTTATTATACCATCACCATTTAAGTCTTCGTAGCGAATGTCGCCTGGTTTTAATGTGCCATAAGAAGATACCACACCATCAGCATCAATCTCACTTTGGCTATTGTATATACCAGTAGCTACTAATCCAAATTGTGAATCAACAGGATTTCCTTTTAAATATCGATACTGCTCCTCATCTCTATAAGCTGTTTCTTTTAAATCAACTACATTGCTTTTAGCGTAGCTCATATTTGCTCCAACATTAAATTTAAATTCACCAAATGTTTTATTGTAATCCAATTGTGCATCAAAACCGGCATTGGTTATCTCCCCTGCATTATAAACAGGCAAATCTACCCCAATGAGATCTGGAACCACATTAGATTGCGGCACCAAAATATCGGTACGTTTTTCATGAAAATAATTTACAGTTACTGCTAAGGCTTGGTTTAACACATTTAAATCTAAGCCTATATTAGTTTTATACGCCGTTTCCCAAGTAGCATTAGGATTTGCCAAAGTACCTTCAGTAGTTCCGTCAACTGACCCGTTTGGATTACCAAAACCATAACCATTTGCTCGAGTAAAAGCTTGACGATATAGAAAACGAGGCGTACTCCTATCGTTACCCGTAAGACCATAACTTGCTCGAAGTTTTAAATAGTTTACTACCTCACTATTCTTTAAAAAATCTTCTTCAGAAATGATCCAGGAAGCACCTGCTGATGGGAAAAAACCATAACGATTGCCACTTGCAAACCCATTAGAACCTTGATAAGCACCTGATACTTGCGCGTAGTATTTGTTTTTAAACCCATATAGTAAACGGGATGAAGTACCAAACCATCTATAGTCTGGATTATCACCACTTACACGGCTCGTATATTGATGCGTTATAACACTCCCTTTGAGTTCATGGTCGCCAAAGGTGTTGTCATAGTTAAATCCTGCCATAAAAGTGGCATCATTATAAAAATCGGTCATTTGACCACCAAAGCTCGACGCTTTTGTATCTTGCGTACCATACTGGGTGTATGTATCATCTGGATTTAATTCATAAACAGCAAACTGAGTGCTTTCTCCATTATAATAAGAATTATAATTTTCAAAACTATATACGGCATTTAAACTCAATCCTTTTAAGAGGGTCCCCAAATCTTTAGTTATCTCGGCTTTTACTGTAAGCTGTTTGGTCGCTTCATTTCGGAAACCCGATTGTAAAATACCCATGATGTTTTGTTGGTATTCTGCATCTCCACCATAACTACCGTCTGAATTTAAAACAGGATAAGCATTTGCAGGTGTTGACATAATACTTGCAAAAAGTGAATTGTTAGCATTATTAACAGTTCCACCAGCATTAGGTGACCGTTTTTGATCGTTTAATGCCACAATTTTTGTGTTTAACTCAAACCCTTTTCCTAAATCAACATCAATATTTGATCTAAAATTATAACGTTCGTTATAGGTTTGGTTAACCGAACTAAAATCAACAGGCACACTAAATATACCACCTTGTTTCATATAACCAACCAAGAAAAAATATCGAGCTTTACTATTACCTCCACCGGTTGTAAAAGTGTAATTTTGATAAGCAGATTCGGTATCATTTCTCAAAAATAAGTCAGGAAAATCAGAATCTGGATAGCGATAAACATCTGTAGGATTTAAATAATTACCTGTATTGAATACTGATGCTCTACCATCATTTGTACTTGCTTCGTTATATAGCGTTGTATATTGATAAGCGTTTAATTTAGGAGCTATATAACTGGGTGTTTGAAAACCTGATTTAAGCTCCAAGTTCATGTAACTTGAAACTTCACTACCTTGCTTCGTTTTTATAAGAATTACACCATTTGCGCCACGTATGCCATACATGGCTAATTCACTTGCATCTTTGAGAACTGTTATACTCTCAACTTCTTTAGGATCCAAAAGATTAATATTTGCATCAATACCATCAACTAAAATTAAAGGTGTTGCACTTCCATTAGTAGCTAAACCTCTTAAGTAAAAGTTGTAATTTGATACTCCAAATTTTTGACTTCCATTTTTTATAGAGTGCAATCCAGCAACAGTTCCATTTAAAGCTTGTTCAATAGTGTTTACCGCATTTTTTCTAATATCATGCGCTTTAGTACTTGAAAATGCACCTGACAGTTCTCTTTCGTTATAAGTGCCAAAAGCTACATTAGCAAGAGTTTCTCCAATTAATAACTTCTGTAAACTAACATCTAAATTTTCAGTATCAGATTCTACTATTTTTTGCGCTATTTCATACCCTGGTAAACTATAAATTACGACATCATCCTGTAGCACGTTGATTTTAAACAGACCATTACTATTGGTTTTTGTTAACTCAGTTTTTTCTTGTAACGTTACCATAACACCTTCCAAAGGATTCCCTTCTGCGTCAATAACCGTACCCGATAGCTCAAACGTTCTATCTTCTTCCTCCATACTCTGTGCAACTAATTGTGAAGCATAAAAAAGAAACACAAAACATAATATCACTTTTTTGAGTATTGTATGTATTTTAATTTTACTCATTATAATTTGATTTTTCTGCATTAATAAATATTAACAACTACCATTCTGGATTTTGCTCCAACACACTACTTTTAAATATTTCGCTATTAGGTATTGGATAACGGTGCATATGTGATTTGAATGTTCTTGTTTCATAAACAAAAGGTTCATAAGTAAATGTACCGTCTGCATTCTTAGTGCTTTCCATGCCTTTTATTGGATTATCTGCTCCAAAAATTTCCACGCCTCTATTCCAACTAATAACATCGTACCAACGTTGCTCTTCAAAACATAATTCAATAGCGCGCTCATTAATAATACGTTCACGCATGGTATCAGTTGATGACGATATATCTAAAGGAATAGGTACATGATTTACACGCTCACGTACTAAAGTAGTAGCTTCTCTAGCGGTTAAACCTGCCCCTGGATTTGTTCCGTCAGGACCATAGGCTTCATTTACCGCTTCTGCATAATTTAGCAGTATTTCTGCATATCTAAAAAATATATAGTTTAAATACGTGCTTGTTCCTTTGTAGCGCTGATGTGCTTCTGGCCAAAATTTAGCAATGGCATACCCTATTTTATTGTATTCAGTCCCTTGTCTTCCTTGGGAATCACTTTTATATAACTCTATATTCTTATTAAACCAGAATCTATCGTTGTATAATACCGTCATTCTTAAGCGAGGATCTCTATTAACATAAGGGTCTGTAAGAGTGTAATTTGATGCCGCATTTGTAATAGGATACCCGTTAGAATCTTCATACAAATCAACAAAAGAACCAGTTACTCCTGTTACGCCCCATCCGTTGTAATTGCCGCCAGGTAGTGCTATACGCACAAAAAAGGAAGAATTGTTACTTGGTCGTCCTTGCTCAAAAGTAAGCTTGGTTCTTGGGCGGTTCATTATGATTTCGGTTCCTAAATCTGGACGAAAAAACATGTTAACATAATCAGGATCTAAACTATATTGGTTTAAGTTAATAACTTCCCAAGCTGCATCTGCTGCTGCTTTCCATTTATCTATATCATTTTCTGGATTGTTTAATGGACGTGCAGCATATAGTAAAGTCCTAGACTTAAGTGCCAGCGCTGCCCCTTTAGTGGCACGTCCAGTATCACCCTCACTATTAGTTAAATCTAAAAGACCTGCAGCCGTATTACAATCTGCTTCAATAAAAGCTATACATTCTTCATATGTTGCTCTAGGTAAATCCAAATCATCAACACCTAATTCCAACGGCTTATCAAAAAGAGGAACGGCTCCCCAACGTTTTACCAGTTCAAAATACATATATGCTCTTAAAAAATAAGCTTCTCCCAAAGAGCGGTCATAAATATCTTGAGATGGAAAATTTTCCACCATATCTATATGTTCAATAACCATATTAGCTTGGCGTATCCCTGAAAACAAATCATTCCACAAAAATTCTAATTCATTTCTGGCATGATAATCTGTTCCCGACAAACTACTAACATCTGCAGACCAAGCTCCGTTATTAAATACAGGAGAGCAAACATCACCTCCAACACCCTCACACTCATCAGACAATTCGGAAACCAAACTATTCCATAAGCGTGATAAATTATTTGGCATGTAACCATAGCCATAATCTAAATATCTGCGAAATTGTTGATAATCTGAAAACACCGCTTCAAAATCTAAATCCTGAACTGGAGCTTGATCCAATTGTTCTACATCAAAAACTTCGGTGCAGGAAACACTTACTAAAAGCATGATGCAGGACATTATTCTATATATATTTCTTTTTTTCATTGTTTTATAGTTTAATATTAACACCAAAATTATAAATGCTTTGCTGTGGGTAAACCTCGCCTTTACTTCCATCACTAGAAACGGTTTCAGGGTCGAAGTCATCAATTTCAGACCACGTTTTTAGGTTGTTACCACTTATAGAAACATTGATACTATTTATTTTTAATTTATTGCAAAAGCTCTCTGGTATACTATAGCTAAGTCTTACATTTCTCAGACGTAAATAGTTTCCTGATTTTAGATGAAATGAATTCGTGTTTTTATTACTATGTGTTGCATTGGAATGCAAAGAAGGATAACTCGCATTTGGATTATCAACCGTCCAATAGTCTTTATGTGTTTCAGTAACTTGACCACCACCAGCAGAACCACCAAACTCATAACCAGCGTTTGAAACAAACAAAACAGATGAGTTAGCAGCCCCCTGCAGCATAGCACTTAAGGTGAAACCTTTCCATTTCACTTCGGGAGAAATAGAGTAAACAATTTCAGGTATGTTTGAGTAGCCTATTGGAACAATATCGGCACTTGTTATTTGTCCATCTTCATCATAATCCAAATATTTTAAATCCCCTGGAATAATAGGTCCTCCTAAAGACGATTGATCGGGAGAGTTAGCAATATCTTCTTCTGAAGTAAAATACCCCAATACTTGATAACCTCTGTATTGCCCAATACGATACCCAGCTAATTTTTGGTAATCAGGAGTACCTGAAGGATCATCTCTATCAACAACCTCGTTGCGAGCAAAGCTGTACAAACCACGAACTGAATATTCAAAATCTCCAATATTATTTTTATGATTCAGTTCTAATTCAAACCCTGAGTTTTTTGTTTCACCAATGTTATACTGTGGAGAAGGAATACCTGTTGTATTAAGAAGAGATCTTGCAGACATAAGAATGTCCGTTCGGTGTTCATCAAATAAATCGAATGTAATATTCAGTAAGTTATTTTTAAACAATTTGGCATCAATACCAATATTTCTTTTTAATGAGGTTTCCCAAGTTAAATTTCTATTCTCAGAACGCGACTCAACCAAGCCACCGGTGTTAGAAGGATTCGTGGTACCAAATGAATAATTTTGATAACTTCCAATGCTTCCAGGTGCTGTATAGCTGTAAAGCCCTTGCCATAAAAACCTATCACCACCTACTTTATCATTACCTACTAAACCTACTGAACCTCGTATTTTAAGAAAATCTATTACTGGTTTAAGTGACTTCATAAAAGGTTCTTCAGAAATAACATATCCAAAAGATCCCGCTGGAAAAACACCAAACTGATTCCCCGGAGCAAAATTTTCTGATCCATTATATCCTATATTAAACTCTGCTAAATACTTACTGTCATAATTATATTCTACTCTACCTGCATAACCCATAAGAACAAAAGGACTGTTAGCTGAGTAGCGTTCGTTTTGTTGGTTGTAAACTAAAGTAGTATTCAATTCAGATTTCCCTATTGTTTTACCATATTTAAGCTGAAACTGTAATCCAATATTTCTATAAGAACCCGTACTGGTTTCTCCTGAATAAGATAAGGGTGAAAATTCAATTATTTGTTGATATTCCTGAGTTCCTGGATTATAATAATACGAGTCGGCCTGTTCTCTATAGCTTTTTGTTGACCCAACAGAGCTGTTATATGACATATTCATAAGCAACTCCAAACCATCAGTTACAAAACTCAAATCATTTTTTAATGTTCCTACAACATCATAATCGTTAGTACGTGTATTATCATATCCACTATTAGCAATTTTAACAATAGGGTTAGGTTCTTGAATATTTGCTCCGTAGGTACCATCTGGATTAAAAATAGGATACAAATAAGGAGCCTTTGCAATTAATGTTTGAAACACATTACTCTCGTTAGGAAAACCATTCTGTTCACCAGAACGACCACTTACATTTACACTAAGTGTTTGATATTTATTTATAGTGAAATCTAAATTAGAACGAAAATTAAATCGTTTATAATAGGTATCTGGATTATAACGATCGTGCATATCCGTATACTTAAACATACCACTTTGGTTTAAATATCCCATTGAAACGAAATATTTTACTCGCTTAGTTCCTCCCGATACGTTCATATTATATTTTTGTATTAACGCCATAGGTTTAACAACCTCATCATACCATTTAATATTTGGATAGAGATAAGGATCTTGATTTAACCGAAAACCTTCCAATGATTCATCTGAAAGTAATGGCTCAGTACTTGGATCTTTACCATCGTTAATCATGGCCACCTTTAGAAGTTGTAGATGATCATAAGAATTTAAAAAATTTGGAATATTAACAGGTGTCTGTCCACCGAGTTCGGCCGTAAAACTTATGTTCTGAACCCCTTCTTTCCCTCGTTTTGTAGTTATAAGAATGACACCATTAGCTCCTCTTACACCATACACAGCTGTTGAAGAAGCATCTTTTAGTACTGAAATACTTTCTACTTCATTAGGATCAATTTGTGAAAAACTAGCACGTTCTACACCATCAACAATAATTAACGGTGAACTATCCACCCAAGTAGAAAGCCCTCTAATGTATATGTTGGCAGCATCTGCTCCTGGACGACCAGATGTTTGAATGGTTACCACACCAGATAATTTACCTGTTACAGCTGTACTTAAATTTGACGTTGGAACTTCAGTAAGTTCTGCTCCTTTTAAGGTACTAATAGATCCTGTAACAGTTGCTTTCTTTTGCTCACCATAACCAACTATTACTACCTCGTTTAAAGACTGAATATCCTGAACCATAACAACTTCAAAAGAAGAATCTGAAGCCGATTTTTCGGTAGTGATAAAACCAACATACGAAAACACCAGAACAGTATTTTCTGATGGTACCGTTATGGTAAATTGTCCATCAAAATCAGTAGTTGCTCCAAAATTTAAACCTTTAGCAAGAATAGTAACTCCTGGTAACGGAATACCTGATTCATCAACTACAGTTCCATTTATCTCCTTGCTGTTTTGCCCATAGAGAACTATTTGGCAAAATCCAAACAATAGTATGAAAGCAAATCGCTTTACATGTCCAAATGACATTTTATTTCTATTCATCATTAATACTTCGTTTAATTTTATTCATTTTGCGTTAGTTAATACTTAATAATTTTTCTGGTTACCGTTGTTTCTAAACTACGTAAGCTTAAAAAGTACATCCCACTTTTATAACCCGAAAGATTTATAATCGTCGAGCCATTATAGTGTCCTTGTTCTATCTTTTTTCCATCAACTGACAAAACACTATAGAACACTTGTTGATTATTGTTACCCTTTATTTCAAAAATTCCTTGCGTAGGATTTGGGTAAATTTTAAAATCCATTAAATCTTTTTCTAAGTCATTTACCCCTAATGTTTGAGGAAAATTTTCTGTTACAGACATTCCTTTAAAATTGCTGCTGGTAGGCAAATTGACTACTAAGGTTTCTTCACTTCCGTTGGCATTAAGTTTTACTGAAACCGTACTCTGGTCCTGTGATGGACTAGAAACTGTAAGCTCTATATTATTAGTAAGCATTATTGCACAAGGTTTATCAACAGTTATTGTTTTTCCATTAAAATCAACCGATCCTGCCTCATAAAAAATAGCTTCAAAAATATTTAAAGTGTTATGATATACAGCCTGAATTTCTCCTGAGTTTTCAATTATCTCAACAGCATCCATGTTATAGCTTTGAGCTTTAGACTTACTATCTATACCAGGTACAACTATGTAGCTATAATTGGCATTACTAGGAGCTGAACCATGGTCTACCCATAGCGAAAGCACATAACCAGATTGTGTTGCGGTAGAACCAGAAGCACTATTTATTGACGCCCATGTTCCAGATTGTGACGTCATCGTGTATTTTATATTACCTTGATTTGGAAAAAAATAGCCTATTTTACCATTTCTTAAATAATTTAAATTGGTATTAACATATGTAGATCCACTAAGCGATTGTGTAACTTCATTAGTACTGCCTAACTCATTAATATATGAAGCAACACTTAAATTTGATTGATTAATTGTTGTACGAACATTCGTTGAACCCGCATAACTAATATTACTACCTAAACATACCATTTCATCTTCAAAAAAGAACCAAGCTTTTTTAGCTTTCACACCTTCCTCATTCATATCTAATGTTGAAGCTCCATATTCACCATTAGACACCCCGCCTACAAATGATGTAACTCCATAGTTTGTCCCCCAAGTTGACCTTATTGGAAATGATGTAAAGTGTGGATAAGTAGTACCCGGTATCATTGCCCAATCCCAATAAGGCATTATATCTCTATACTCGTCACCGTCCACTAATATATTGGTAGCTCCATATGAAAAATAATTAGCCTTCAAGTTTTCACCGTTTCCTGTTTCAGCTTCAACAGTACGATTAGAAGTATTTCTAACTGTAAATAAGTATCCACTTCGCGCATGTTGAGTGTAATCAGAAACCCAATAATGTTTATTAAACTCCCGTACATTATAATCCGCAGATTCCCCTCCTTTAAGTCTTCCCAACGCATCGTTATAAATAGATGCATTATCTGGATCTATAAATTGAGCAAGCTTTTCCAAATAATTCATACTGGCACCAATTCCACTAGACCTGCTTACACTTCGTCCTCCTACACCAAAATCCCATGTACTACCTCTTGTTGAAGAAATTTGAGTTTCACGTATAAAACGTAGTACTTTATTGAAATTCCCACTATTAACGTCAAATGCCGCAGGAGAGTCTGCCATGTAAGATGCTAACCTTACCAAACCATCACAAAAAACCCAACCATAACTTGAAATCATTATTTGTGGACCATGATCATGATATACCATATCTTCTTGAATATTATCACTTAAAATGGTTTCCAACTTATCTCTTGAAGCTTCTAAAAGTGTTGCGTTTTCAGTAAGCAATCCCCTATAAACATAATGCAAACCTATATCAATAGCATTAGCACCTGTTCCATGAGATGTAATATCATTTACTGCTGAAGGTTCAAACAACGAAAGAATTTCAGGTTCATCAATACCTGCGCTTGATGTTTTTGGTATAAAATCATCAAATTCACGCATGAAAATTAAAATTTCACCCAAGTATTGAGGAAAATAAATTTTATTATACCACCAGTTACTATCTACTGTATTAGCAGTATACCAATACTCTAAGCCTTTTTTAACTGCATCTTTATAATTTGTATTATTATAATTAGCATCATTTATATTGCTACAAGCTGCCGCAATATTCCATAAACGGTATAGATGATTATCTGAAGTAGAAAAGTTTGTATTTGCTCCATACTGCAAACTAGACCAACTTCCGTTAGCAGCTTGAGAAGATATCCATGTATCTATAGTAGCAGCACCTACTACACCAACTCTCTGATCATCAACAACACGTTCTCTTAAAACATTAAAATCATAAACTTGTGCATGCATTTCAATTCTTGCTACAACAAGAGTCAAACAAATAGCTGCTATAATTTTAAAGTTTGATAAATCTATTTTTAATTTTCTCATATTTAAGTCTAATAACTTAGAGGTTTTAGTTTAGGTTAATATTTACTGTCTTAATTTTATACCACTTATAATAAGTAAATAAAAAACAGAATTGACATTATAAATAGGAGCCCGGTAATTGTTAATTTTAGAATAACATAATTGCTATTCTTTTTTCTGTTATTCATTTTGGTAATTCTAGTTTCATACATCTATGGCTACAAGTAACAATTTAGATTCATAAACAAACTCAACAATTGTTCATAAAAAGTACACATATGTTTTATTAAGTAGACATATGTTTATACATGTGCACATATGTTTAACACGTAGGAAATATCACTTAAAAAACTTAAATTACAATTGAAATAAACTGCACAAAATACACGTGATTTTAATGAAAATTTAACCTAATTAACAAGTGTTTTTTGTATTAAAATATTATATCAGACTTACCCCAACAAGCATAAATTAGCTAAACCGCTTGTATTGTCAGCAAGTTATAAACTCTTAAAGAATAGAAGAAATGTTGACAAAAATCCAATTAAAAATCGACTATTGACCCTACAACCATGTCACATAACAATTCTGTGATATTAAATTTAGATTTAGTTATTAGTGAATTGTATAAATACACAACAACTATTATTTATACTTAGAAAAGTTTGATGATTTAAATTATAAGAATGAGCGCTTTAAACTATTCATTTCGGTAATCAGTTGGAAGTTTCCCAAACACCTTTTTAAAGCATTTTGAAAAGTATTGAGGTGAAGCAAAACCCGTATTGTATGAAATCTCAGAGATAGATTGATTTGTTTGTTTCAGGTATACCGCAGCTGCTTTTAAACGTATGGAACGAATAAACTCGGTAGTAGACTTATCTGTTAATGCTTTAAGTTTAATATGAAGACTACTACGGCTCATTCCTATTTCTTTTATAAAATCTTCAACGCTAAACTCGCTTTCTGACAAATGACTTTCTATAATTTGAACGGCTTTGTTCAAAAACCTATCATCAGCCGAAGAACTAGAAAGCTCTTGTGGTAATATATTTAACTCATTGCTAAAACGCTCTCGAAGTTTTTTACGAGATTCCAATAAGTTAACTATTTGTAATTCTAAGAGCTCCATACTAAATGGTTTTTCAATATAAACATCAGCTCCTGTTTTTAAACCCTCTTTCTTATTTTCAAATGAGGTTTTAGCAGTTAGTAAAATAACAGGTGTATGACTAATTCTTATATCGCTTTTTAAATCACGACACATTTCGATACCGTTTTTAATAGGCATCATAACATCACTTATTATCAAATCAGGTGCTATTCGAAGACATTCCTTTAAACCAGCGTCTCCATCTTTAGCTTGAAAAATACTATAATTGTTTTGTAAATTCTCTTTTAAATAATTTAGGATTTCTTCATTATCTTCTACCAATAAAATTTTAACAGCATGTTTTACTGCTTTATGTGCATCATTGACGGTTTTTCCTATTTTATTTTTGATAGTTTCTAACTTAAATTCGCCCATTTCATACGTATGGTTATTAGACATATCAATTAAATCTGATGCTTCAAAATGGGTATTACCTAAAAGGAATCGAATTGTAAAACAACTGCCAACACCTAACTTACTGTCAAGTCCAATAGTCCCTTTATGCAACTCAACCAGTTTTTTAGTAAGAGACAAACCTATACCTGTTCCATTTTGACCTTGTTCAATTTGATAAAATTCCTCAAAAACCTTATTTACATTTTCTTCTGAAATCCCCTTACCATCATCTTTTACAGTTATCTCAACATACTGAACTCCATATTTTGAAGTATACAGCCCTATATATAAACCTACCTGCCCATTATTTGGTGTGAATTTAAAAGCATTAAACAAAAGATTGTGTAATATTATATCGTATTTTTCTAAATCAAAATAAACTGGTATCTCATCACTTTCAGCGGTTACTGTATAATCTATATTACAATCTTCAGCCTTTTCTACAAAACAATCAGATATTAATTTAGTAACATCCACAATATTGTATTTAGCAACTTTTAAGGTCATCATTCCTTTCTCAACTTTTCTAAAATCCATAAGTTGATTTATAAGCCTCAACAACCTTTTAGCATTGGCATTAATTAGATTTAAATGCTTTTGCAAATTAGCATCATTAGTATAGGTGTTTAACAATTTATCCAAAGGGTCAATAATAAGAGTTAGAGGTGTTCTAAACTCATGAGAAATATTTGTAAAAAACTGAAGTTTTGCTTGATATATGTGTGTGTGTTTTTCTTTTTCAAGTTGTTCAAATCTTAAGTTATTTTTCAAGTTAAAATATACAGTCATAAAATAATAGAATGTAAGCAATAACAATAAAATAATGATAAAATACACAAAATACGCTAAAGGTGTTTTCCACCAAGGAGGCAAAACTTTTAAATTAATTGAGGCTCCTTCTTCATTCCAATACCCATCTGAATTTGAAGCTTTCACTTTAAAAACATAATTACCGGCTGGTAAATTAGTATAAGTTGCTTCTTGCTTATTGTCTATATAATTCCAATCTTTATCAAACCCCTCTAAAATATAAGCATACTCATTTTTTTCTGGTGAAGAATAATTCAAAGCTACAAACCCAAATGTTAAAACAGACTGCTCATGATTAAGTTTTAAGTCCTTCGTTTGTGATATATGCCTCTTTAGTGGCGAATCTTCAGAACCAATATCAACCGCTTTATTAAAAAGCTTAAAACTGGTAATTTTGACCTTTGGTGGGTTTGGGTTGTCTATAATTTCATCTGGGTTGAATATATTGAACCCATTTCTTCCACCAAACATGAGTTCACCTTCTTTTGTTTTTAATGATGCGTAGCGTTCAAATTCGTTTCCTTGCAAACCATCATTAAAATCATAATTTCTAAATTTTTGTGTTTTGGTATCAAACTTTGATAAACCATTTGTAGTACTAGCCCAAATGTTGTTATTATTATCTATTAATAAACCCAAAACTTGGTTATTTACCAATCCATCTTTAACCGTGTAGGTTACGTAATCAGTTGTATTAGCTTGTTTGCAAATTAAACCACTTTTTGTACCAATCCATAAATCACCATTAACGTCTTTTTTAAGTGAAATAATCTCACTACTACCTACATCATACTTAGTTAATTCTTTTGTTGTTGTGTTGAACAAAAATAAGCCAGATTCATAAGTCCCTAACCATATATGATCCTCATCTTCATCTGTAATACATTTTACCCTTACAACCCCCTTAACGATTTCAATTGTTTTTTTTTGAGGAAGAAACTTACAGAACTGACTACCATAATCCATCCATATATTACCTTTCATATCCTTATGGATGACGTAAACCATATTATATACAGGAGTATCCTTATTGAATACATTGTGTACAAAATCACCCGTTTCAATATTCAGAATATCTAAGCCGCCCTTTAGTGTACCTATCATTAAATGCTTAGGATCTAATTCTTCAATACTAAAAACATAGTCATCACCTAAACTAGAGGGATTTTCATCGTTAGGCTTATAATGGGTAAAAGTACCTTCAGAACGATTGAATTTACTTAAACCACCACCTTCCTTAGTACCAATCCAAATAGAACCATTAGAATCTTGAAACATGGCCCTAATGTTATTATTAAAAAGACCGTCTTCTCTAAAATTAATTTGATAATGTTCGAATTTTTTTCGGTGCCTATCTAAAAAATCTACACCACTATTATAAGTTCCAATCCATATATTATTCTGACTATCTTTTATTAAAGCAGTAAGAGCTTTACCACTTAAACTATTTACATTAAAAATATCAGGCTGATAAAAAAAAGTTTTATTGTTTTTTTTATCGAATTGGACTAAGCCTCCCTCAATATTAGCTATAAAAAAAACATCTTCTTTGTCTTCAACAATATCAATGACCCTATTGTTTATTAAATAGCCATTTTCTTGTGTATAAAACACTGGTTTGCTTTTTAAATCTGCATTTTTAACAAAACAAATGCCTTTAGAGTAAGTGCATATCCAAAGATTAGATTTACTATCTAAAAAGAGTTTACTAACATTTCCTAAATTGTACTCCCTGTACAGAAGAATATACTTACCAGATTTCAAATCAAATTGCCAAATACCATTCTTAGTGCCTAACAACACGTAACCTGAATCAATTTGGAGAATAGAGGTTATTTTTCTTCCTACACCATTCTCATCTTTTGGCAGTGGATATTTTGTGAAATTAGTTAGAGTACTGTTGAAAATAAAAAAAGAATCTCCGCCAACAAAAAGCTGTTTGTTAACACCAAATTCCATGGAGTAAATATGCTCATCATCAAATGTTTGATTTAAACTATTCTTTATATTTAAATGTACAAACTGCTGAGTATTTTTATCAAATAATTCTAAACCATTGACAGTACCAACTAGTAGATTTTTATCTTGGGGACTTAACGCCATACTGGTTGTTAACTCCTTGAACACTTTTACTGACCGACCATCATACTGATTAAGCCCATCACCTGTACCAAACCAAATAAAACCATTCCCATCTTCTATAATGTTGTTTATTCTATTTGAAGATAGGCCATCTGCATTGGTTAAGTGTTTAAATGGTAATGCATCTTTTTGAGCTGCTATTTTTAATGAATTAAAAAAAATTAAAATAATAATTATATGACAAATAGGTGCTTTCAATAAGATATTCTAATTAAAGTACAGTTTTCTTTTAGCTTTTTCTACAGAACAAAAAACTAATGTACAAAAAACAAAATGCTAATTAAACTTTCTGTTTATTACTTTTAGGAAGTAATTAATTTTATTAGTCAGAAAATTTTTCAATCAGAACTTATTGTTAGATTTTACGTATTTTAAATATAAGAATTTTAAATCAATCTAATAAAATTGATTACCCTTTAATAATTTTAATTTTATTTTTTCCATTTCTATTTTCAATAAGCACCACTTCGCCTGCAACTATTAGATTATTGACCACTATAAAAGGTGCTCCAATAAATTGTGGGTTATTAACAACCAAAATGGTGTATATCACATCATCAACATAAATATTTAGAGCCTCAACGTCTGTATCAGAAAGCAGTTTATTATTTCTATTGTAAACAGGTGTTTTTTCATATTTCAAATCAGTTTTGTCTGGAAAATACATTAATGTAATAAACGAAGAAAAGCCTTCGACTTCTTTAAAAATTTCAGCTCTTTTATTTTCTTTTTTTAAATTATACTCTGGAGACCACCAAGAATTTGTTAAAGTTATTTCTGCTTTATTTACGGGTTGAATTCTTAAGTTATCGACTTTATAAGATGTTGTAATTCCTTTATTTTCAATTTTTAAACTATCATTAGGGAAATTAAAATATTGCGAATATCTATGTTTTTTATTAGCTAAAAAGCTATCAAACATTAACCAAATATTTGGTTTAATGTACAACAAACGTCGTTTCATAGAAACAGGGTCTTCTAACCTTTTATATGCAGTATTCTCGGCTTCTGCATAATCTAATCCATTATCAATTTTTGTGTAAACACCCTGTGAACGTGCATCAAAACTATTTGACCAAGAATCTTGATAAACACTATTGGTAAGATCATCAACCCCTAAGGTATTATGACTTTTATTATTTTTAAAAAATTCGCGCCATTCATTATCAATATAGGTATACCTACCACCGTCAACTAAATAGTCTTTTCCATTTGCATAAAGTGTTATATGCAACAAATTATCATGGCCATGTCCACCGCCTATTTTTTTTAAATGAATGCTAGAGTAAACAGCATTTTCTGCCCACGAATCTCTCATATAAAAATCGCCTGAAACATGTTGATATATAGACAAAAAATCAGGTAATTGGGAATCCATATGCTCATAAGCTTCAGCTTGCTCTTTTCCCATTAAAATAAGCAATTCATAATCCAAGGTATTATAAGCTCTAGATTTTAAAACAGGGCTATCAAATAGCATGGCAGCTAAAGTAAGCATGCCTCTGAGGTCATTATCATCACTATCTCCTAAAAGCGGTTCATTATAATTGGGTTTTTGCCATTGAATATTAGCTAAAGCCATCTGTTTTGTTTTTTCTACCAAAGATTCTGGAAGATCAATATGATTTCGTTGCGCCAACAAATTAACATTCATAAAGCAATGAAGCACCTCATTGTGATACAAAGGTGATTGTTCCCATTGTGTTCCATCTTCTAAAATTTGGATATTAATACAGGTGTTTAGATTCTGTATTGCATTAACAGCCCACTGATCTGCTTCTTTAAATTCAGTTAAAAATTGAGACACATTCAACAGTCCTTGAAACTCTATAACACCCCAATTACTTGTTTTTGAAAAGTTACTAAACGCTTCATTTATATAAATTGCGTGTTGATAAAGTGCATTTAAAAATTTAGTCAAAAATTGAGGAGTTATATGTTTTGAATTTTTAACATATTCAAAAGCTTTTATCCAGTTTTCACAACGGATACCTGCCTCAATACGCCTCCATGAGTATTTTTTTAAATTATCATCGAATGGGTTATTATCAATCCAATGATTTACTTGATTTACAAAACCTTTAGCATATTTCTCGTTACCAGTAAACATATAGGCTTGTCCTATATCGATCCAATACTTATGCCTATTCAGCATAAAACACCACTCAATATCTCCATTAGGAATGGCAGTCCAGTCAATTTCACCTTTAAATTGATACGGAATATTTGTCTTTTCCATATCCCATTCATCTCGAAATATGAAATATTTTTTTAATACCTCATCAGCTGTTTTTATACTCCTTTGAACATCTTCTGGGAATTTACTTTTTATATCTAATACATCATCATCTTTTAAAATCCTTAAATATAAATTCTCCTTAGCTCTATATAAATTAAGTAATGCCCTAAGTGCTTTTTCATTATCTCCAATGTTATAAAAATATTTAACCGATTTTAATTCTGGAGCGTTGAAATTGAGTTTTTTTAACACATCATTATTTTGAGCTATAACTGGCGCACAAAACATTAGAAATAAAGATATTAGTGTAAATTGTTTCATTTAATAAGATGACGTTTTTAACCTATGGGTTGATTATTATTTTAGAACTTAGCTTACAAAAGAACAAAAGACTTACTGGATCAAATACTAAACAAAAGAAAATGATTTTTTAACTCATTATAAAGATTAAACATTTATAATCATCCCTAATCTATATTTAAAACCTACTTAATTTTTAGTTTTAATATCATTTAATATCTCACGTAAGGCTTTAACTTTTTCAGGATATTTTTCAGCTAAGTTATTGGTTTCACCCAAATCGTTGTTCAAATTATATAGCTGAGGAAACAACGCTTTCCCTAATTCTATTTTTGTATGCTTTTCAATAGCTGGACCTTCAGATGGTTCGATATATTTCCAGTTTTCATGAATAATAGCTAAGTTGTCTTTCAGCCCTTGTTCTATTAAATAAGAACGTCCAATATTTGATTTCCCCAACAAAGCATCCAAGGCATCTTCACTATCCAAAGTATCACCGTTATAACCAACACCTAATAGCTTTGAAAAGGAAGCTAATAAATCAACCTGAGAAACCACAGCTTCTGAAACCGTAGGTTTTATGGTTTCTGGCCAACTAACCATCATTGGTACTCTTGTTCCTGCCTCAAAAACGCTATATTTCCCTCCTCTAAATGGCCCCCATGGGTTATGATCATTTAATTGTGTTACCGCTCCATCTTCATACCCGTCGTCTAAAACGGGACCGTTATCACTTGAAAAAACAATCATGGTATTCTTTTCAATACCAAGTTTTTCTAACTGTTTCATAATTTCACCTACAGCCCAGTCTAATTGAAGAATAACATCACCTCGATACCCTAACCCACTTTTATCTTTAAAAATGGTAGAAGGCATTCTTGGTACATGAGGCTCTGTTAAAGAATAATACAGAAAGAAAGGTGTGTTTTTATTGTTTTCAATAAATTCATTTGCCTTAAATAGAAAAGTTAATGGCACTTCCTCGTCAGTCCATCTAGCACGATATCCTCCGGTCATAAAACCCATTCTGCCAATACCATTTACAATTGTGTTGTTATGCCCATGATTTGGAGATGCTTTCATTTTTAGCAATTCTGGATTCTCTAAACCTGTGGGATCATTACCTATTTTCTTTTTATAATCAACATGAATAGGATCTGTAGTATCTAAGGCAACAACATGATGATTTTCCATAAAAACTGTTGGTACCCTATCTGCTGTAGCTGGGAAAATAAATGAATAATCAAAACCTACCTCATTAGGCCCAGGCATTAATTTTGCATTCCAATTCTTTTTAATACTCGTACCAATTCCTAAATGCCATTTACCTACAATAGCCGTTGTGTAACCTGCTTTTTTAAAGATTTTGGGTAATGTAGGTTTATTTGTTGGTACTATTAAAGCTGCATCACCAGGCAAAACACCAGTACCACTTTTTCTCCATGGGTACTGCCCAGTTATTATTGCATATCGAGAAGGTGTACAGGTTGCTGAAGTAGTATGGGCATTAGTAAAACGAACACCTTGACTTGCTAATTTATCAAGGTTTGGTGTACTTATTTTTGTTGCTCCATAACAACTTAAATCCCCATACCCTAAATCATCAGCTAAAATAAAAATAACATTAGGTTTTTGCTGAGCTCCTATTGAAAACATAAACAAAAATGATAGTGTAATGAGAATTATTTTTTTCATGAGTCTAAATTTTTAAAGCTATAATACCTCGCTTTATAAAAATAATATTTAGCGTTTTTTAATTCAAGATAGTACTCAAGCCAAGCATCTTTTTTCTTGTTTAATTGTTGTATGTAAATTTGCTATCATAAGCATACTTCGACACGGACTGCATAATGGGAGGCTACTTATAGCGTTTGAAAACACTATACCTTCTCTTGCTAATTGATCAAAGCTTGGTGCTACAACAGGGTCTTGATTGTTTCCTGTTTTAGTATTGGTGTTTTTATAAGCAAATAAACCTATAAGAATTAATGATAATATAAGAAAATTTAAAATACAATATTACATTGATTAACTTTTTAATGAATTTCAGTTCCTTCTTGAATCAATTTTGTTTCTAACTCCAAAACAAAAGGCTTTTTAAAATCAAATGATTTAAGATGAATAAAATATTCATTTTTACCAATAATCTCCACATCTACACCTTGTGTTGGCTCTTGTATTAAAGAAGCTTTAATTACATCTATTTTATCAGTTGTTTTAACTCTTAACATTCCAGAAACTGGTACATTACATACAATCATGTATATCTTATTTGTTTTTCTGCTTTTAGTATAATATCCCCAATCTTGCTTTTCCCAATTTAAATAACTGCCGTTATATATAGCTTCGTTATTAACTTCCATCCAATCGCCGATTTCCTTTGCTAACTGAGTTTCTTCACTACGAATAACACCCTGACCATCAGGACCAAAGTTCAATACAAAATTTCCATCTAATGAAACCGCTTTGGCAATCATTTCAATAAGTTCATTACTCGTTTTGATATGTCCTTCCCAATTGGATTGATACCCCCATTGATTTTCTGGCACAGTCATAACACACTCCCAGTCATTACCATGGACATCATCAATATGGTTGGGCATTTTGCGTTCCCATCCTTGTTCATAATCTCCTATAATATCACCATTGCTATCAAAACCTCTTTTTCCATATTCATCAGGCCTAAATCTTGCTCCAATAACTAATCCAGGAATCATTTTTCGTAATTTACTATCTAATGAATCTGCAAAAGCAGCTTGCTCTTTCCATGCAGAATCCCAAGTACCATCAAACCACAACCCTTTAGTTGTTGGATAAGCATTTAACAACTCTGTTAATTGATTCTCAGTAAATACTTTAAATGTTTCATATGCTTTTCTATCCTCTTCAGTTTTTAACACGCTTCTATATCCAGGATGATTCCAATCTATAATAGAAAAATATAAATATACATCGATATTTTGCTCATTATAAGCATCAACTAACTGTCCGATAATATCTTTTTTATAAGGTGTATTAATTATAGTGTAATCAGTGAATTTACTGGGCCATAAACAAAATCCATCATGGTGCTTGGTAGTTAATATGACATATTTTGCACCCATATGTTTAGCTTGTTTTGCCCAAGCCTTTGCGTTAAATCCTTTGGGATTAAATTGTTTATATAAATTATCGTAAGCATCCTTAGGCATGCCATCCCAAGAACGTATCCACTCAGCCGCTCCACGGTATTTTTTGTTATTCCATTGCCCCCCAGGAATGGCATAAACTCCCCAATGGATAAATTGACCCAATCCGTAATTACGCCATGTTTCCATAGATTGGTCTGTGCGCTTTCCTAATTGGTGGGCACCATGTTTTAAATTAATAGAAACCCTTGGGGCTTGTGCATATAACAGATTAATTGAGATTAATGACATAAAGATTATCAAAACCTTAGATAATTTATTAACCTTTAAAAATTTTATATTCATTGTATCTATAATTTAATTAGGATAACTTATAACATCACCCCTTTTATCAAAAACTAATAAATACAAAAAACCACCCTTCAGAAAATATACTTTCAATTTTTTGTTACGTTCTTAAGGTATAAATCAAATTCAACAAGAACCTAATTAACAAACATATAGTAAATCATTACATTATTAATAGGCACTATTTTTTTCCTGATTTTAATGGATGGCTTTGTATTTATTATTTATTGTTTTATATGTTGAGTTTTTTTAATATTCCCACCTTACAAAGGCTTCCATAGCAGCATAGTGAGATAAACCTAATTGATCATACAAATCGGCAGTTTCTTTATTTCTATCTTCTGCACGTTGCCAAAACTCTCTACTATCTGTACCTTGAAAAACGACACCATCTTTTTGAGATTGATGTTTAAAAATACCTTTTCGTTTTTCCAGTACTTGGTCTGGCCCCATTGGCACAGCCATTTCAATTTCATCAATACCCCATTCTTGCCATGCACCACGGTATAACCATAACCAACAGTCTTTCATAAACTTTTTAGGTTTTAGTTCTTTTACGGCAGCAAAAATAGCATCTAAGCAAACTTTATGTGTACCGTGTGGATCAGCTAAATCGCCCGCAGCATAAATTTGATGTGGTTTTATTTCTTCAATTAAATCTTTCGTTATTTTTACGTCTGCTACACCTATAGGATTCTTTTTAATGGCACCTGTTTCATAAAATGGCAATTCCATGAAATGAATCTGTTCATCAGGAAGACCTATAAAATGACAAGTAGCTCTTGCTTCCCCTTTTCTAATCAATCCTTTAATATACCGTACTTCATCAGTATCTATTTCACTTGACTTTTTGTTCTTAAGGAAACTTAATGCTTTTTTGTAAATAGCAGCTGCTTCAGTATTTTCTATTCCAAACTTATCATTATAATCACAAACAAAACTTGCAAAACGCAAGGCTTCATCATCGGCTACAGCTATATTACCAGAAGTTTGATATCCTACATGCACTTCATGCCCTTGTTCATGTAATCTTTTGAAAGTACCTCCCATACTAATGATGTCATCATCTGGATGAGGACTAAAAATCAATACACGTTTCTTTGCTGGTTCTGCACGCTCTGGTCGCTTACTATCATCTGCATTGGGTTTACCTCCTGGCCAACCTGTAATAGTATTTTGAAGCTTATTGAATATTTTAATATTGATGTCATACGCTGGTCCTGAATCTGCCAATAAATCACTCATACCGTTTTCAATATAATCAGCATCTGTTAACATCAAAATAGGTTTCTTTAAATGAAGTGCTAACCCTAATACAGCTTTTCTAATAAGCTTGTCCGTCCATTCAATTTTTTCAACTAACCAAGGCGTATTAATTCTTGTTAATTTAGACGCTGCAGCTTGATCTAAAATAAAAGTAGCATTGTTATGCTCTTGTAAATAGGATGCTGGTACTTGACTAGTTACAGGACCTTCTGTTGATGCTTTTATAATATTAGACTTTCCTTCACCCCAAGCCATCAAAATAACTCTTTTGGCTTCCATTATTTTTTTTACACCTAGGGTAATAGCTGTTCTTGGAGTATTTTCTAAACCCCCAAAGTCGCCGCTAGCAGCAACTCTGGTTATATGGTCTAGCGCTACTAATCGTGTTTTTGAATTTTGAAGAGAACCAGATTCATTAAAACCAATATGCCCATTACCACCAATACCCAAAATCTGTAAATCAATACCTCCTAAGGCTTCAATTTTGGTTTCATAAGCATCGCAATAATCCGCAATGGCTTCTTTAGTTAATAAACCATCAGGCACATTATAATTTTCTGGCAATATATCTACATGATTGAACAGTTGTTCTTTCATAAAACGCACATAACTATTTACCGAGTCTGGCTCCATTGGATAGTATTCATCCAAATTAAAAGATATCACATTTTTAAAGCTCAAGCCCTCTTCTTTATGTAAACGTACTAATTCAGCATAAAGACCTTTTGGGGATGACCCAGTTGCTAAACCTAATATACAAGGTTGTTTTTGAGATTGTTTAACCTTTATAAGATTTGCTATTTCTTTGGCAACGGCTTTGGAAGCCTCTGTTGAGTTTTCAAATACTACAGTGCCTATATTTTCAAATCGCTTTTCGAAACCTGTTGCTTTGTCTATTGTGCTTTTTAACATTGCTTTTTTATTTTTTTATATTTTCTATTTTAGTTACTTCCAGTCCAACTTTTAATTTTATGTCCCCAAACAGCAAAGAATAGGATAATGACATAACACGGAATTAATATCCAATAACTACTTGTGGAAGCGGTTGCCATAGCTTCAGTTGCTTGCATACCATTTGTAACTAATTCATGCTTATTGGCATCAACGATTCTACCATATAAAGGAGGTATAATAGCCCCTCCAGAAATAGCCATTATAAGTAGTGCGGAAGCAGTTTTTGTGAATTTACCCAAACCATCTAATGTTAATGGCCATATTGCAGGCCAGACTAAAGCATTAGCGATACCTAATGCTGCTACAAACAACACAGAAGTAAATCCTGTAGTATTTAAAATGCAAATACTAAAAATAACCCCTAAAACAGCACTCCCTATTAACGCCGTTTTTTGTTTTAGATACTTTGGAATTAAAAACACCCCTACGGCATAAGTTGCCACCATGGCCATTAAGGTATAAGTTGTAAAAAACTTAGCTTCTTCACCTGTAAACCCTAAAGATATTCCGTAAGCGATAATAGTATCTCCAGCTATAACTTCTGCTCCTACATATACAAATAAGGCTAAAACGCCTAACCATAATTGGGGAAATTGAAAAATATTTGTTTTCGCGCTTTTGCCTTCAACTATATCTTCTGCTTCTTCTGCCTCTACATGAGGTAAGGGTGCTTTTCTAATTAAGATACCTAATATAAATAACACAATAGCCATGACTATATAAGGCACAAAAACACTATCTGCCATACTATCTAATAGCACCCCTTTTTCTTCAATACTGGCCGTTCCTAATTTTTCTTTAACCTGATCAATCCCAGACAACAACAAAGCACCGAAAATCAAAGATCCTAATGCCCCAGCAGTTTTATTTGCTATTCCCATAATAGCTATACGCTTAGCGCCACTTTCAATAGGTCCTAAAATAGTAATGTATGGATTTGATGCTGTTTGCAACAAAGTCATCCCTACGCCTTGAATAAAAATTCCAGTTAAAAACACCCAATAAGTTCTTGCTTCTGCTGCGGGAATAAAAACCAAGGCTCCTATGGCCATGATTATTAATCCTAAAGACATTCCTTTTCTGTACCCTATCTTATTTAAAATATAAGATGCTGGTAGTGCCATAACCACAAATGATATATAGGATGCCGACGCTACTAAATATGATTGTGCATCAGTAAGTTCATTTATGGTTTTCATAAATGGAATTAACGCTCCATTTATCCAAGTAACGAAACCAAAAATAAAGAAAAGACCTGCTATAATAAGTATAGGGACTAAAGTGCTGTTTTTAGTAACTGTGTTTTGTGATTTTGACATAATTATTTAAGTTAGTATTAATTTATCTCTAATTTTATTTGGTTGTATTTTTCCTTAAAACTTTTCAATAATTGAAATTGATTTTTAGCACGATCTAAATTATGTTGCGGATATTTGGTTTTGTAATACACATCATTATTCAAATAATCTGTTAAAAATCGCAAACCCATAATAAATATAATAGTCTGAGCTCCAAGTGGCAAACATTCAATTTCTTTCGCATTCAAGGAATCCTTTACTTTTTCTAAAAACCCTTTTGCGTAAGCATTGAAATAATCTATATTAAATTTAACTAAATCTAGATTTGATTCATCTTCCGCGGCAGAGTTACAAATTGTTCTTATGGCATCACCAAAATCATAATGCGCAATACCCGGCATAACCGTATCTGTATCTATAACACACAACCCCTTATTATCTTTTGTAAATAAGGCATTAGAAATTTTGGTATCATTGTGCGTAACACGCAATTTCAGTTCTCCTGATTCTTTTAAGTTTTGCAACACATGCATATCCTCCTTTAAACCTAAAACATAGTCAATTTCCTGAGTTGCCATAAAAAGTCGTTCCTTGGGAGCCGACTGCAAAGCTGAATTAAATTGCGCATACCTAAAAGACATGTCATGAAATTTTGGTATAACTTCGGTTAATTTTGCAACATCGAAATCACTTGTTAAATTCAAAAATTCCCCAAATAACTTCCCGCCTTCATAAGCAACCTCTTCATCTTTTACAGTGTCAATAGTTAATGTATTATCAATAAAGATACTAAGATTCCAAAAATCACCATCTGTATCCTTAAAATAATACTCACCAGTCGCTGCCTTTACAAATGTTAGAACATGTCGCTCTAATGCTTCAGCATACGTGTTTTTTAATTTTAACCGAATATGATTACTTATAGCAACCTTATTATTAATCAAACCCTTAACATCTTTAAAAACAGTATGATTAATACGCTGAAGAACAAAATTGGGTTTAGTTTGAGTTTTAATCAAGTAAGTGTCATTAATATGACCAGAAGCCAATTCTTGATAAGACTTATATTCATTACCATGTTGAAACTTATTGAAAATATATTCTAATTTATCTGTCAACATATTACCAAAGTTTTATAGGATATATTTTTTGTTTTTTCAACTCTTCTATTTCTTTTTGAACAATGGCTTTATCATCTTTATATGTTACTCCAAACCATTTAGCATCCGATTTTAAAACCTCCACATTTGCTTTTCCAGATTTCAATATATCATTAACAATGGTAGGTAAGTAAAATTCAGCTTTTAAATTTTCTGTATTAGCCTCTAAAAACGTTTCAAATAATTTATGTCCAAACTCAAAACATTTAGGAGTAAATCCCCAAAAATTCATTGAAACTACCGTATTCTCATCAATTGGAACAAAAGTACCATCAGCATCTTTTCGCATCAATTTCCCGTTTATTTTTTCAATATGCGTACGTTCCGTAACATCTATCAAATACCCATTGTCATCCACTTGACACTCTCCTCTTGACACATAACCATATTCTGAAATAGTATTCTTTAACAGATACGCCATGGTATTGAAATTATACGAATTTTTATCAGTTTTAGTTAAAGACCTTGCCATAACCTCAAAAGCCTCTCTACCATAAAAATCATCACCATTTATAATAGCAAAATTCGTCTTAACTTCATCTGCAGCCATAAGTAATGCATGACCAGTACCCCAAGGCTTCGTACGTTCAGGATTCACATACTTGCTTGGCACATTTTCAAGTTCTTGATACACATAAGCAACCTCAGCTTTCCCTTCTAATTTTTCATTAAAACGCGCTTTAAATTCCTTTTCAAAACTCTTTCTAATGATAAAAACAAATTTTCCAAAGCCCGATTGAAGCGCATCATAGATTGAAAAATCTATAATCGTATCACCTTCTGGAGAAAAAACATCTATCTGCTTTAATCCGCCATAACGACTCCCCATACCTGCTGCCAAAATAACCAAAGTCGGTTTTTCCATATTTTAAATATTGTGAATTAAAATCATATCAAATACAAACAAATTATTGAATTACAATGCGTTACATAAAAAAATAACACTTAAAAAACAATCTGTTATTACAAAAATAGAGAATGTTATTTAATAAAAAAAGAAAAAACACATAAAATGTGCTCGAACACACTAAAAAATGTGTTCGTTAACACTCATGTATATTCCCTAAGCTTTTATACATTTGTAATATGTTAAAAAAATATACCATACGTGATATTGCTGAACTGGCAGGGGTATCAAAAGGAACAGTAGATCGAGTACTTCATAACAGGGGAAAAGTTTCCGAGACTGCATTAAAAAAAGTAAATAAAGTCTTGGATAAAATTGATTTTAAACCCAATCCTATAGCAAAAAACTTAAAAAGCAACAAAGTTTATAGGATTTGCGTTTTAGTTCCTGATCCTATCAAAGATGTATATTGGAAACCTTGTTTAAATGGTATTAATGATGCTATTTTGGAATTAGGTGCTTTTGGCGTTAATATTGAAACTGTTTTTTTTAACCCAACAAGCACAAAGTCATTTTTAGAAGCAAATTTATTAGTACAAAAAAAATTGCCGGATGCGGTTTTATTAGTACCTATATTTAACACAGAGGCACTCATTGTTCTGGAAGATTATAAAAACTTAGGTATTAAAGTTTCTACGTTCAATAATAATATTGAATTTGGTTCCGTAAAAAACTTCATTGGTCAAGATTTATTTCAAAGTGGCCGTGTTGCTGCTAAACTACTACACTGTATTGTTCCTAAAGGTGATATTGCCATTCTTCATATTAATGAAAATTATGAAAATGCGGTATTTATGCAAGAAAAGGAAAAAGGCTTTGAAAATTATTTTAACGAACTAAACTCATCGGATTTCACTATTTTAAAAGAAAAGTTAAAGTTACCTGATTTTGAAAGTGTTCTTACTAAATTTATTGATGAACACCCTAATTTAACAGGAATTTTTGTTACAACTTCTAAAACCTACCAAGTAGCAGATGTAATTCAAAAAATAACAAATAAAAAAATTGCTTTAGTAGGGTACGATTTATTAAATGAAAATATTAAACACTTAAAAAAGGGTACTATTGATTTTTTAATTCATCAACATCCAAGACAACAAGCCTATTTAGGACTTAAATTTTTAGTTGAACATTTTCTCTTTGACAAAAAAATTCCTTCAAACTTATTATTACCTATAGATATTATTAATTCAGAAAACGTAAATGTTATTATGAACGATTAAGGTTTTGTTTAATTAACAATTGAATTCATAATGAAATAATTAAGCAATGCTACCGAAAGAAAACATGAATTACAAAATATTTTTTTTATATTAGAATTAAGAAGAATCTTTATAAATTAAAGATAGAACCCACAAAAAGGAACACTGATTGTAAGTCATTTTTATTTTTTTAGTAACTTGTTTTATTAAAAATAAGTATGGCAAACAAAAAATTCAACTACGACTTAGAATTAGCAAAATTACACACAGAATTAGTACATCTTCAAGAATGGGTTAAAAAGCAAGGATTAAAAGTGGTTATTGTTTTTGAAGGTAGAGATGCTTCAGGCAAAGGAGGTACTATAAAACGATTTACAGAACCTTTAAATCCCCGAGTATGTAAAGTAGTTGCATTAGGAGTACCAACTGAAAAAGAGAAAACACAATGGTATTTCCAAAGGTATGTCCAATATTTACCCGCTGCTGGTGAAATTGTACTTTTTGACAGAAGTTGGTACAACCGCGCAGGTGTAGAAAAAGTAATGGGTTTTTGCAGTAGTGAAGAATATGATGAGTTTTTAAGATCGTGCCCAGAATTTGAACGTATGTTGGTAAGGTCTGGAATTACTGTTTTAAAATACTGGTTTTCTGTAAGTGATGAAGAACAAGAACGGCGTTTTAAAAACCGTATTAACAACCCTTTAAAACGTTGGAAATTTAGTCCTATGGATTTAGAATCACGTTCCCGTTGGCTAGAATACTCTAAAGCTAAAGATAATATGTTTGCACATACAGACACTAAGCAAGTACCATGGTACGTAGTAAATTCAGATAACAAAAAAAAAGCACGTTTAAATTGCATTAGTCATGTTTTAAGTCAAATTCCTTATAAAAGCATGGATATAAAACCTGTAGAATTACCAGAATTACCCGACTACAAAGCTTATGTGCGACCTCCAATGGATTATCAAACTTTTGTACCTGAGAAGTATTAAACCAATTATTTTCTTAAAAGTTCTAAAATTTTGGCAAGTGAATAAGATTATACCATTAAAGTTGTATTTCATTAAAAAATTATAATACTCAATGATTAAATTCTTCAGAAACATTCGTAAAAAATCACTTACTAAAAATAAGATCAGTAAGTATCTGATTTACGCAATTGGAGAAATTGTACTTGTGGTCATTGGAATATTAATTGCACTCCAAATAAGCACTTGGAATATCGAGTATAAAAGAGATACTCAAGAATATAAAATATTAATTGAAATGCATAAAAATCTTAAAACTGATTCAATTGAATGGCCGGTAATATAGCACGTAACACAAAAGCACTAAAGTCATCAGAAGCTATTCTAAATCAACTTGATAATAGAACAATTTGGGATGATTCAATGGCTACTCACTATAATAATTTAAAAAATTACATGAGTAAAATTGCTGTTGTACGTTCAAGTTATGAAAACTTAAAATCAATAGGTTTTGATCTTATCAAAAATGATAGTCTACGTGGTAAAATTCAAGAGTAATATGCACAACAATATCCATTCGTACAAAGAATGGAATCGGAACATATAGAAGCGATGAAATATTCTTTATTATTACCTCAATTGATATCTAAAGTTAAAAATATAGGATATAGAGAATCAAAACCGCTGGATTTGAATACTCTTATGGACGACAATACATTTAGAGAAACAATTATTATATATATAAATACTCAGAAAGGTTTTATTAGTTTATATAAATATTTACAACAACTGCAACTTGAATTGATTCAATTAATTGAAAAAGAAATTGATAAGAAATAACAAAACAAGGTACAACTGTAAAAAACAAGTAAATTTACATGTTTTTGTAGTAAGTAGTTCAATAAAGACCTGTAGGAATGAATCCTCGTTATTTAAGCTTTCTGTTTAATTACTTAAATTATAATTAATAAAACTAACTTAAGCTAAACACACCTAAAAAAATTCTGCTTCAAAAAGTATAGAAAAATGCTTTAACAATTTCTCTTTAACATCATTTTCATCTACCGTTTTTTGTGCTAATTCTATATTTAAAGAAGTTACTGCTTTTCCACGAATGCCACATGGAATCATTAAATCAAAATATCCCAAATTAGCATTTACATTTAACGCAAAGCCATGCATGGTTACCCACCGGCTAGCTCGAACTCCCATAGCACAAATTTTACGTGCAAAGGGCGTACCAACATCTAACCATACTCCTGTTTCACCAGGACTACGTTCTGCCTTTAATCCATACTCTGCTAATGTTAGGATAATCATTTCTTCTAAAAAACGAAGGTACTTATGGATATCAGTAAAAAAATTATCTAAGTCCAAAATGGGATAACCTACTATTTGCCCTGGTCCATGATAAGTAATATCACCACCTCTATTTACTTTATAAAAAACGGCATTTTTGGCTTTTAGTTGAGCTTCATCAACTAATAGATTTGAAATATCGCCACTTTTACCCAAGGTATAAACATGAGGATGCTCTACAAACAAAAAGTGATTTTTAGTTGGTAAACTAATATTCTCTTTCCTGTTTTTAATTTTTGAATCTACAATATCTCTAAATAATTCCTCTTGGTAATCCCAAGTCTCTTTATAATCTTTTAAACCTAAATCTTGTAATTGTATAGTCTTATTCATGAGGTTACAAAATTACATTTTTTATAACGCAAATTCACAAACTATAAAGAAATCTAAAACCATCCCTAATGTTATTAATTATTAATATACACAAAAATTGGATGCTAATTCGTAGGGTTATTAAGTATAACTAAAGCCGCAATAACTCCTGGCACCCATCCACAAAGCCATAATAAAAATACAATAACGATGGAACCACAGCCTTTATCAATTACAGCTAAAGGTGGACAAATAATTGATAGTAAAACTCTCCAAAAACTCATATTCTGATTTATAATTTAAAAATATTTTTTTCAATTATATATATGACGGTAAAATTAGCAAATTGTTACAGGTTTTCTTTAGGATTGTGCTTACTTGTACTGCTAATACTTTTTATAAAATTTAATTCTACTTAGCATTAATTTAAGCATTAATAAAACTGATTATTTTATTATTTTTCTCTTTTACAGGCTTTTTTTAGTGGATTTAAAATATAGACAACACCTAAATATCACCCTAAAAAATCATAAATCAATCGTCGTAAATCGCAAATCAAATGTTTATCTTTGTGCGTTTAAATTTTACACAAGAATATAGAATATGTCGCAATTATCAGAGCAAGAGCTTGTACGCAGAGAAAAGTTAACAAAATTACGAGAATTGGGAATTAATCCATACCCAGCAAATTTGTACCCTGTAAATCATACTTCAAAACAGGTTAAAGAAACTTTTCAAGAAGGAAAAAAAGTCGTAATTGCCGGTAGATTAATGGCTGTTAGAATTCAAGGAAAAGCTTCTTTTGCTCAACTTCAAGATGCAGAAGGGAAAGTGCAGGTATATTTTAATCGTGATGAAATTTGTTTAGGGGAAGATAAGACTAAATATAACGATGTTTTTAAAAAACTTCTAGATTTTGGTGATTTTTTGGGTGTTGAAGGCGAATTATTTACAACCAAAGTCGGCGAAAAATCAGTTCGTGTTAAAGATTTTACGTTGTTAAGCAAAGCTTTAAAACCATTGCCTTTGCCCAAGGAAAAAGATGGTGTTGTGTATGATGCTTTTACTGATGCCGAACAACGCTACAGACAACGTTATGCAGATTTGGTAGTAAATCCACAGGTGAAAAACGTGTTTGTTAAGCGCACCAAATTGTTTAATGCTATGCGTTCCTTCTTTAATGAGGCTGGATATTTTGAAGTAGAAACACCTGTTTTACAACCTATTCCAGGAGGTGCCGCAGCACGACCATTTATTACACATCATAATGCTTTGGATATTCCACTTTATATGCGAATTGCTAATGAACTGTATTTAAAACGCTTGATTGTTGGTGGCTTTGATGGCGTATATGAGTTTTCTAAAAACTTCAGAAATGAAGGCATGGACAGAACCCATAATCCAGAATTTACAGCTATGGAAATTTATGTAGCTTATAAGGATTATAATTGGATGATGGATTTCTGCGAGCAACTATTAGAACATTGTGCTATGGCAGTAAACGGCACTACAAAAGTTACTTTTGGAGATAAAGAAATAGATTTTAAAGCCCCATATGCACGTGTAACCATGGCAGATGCCATTAAGCATTTTACTGGCTTTGATATTACAGGCAAAACGGAAGCAGAAATAAGACAGGCCGCAAAAAATTTAGGAGTGGAAGTTGATGATACGATGGGAAAAGGAAAACTTATTGATGAGATTTTTGGAGAAAAATGCGAAGGTAATTACATACAACCTACTTTTATTACAGACTATCCTAAAGAAATGAGTCCGTTATGTAAAGAGCACCGTGATAACCCTGAATTAACAGAACGTTTTGAATTGATGGTTTGTGGTAAAGAAATTGCAAACGCTTATAGTGAGTTGAACGACCCAATTGATCAACGTGAACGTTTTGAACATCAGTTGAAACTTGCTGAAAAAGGTGATGATGAAGCTACCGAGTTTATTGACGAAGATTTTTTACGGGCCTTAGAATACGGGATGCCCCCAACATCTGGTATGGGAATTGGTATGGATCGATTAATTATGTTTTTAACCAATAACCAATCTATACAAGAAGTATTATTTTTTCCACAAATGCGTCCTGAGAAAAAGGTAGAATTAAACGATAATGAAAAAATTATTTTTACCATTTTAAAATCACAAAAAAGTATGTTGCTTACAGATTTAAAAACACAATCTGGTTTAAGCAACAAAGCTTGGGATAAGGGGATTAAAGGATTAACTAAACACAAATTGGCTAAAGTTGAAAAAACAGATGATGATTTATTAGTAAAAATCATTTAGCGTTTTTTCTGTTTTGTGCTATTATTTTTTACACCATATTAAAAAGGAATTAACTAAAGTTAATTCCTTTTTTGTATTTTTAAAACAGTAAACTATTCATATACCTCATGAAATTAGGAGCATTTTCAATCAGTTTAAATGTTAAAGATCTTATCACCTCTAAAACATTTTACGAAAATTTTGGTTTTACAGTTTTTGCTGGGTCTATTGAAAAAAAGTATCTTATTATGAAAAATGAAAATGCACGCATTGGATTATTTCAAGACATGTTTGAAAGTAATATTTTAACCTTCACCCCTGGTTGGGATGAAAATGCTAATAAACTAAAAAATTTTGATGATGTTCGAGACATACAGAAACATCTTAAAAACAAAAATACAAAGCTATTAACAGAGGCTAATGAATCAACAACAGGACCTGCAAATTTTATTATCTCAGATCCAGATGGTAATATCATTCTTATTGATCAGCATATTTAATAGAAATAAAACCTGTATTATAAATAACCTATTTCAAACAAATTACCAATCTATTATATTAAAACTTAAATTATTTCTGTGTAATGCTTCAAAAATATTTTATTCCCCTTTTTTTATTTAGCATTGCTATATCTGCACAACAGAAAGACACACTAAAAATAAAAAATGGTATAGACAAACCTCATATTTTAAGCCTACATCATTTTGGTATTTTTAGTGCTCGAATAAATCAAAATTTTAAAATAACGCCAACAAAAAACCCCACACTGTCCTTAAATTATTCTAGTGGTAATACCTTTCATCCCTTTTTAGAAACTTACATCCCTAAAGATCCTATGGTTAGGGAAACGCTAAGTAACACCTTATGGAATCTAAGACATTTCAATTTTATTGACCAGGAAACTACACCTGCTGACTATATGAATATTATAATAGATGCGGTAATTAAAGAGTTTAGATTAAATATTGAAATACCCCTGAACAAAAAAAATGAATTAGATATTTCATTAAGATCATATTTAATTACTAAGGGCAAATATCCATTTTCATTTTTTACTAGTGATGAAAGTATTGAATGGTTTCACAGTAATATAGCTGGAGGAGAAGACCCTTATGGCAGGCGGTATTATGGACTAAACCAAGTTAACTTTAAATATACTGACAGAAATGGTATGGTTTTAGAGCTTCATAATAACGATTTTTTTATTGGCGGTATTGAATTCAATCACTTTTATTATCCTTCTTTTTTATTTAATTCTACAAAAAATCTTCACTTTAATTTAGGTTCTCATATAGGATTAAATACTTCAAAATACAATTCTTCTTTAGATTTAGGAATTTCTATAAATGGTATAAAAAAAATTACAATTAAAAATATTGATGAATTTAATATAGGCATTGGTTTAAGTCTACTTAGAAAAAATGTAGTTAATTTTAAAGACCAGATAGATTTAGGAAACAATCCTTTTTTAGGAAGTATGGAAACAAATATTGAATATACCAAATACACAAAAACCAAAAATTACCACTCCTTTGGTGTCAACTACCAACTTCAAAGCAGATATAATAAATTAGAAGAAGCCAATTATTATAAACTAATAGGCAAGTGGGAAGAAATTAATGGCGGTTGGCATCATGGTGTTAGTACACTTTATAAAACACTATCCGTTTGGACTTTTATTTATACCTATGGTAGACCAAACTATAAATTATCTCTGTATCTTAAAGAAGATCTTTTAGTAAATAATGCTCCTGATCTCCAAACAGGAATTAGCTTAAAATTCCCTATTTCATTATAGTTCTCACTCTTTATTAATATTTTTTTAGTTAATATCACGTTAAAAAACGTTACCTCTTTTAAACTTTTTAAAAATACTAGAGTCCTATTAGCACAAAAACTTAAAATAATAAAAAAATGAAAAAATTAGTATTAATAGCACTTGCCTTTGTTACATTACAAGCAACTGCTCAGAAAAGAAGCAATGATGAATCAAAAAAGGGTAGATTTGAGCAATTTCAAAAATTATCTGCCGAAGACATTGCCACCTTGCAAACAAAAAAAATGACACTTGATTTAGATTTAAATGCATCGCAACAAAAAGCTATCCAAGAATTGAATTTAGAAAAAGCAACAGCAATGAAAGCTAAAATGGAGGCTCGTCAAGCCGAGAAAGAAAATGAATCTAATGAAAGACCTTCTCAAGAAGATCGTGTTAAAATGATGAATGAGAGATTAGATCAGCAAATAGCCGAAAAAGCTAAAATGAAAAACATCTTAAATGATGAACAATATGAAAAATGGGAAAAATCTCAAGAACGCATGAACAGAGATGGTGAAAGAGGTGAAAGAGGGAAAGGAAACCGTGCAAACAGAAAAAAACAAGGGTAATTATTACCCGCTGTATTAGTTAATTTAGTTTAGTTAAAAAAAAGCATTTCTGAATCAGAAATGCTTTTTTATATTATCATTTATAATGTTTTTACCACTTCATTAACAACAGCAATCGTATCATCTAAATCTGCATAGGTTAATGCATCGGTAATAAACCAAGTTTCAAAAGCACTAGGAGCTATATAAACGCCTCGCTGTAACATGCCATGAAAAAATTTCTTGAATGTGTCATTATTCCCTTTGGCAGAAGAATCAAAATCCACCACATCTCCCTTAGCAAAATGTACAGAAATCATAGATCCCATTCTATTAATGGTATTAACAACAGCATTATTGCTCAAAACCTTAGCTATTCCTTTATGTAAATAAGCTGTTTTTTCTTCTAAACGCTTAAATATTTCTACCTCATTATTCAATTCAGTAAGCATAGCCAAGCCTGCTGCCATAGCCAATGGATTACCACTTAAAGTTCCTGCCTGATATACGGGTCCCGAAGGTGCTAAATAATCCATAATCTCATTTCTTGCAGCAAAAGCTCCTACAGGTAAACCGCCGCCAATTACTTTTCCAAAACAAACAATATCTGCCTTTATGTTAAATAATTCTTGCGCACCTCCTCTGGCTAATCTAAAACCTGTCATCACTTCATCAAAAATCAAAAGAATGTTATGGGCATCACATAAATCTCTCAACTTTTGCAAAAAATTATCTTTTGGAGGAATACAGCCCATATTACCTGCAACAGGCTCAATTATAATACACGCTATTTCTTCTTGATTATCTTCAATAAGAGCTTTTACGCTTTCTATATTATTATATGTAGCTAATAAGGTATCTTTAGCGGTACCCTTAGTAACTCCAGGACTGTTAGGTACACCAAATGTACTAGCACCACTACCTGCTTGAATTAAAAAAGAATCGCTATGACCATGATAACAACCAGCAAACTTAATAATTTTATCTTTTCCAGTAAAACCTCTTGCCAAGCGTACAGCGCTCATACAAGCTTCTGTTCCTGAATTTACAAAACGGATTTTATCAATATTAGGTACCATGGAAACAGCTAATTCTGCAATTTGAGTTTCAATTTCTGTTGGCATCCCAAAAGAAGTTCCTTTTTTAGCTTTTTCAATAACAGCTTTCACAACAGGTTCATAGGCATGCCCTAAAATCATCGGTCCCCAAGAGTTAATGTAATCTATTAACTTATGACCATCTTCATCATATAAATATGCTCCTTTAGCTTCTTTTACAAAAATGGGTGTTCCTCCTACTCCTTTAAAAGCTCTAACTGGTGAATTTACTCCACCTGGAATAACACACTCAGCTTCTGCAAATAGGGCACTACTTCTTTTATAAATCATATTTTTTTATATTCTAATTAATTACTTAACCTTTAAAACTTGACCTATTCCTATGTTTGTATTCCGCAAACCATTCATGTTTTGAAGCTCCTCTACTGTTAAGTTATACTTTCTTGAAATTGAATATAAAGTATCTCCTTTTGACACAACATGCTCTTCATTGTTTGCCATTTGATTTTCATCCCCATTAACATGATTATGTTCTACTTCTTTATGATAAGTTTCGTGTCCTAAAACTTCTTTATCGTACTCATGCAAATTATACCGCTCAATCAAACTAATTAATTTTTGAGGATATTTTTTGTCTGTTGCATAACCCGCAGCTCTTAATTCTTTTGCCCATCCTTTATAATCACCTTTTTTAAGCGTAAACAGTTTAGAATAACGAGACCTCATTGTTAGAAACAATGAATGATCTCGATAAGAATATTTAGCATCGTGATACTTTCTGAAACACTCGCCTTTTTCATCATCATCATGATAAATTTTATCACCCGTCCAATTATGACATTTAATTCCAAAATGATTATTAGCCTCTACTGAAAGTCTGCCATTACCAGAACCCGATTCTAAAATACCTTGTGCTAAAGTTATGCTTGCAGGAATATTGTATAAGCGCATTTCCTCTTGAGCTATTTCCTTAAAAGTATCAATATATTTTTCAGTAGCATTCGCATAGGTTTTTGTTGTTACTTTAGGAACATTAGTAGGAGTGTTCATGTTATCCTTTTGCTCTGTATTCGTTCTGTTATCTTGTCTTTTATGAACCACTCGTTTCTTGGAACCACAACTAAAAATTAATATTCCAACAAAAAATATTACCACAATTTTATTCATTATATTATTCAATTAAAGGTCTTTTTTTATGTTTTAAAGTTTTATTCATTCCTAATATGCCTTGTAATCCTCCTGTATGAATGGCTAATATTTTAGACCCCACAGGAAAGTAACCCTTTTTTATCAAATTGAAAATACCATACATCATTTTACCTGTGTAAATAGGATCTAATGGAATACTATTTTCTTTTTTAAAATCATTGATAAAGTGAATCAACTTATCATTAGTTTTTGCATATCCACCAAAATGGTAATCAAGAATAAGTTTCCAGTTTAATTTATTTGCAAATTTACTAATATCTTCTTGTAAAAAACTGCCTTTTAAAGCAGGAAAACCTAAAATTTGCTGACGAGGTTGTGAACAATTTATAATTCCAGAAATGGTCCCCCCAGTACCAACTGCACAACTAATATAATCAAAATTAATATCTGATTGTATCAAAATTTCTTCGCAGCCTTTTACAGCCAACAAATTAGTACCCCCTTCAGGTATTAAATAAAAACCCTTATAAATATGATTTAACGACTCAATAAAATCTTCTGAATTTTTATTACGATATACTTCTCTAGAAACAAACTCAAATTGCATTCCACAAGATTGTGCAAATAACAAAGTGCTATTCTCTTGAATTTTACCCCCTACCTCTTCACCTCGTATAACTCCAATGGTTTCAAAACCAAATGTTTTTCCTGCAAATGCTACCGCTGCTATATGATTGGAATAAGCACCTCCAAAGGTAAGAAGCTTTTTAAAGCCTAACTTTTGGGCTTCTTCAATATTATACTTTAACTTACGATATTTATTTCCAGAAATGAATGGATGAATAGCATCTTCTCGTTTCATATATAATTCCACGCCAAAACCTGATGGCACAACGACACGTTGGTTAATGCTATTTTGCAACTTAAAAATCATATTGGCGAAGATACTTTAAAAAACTCCAAAACTTACGCCGTTTTATGTAGTTCAAATTAGATTCATTAAAAAAAGCTTCTCTTTCAAATGAAATATTACGATACGCTAGATAGCTATTTTCATATTGAAATAAGCGTATCAAAAACTCAATACCATAAAACAGATAAAAAGGAATAATTAGCATTTCCAATTGCTGTTTTAAATGAATATTTTCATGATTAATTAAAACAGTATCTTCTCTAAGTCCTTTATATTTTAAAAACACAAAGGGAAAAATCGTAATGCCCAAATAGCCATTAGGAACTAAATATTTAGAAATAAAAATCATTATTGAAGCTTGTAAAAAAATATTCCAGAAAAACTTATTTTAAAATTTTCTTATAATTGTCGAGGTATTTAGAATAACAATTTAAGAAATCTTGATTATTCAAATCAATAAATAATTTCTTTAATTTACATTATCTTTGTTATATATGAAAAAAATAATTCCTATTGAAGAGGGTGATTTTTACTTAACGCCACAAGGTTACAAATGTTTTACAGAACAATATCACTTAAAACGAGGTTATTGTTGTGAAAGTCACTGCAAACATTGCCCTTATGGTTACAATAAAAAGCGCATATAATTAAAAAAATAAACATACACCAAATTTACTTAACTTTAAACAACGCTTACAAAACAAAATAATTGACCACAAATGGTATGATTATTGATGTTTTAAACAAAATTGTTATTAACAAACTAATAAAAATGTTATGAAAAAAGTAGTTTACATGTTACCACTTATAGCAATATTACTTGTAATAAGCTCTTGTAGCTCGGTAAAAGTTGCAACCGATTATGATAAAAGTGCTAATTTTAATCAATACAAAACCTTTGCTTTCTATAAAACTGGTATTGATAAAGTTGAAATTAGCGATCTCGACAAACGCAGAATTCTTCGTGCTATTGAGGCTGAAATGTTATCTAAAGGTTTTACAAAATCTGAAACCCCAGATTTGCTTGTAAGCCTATTTACAAAATCACACCAACGTGTAGATGTTTATAACAATGCCTGGGGCTACGGTGGCTGGGGATGGGGTGGTTACGGTCCTTGGGGATGGGGCTACAACCATTTGCAACCATCAGTATCTACTTCTTCACAGGGAGCTTTATATATTGATTTAATTGATGCTGATAAAAAAGAATTAGTTTGGCAAGGTATGGGTACGGGCTATCTAACACAAAACGTTGAAAAGAAAGATGAGCGGATTAATGAATTTGTAGCTAAAATTATGGAGCAATATCCTCCAGGAGCACAACAATAAATTTTATCAAAGTAATTATTCTAAATATTAAAACTCATAGAATTAAAATTAATTCTCCCAAAGAAGAGATAACCACATGAATAGTTATATTTAATTTATCAGGTTGAGCTTATCGAAGTTGCTATATTAATCTTAGTAGACTTAAATATCACGAAAAACTCAACCTTATACTTATTTTTAATATAATAAGTCACATTTAATTGACATGTTCATTTTAAAATCTATAGTTGAATTTCAAAGCTATTTTCCTTATCCAACAGCTCTAAATTTTGGGAGTATCAGCATCCGTTTATTCCCATTTCTTTAGAATATTAAATTCTAAAGAAATGATATAAAAAGCGATATAAGCAATATAAGTTTCAATAGTTTTTGTTCAATAATGTATTATTAATTACTCAAAAACTATCTAAAACGTTTTAATGTTTTTTTTGTAAACTCGCTTAATACTAATTTACCGCTAATCTCAGCTCGTTCTAATAATAATTTATCCCAGTGGCATGTGCCTTCCCAAAAAACAGATTTCATTCTACTTAATGCTTCAGGATTGTATTTACTCAATTTTTCTGCTAACACTTTTACAGCTATGTCTAAAGTTTCGGTATCTTCAAAAATATCAGCATACAAACCTTTATCTTTTGCCCATTCAGCTGAAAAGAAAGTTTCTGCATCAATAGTCATTTGAGACATTGCAGATAACCCTATTTTTCTTGAAACGGCTGGTTCTATAACAAAAGGACCAATACCAATACTTAACTCACTCAATCGAATAGAAGCAAATGTATTGGCTAAACAATAATCTGTTGCCGCTATTAAACCAACGCCACCTCCAACTGTTTTACCATGTATACGCCCTATAATAATTTTAGGACAATTCCGCATAGCATTAATGACATGAGCAAACCCTGAAAAAAAAACACGTCCTTCTTCAGGCGAATTCACTGCCATAACTTCATTAAAACTAGCACCTGCACAGAAAGTTCTATCACCGCCACTTTTTAAAACAATCACTTTTATAGCTTCATTTTTTCCAGCCTCTTCAATAGATTGTTTTAAAAGAAATAATATTTCACTGGGTAATGAATTTCTATTAGGATGAAAAAATTCAATATAACCAACTTCATTTTTAATATCTAAGGTAACGTATGGCTGAATCATTTTAATCTATATTAACAAAGGCATGAATATACACAAAAAATAGATGAGATTATGATATCCTATATCATCATCTTTTTAAATATTTTAGTAATTTGTAACAAATTGATACAATGGGTTTTTGGGATTTCATTTTTGGAGCAAAAAAAAGACAAATACAGTTGTTTTTAGAAAACGACGCAGTAATCTTAGATGTTAGAACTAAAAAAGAATTTGATGCTGGTGCTATTCCAAATTCTGTCCACGTACCGTTACAAGATTTACACAATCATATTGATAAACTTAAAGCAATGAATACAGCCTTTGTTGTTTGTTGTGAAGCTGGTGTTAGAGCCTCAAAAGCTGTGAAATTTTTAAATATTAATAATATAGAAGCAACTAATGGAGGGGGATGGCATAGTTTAGCAAAAAACTACAATTTAATGAACTGAAAGGATTCCATGGATGTTATTGGTTGTTCGTGATATTTTAAAGTCCATCCCAAAGAATTTGTGAGAATATAGAATTTTGATAATTCACTTATTAACCTATTTTTTGCGTTAATCTTTAAATCTGAAGTTTCTATTTTCTTGTTAAGTGATGCTTTTATTATATCTTTTATATCATTATAATCTTGGGCTTCGAATGGATTAAAAAAATCAGATTGCACATCATAATATTCTAAATCTGGAATTATTTTAATTTCTTCTTTTGGAATGCTTAAAATAGTAAGTGTCTTAGCTGACTCATCAAGCTTAAATTCAATTTTACTTAAGTCATAAGCAACCGTTACTTCTGCATTTACAACAACCAATGCCTTTTTTTCTAAAGTAAAATAAGAACTTAATATTTCTTTTGAATTTCTGTAATTAAACACTTCACTAAAATGCCCTTCTGTGACAATTAATTTACCTACGTTTTTAATTTGTTTTTGAATAAGATCTGAACTTTCATAAAGTACAATTTTATCTTGCTCTTTTGAATCACAATACTTGAAAGTAAACAAAACAATTAAGGTAATAGCAACACCAAATAGAATTTTTTTCATATACTAATTTAAAAATATTTTGAACAACTATCAAAAACGAGTATAACATATAATTAACAAAATCAAATTTAGTGAATAACTAATTAAAAGCTTAGCGGGCCCCATTATGATCTAAACTCTGACTATAGATGTAATATATTTTCAGTAAAACCAAAAAAATCTCCAAGCAATTACATGTTAGAGATTTTATAAAACAAAAAACCCTTCATATTACTATGAAGGGTTTCTAAAAAAGGCAACGACCTACTCTCCCACAAATGCAGTACCATCGGCGCTAACGGGCTTAACTTCTCTGTTCGGAATGGTAAGAGGTGAGCCCCGTCGCTATAACCACCTTAAGTCATAGCTGTTTGCTATCGATCTTTAGACCTTTAGCTTCCAGCGTTCATCATTTTAGATGAACAAATATCTTAACATATTGAAAAAATGAACATGATTACTATAAT